>JANQEJ010000337.1 GCA_028278425.1 Planctomycetota bacterium | reverse complement strand
GACTCCGCCGTTCTTGTTCCGCTCCGAGGTCTCCGATAACTCCGTTTGGGCTCCGTGTTAAACCTCCGGGCTCCGCGATCTCCGTCCCCCTCCGCGGTCCCAGAGCGCCGCACCTCCCAACGCTCCGTGACGCGCCAACTCGCGGGCCCGTAACACCCCGCCTCGGACCGGGTACTCCCCCGGTTACGATGGTCCCATGACCCCCCTCGTCCGCCCCCTCCTCGTGCTTCTCGTTCTGACCGCCTTGGCCGCGACGATCCTCGGGGACGTGCTCGTCCTCGACGACGGGCGGCGCATCGAGGGCACGATCGTCAGCGAGACGGCGAAGGAGGTCGAGATCAAGACGAGCTTCGGGACGTTCAAGTTCCCGCGCTCCCAGATCGTCGAGATCAAGAAGGGGAAGACCAAGGACCAGATCTACAAGGAGCGCCTCGCCGCCTGCAAGACGGCCGACGACTTCTACGCGCTCGGCGTCTGGTGCGAGGAGAACAAGCTCAAGAAGCGCGCGGAGAAGATCTTCGCCCGCGCGATCGAGGTCGACCCCGAGCACGAGGGCGCGCGCCTGAAGCTCGGCTTCGTGCGCTACAAGGGCGAGTGGATGACGCCGGCCGAGCGCGACAAGCGGCAGAAGGCCGACTTCGCCGCCGAGATGGCGGAGAAGGGGCTCGTCGAGCACGAGGGCCATTGGGTCACGCCCGAGGAGAAGAAGAAGCTGGAGCAGGGGCTCGTCTTCTACGAGGGCCGCTGGATGCCGAAGGACGAGGCGATGCGGGCGCAGGGCCTGGCCGAGCACAACGGCGAGTGGATCGCGCGCGAGGCTGCGCTCGCGAAGCGCTCGATCGCCGAGTTCGTCGAGGCGCTCCGGAACAACGTCAACTCGCACGTCGGACAGGAAGCGGTGCTGATCGGCACGATCGAGACGACGGCGATGGAGGAGATCGACAAGGGGCTCGTCGTCGGCCGCCGCTGGTTCAACGAGCACTGGGACGTCAGGCCCGGCCTCAAGCTGTACAACGACCGGCTGGCGGAGTTCTACGTGTTCGACGCCGAGTCGAGCCCGCAGTACGAGGCGTCGGTGGACTTCATCGCGGAGCGTTCCACCTTCATCCCCGAGGGCTGGGCGGCCTCGGTGAAACGGACCTTCGGTTTCGTGTGGATCGATCCGATCACGACTTCGTCGGCGCGGCAATGGAACCGCGACCTGCGCGACCTGATCGGACACTGCTACCACCACTTCGGACACCTGATGCTCTCCCGCCACGGCTACAAGGGACGGCTCCTGCCGCCCTGGTACGAGGAGGGGATGGCGGCCCTCACCGAGCTACGCATCCACGAGGAGAACATGGTGTTCTGCCGCTCCTCGGTGAACGTCTTCGAGGGCACGCAGTCGGACACCGGCCGCGAGGACTTCGACGACAACATCATGCGCGACGGCTCGTGGCGGGAGGCCCTGAAGAAGGTGATCAAGCAAGGCCAGGCGTTGCCGTTCGACAAGCTGGCGCAGCTCGAGTTCAGCCAGCTCACGCTGATCGACATCGCGCAGTCGATGGCCATCGTCGAGTGGCTCGAGCACCAGCCGAACGCCCTGCCGAAGTTCCACAAGGTGCTGCGCCGCGTGGCGCCGCCGGCGCCGGCGCGCGTGATCCGGACCGGTCACGAGCGCCAGCGGGCGTACGACCAGGCCTTCCAGGAGGCGCTCGGCATCGGCTTCCGCCAGGCCGACCGGGAATGGAGGCAATGGTTCCTGAAACAGTGAACCTGCCGCGGCCGGAGCCGGAACGGCCGGCCATCCCCGGCTACGAGATCGTCGGGGTGATCGGGCGCGGCGCCGCCGGCGTCGTGTATCGCGCGCGCCAGCTCGCGGTCGACCGCGAGGTCGCTCTCAAGGTCCTGCACCCCGAGCTCGCGCGCAACAAGCGCATCGTGCAGCGCCTGCAGCGCGAGGCGCGCACGACCGCGCGGCTCGCCCACCCGCACATCGTCTCCGCCATCGACATGGGAGAGACCGACGGGCGCTGGTGGTACGCGATGGAGCTCGTCGAGGGCTCCTCGCTCGCGCTGATCCTGCGCCAGGAGGGACGGTTGCGCGAGCGCGAGGCGCTGCGGCTCTTCATCCCGCTTTGCGAGGCGCTCGAGCACGCGTGGGAGCACGGCGTCGTCCACCGCGACATCAAGCCGGCGAACATCTTGGTCGACCGCGCGACCGGCGCGTGGCTGGCCGACCTCGGCCTCGCCTTCGCCGACGACGATCCCTCGCTGACCGCGCAGGGCGGGACGCTGGGAACGCCGCACTACATCAGCCCCGAGCAGGCGGTCGACCCGCGGCAGGCCGACATCAGGAGCGACATCTGGAGCTTCGGCGCGACGCTCTACCACGCGGTGTGCGGGCGGCCGCCCTTCGGCGGCGACAGCACGGCCGAGGTGCTCTCCGGCGTGCTGCACGCGCGCGTGCCCGATCCGCTGCGCCTCGAGCCCGATCTCTCGAAGGGGCTCGTGCTCGTCCTGCGCAAATGCCTGACGCGCGACCCCGACGAGCGTTACCAGACGCCGCGCGAGCTCTTGCTCGACCTCGAGCGCGTGCGCGAGCGGCGCCAGCCGAAGGTCAGCCGCCGCGCCCTCGACCCGGTCGAGCGCACCGCTCCGCCGTGGCGCCGCGCGGCGGCCATCGGCGCGGCGCTCGTCTTCGGGCTCGCCGCGGTCTGGTGGGCGGTCGGGCGGCTCGGCGGTGAGGCCGTCGACCCGGTTCAGCCCGCGGACGCGGTGGTCGAGGCCTTCGAGCCGCTGGAGGAGATCGCCGCCCGGATCCGGCGCGAGCCGGCGGACTACGGCCGGCAGTTGCGCGACCTCGAGGGGTTGGAGGCGCGCGTGCCCGCGGCGAACCGCGCCCGCTGGAGCGAGCTGCGCGCCGACCTCGTCGAGCGCCTGCGGGGCCGCGTCCAGGCGGCGGTCGACCCCGTGTCGGTCAACGTGCCGCGGATGATCGACGAGGGCGACTTCGTCGGCGCGCGGCGGACGCTGCAGGTCGGGCTGGCGGCGGAGCTGTCGGACACGCGCTTCACCGTCACCGAGCTGACGGAGCGCTTCGGCTTCCTCAAGGGCAAGCTCGCGGAGCTAGAGTCGATGCTCGACGTGCGCGAGTCCGCCTCGGCCGCGACGGTCAAGCGAAAGCTCGACGAGCGCGCCAAGACCCTCGCCGCCGAGGCCGACGCGCTGAGCGGCCGGAAGCGCTACCGCAGCGCGCTCGCGCTGCTCGACCCCACGGAGGAGGAGCTCTTCGAGGAGCTGGGCTACGGCGGCTACCGCTTCCCGCGCGACGTCGAGGCGGACCTCTTCGGCGACCTGCGCACCGCGCTGATCGTGCCGCGTCAGTCCGTCATCGCCGCCTGGGCGGCGTACGACGACGAGCTGCAGCGCTGGGTCGAGAGCCGCGCGGACACGCTGCGCGAGAAGATCGAGCTCGGCAAGGGCGACGTCGCCGCCGCGCACGAGCTGCGCCCCGCCTTCGACGATCATCTCTTCCAGCAGGGGCTCGAGCGCGAGGAGATGCCGACCGGCCGGCCGAGCGCGGCGCTCCTGCGGCTGATCGAGGACAAGGAACGCGAGCTCGCCGAGCTCGAGGACGGCCTGCGCCGCGACCTGATGCGCCGCGACTTCGACGTCGAGCGCGAGCTCGACCAGGCGCTGTGGGCGATGCGCGATTACCGCGGCGTGCTGCGCCTCTGGACCGACTTCCGGGCCGAGCTCGAGTCCTGGCCGGGCGATCCCGAGCGGCCTTGGCGCGTTTCGATCGCCCGCCGCGTGGACGTGCGGCTCGAGGAAGCGCGCTGGCTGCAAGGGCTCCTCGCGAGCGCCGCCGAGGGCGTCGTCGCGGCCGACGGGTCGGTGCGCGAGCTGCACGTCGAGGGCGGCCGCATCACCGAAGAGGGGCGCGTGCGCGCCGGCCTCGACCCGCTGGGCGACGGCTTCGCGCTCGAGGCCGAGAAGAGCACCTTCCGGATCGACCTCCGCACGCTTTGGGCGAACGACGTGCTCATGCTCGCGGGGGTTCCGACCCTCGACGAGGACCTCGCGCCCGACCAGCGCCTGCTCGTCGCCTGCTTCCGCTTCCACGAGGGCGACCTGTCGCGCGCGGCGAGCACGTTGGACTCGGGCGCGTTGCCCTCCGAGGGCATCGCGGGCGAGCTCGCGGTCGACCTCAACAACCGCATCACCGACGCGATCGAGACGCAGGACCGGCGCAACCTGGAGCGCGACCGGAAGATCGACGACCTCCTGGCCAAGGTCGAGGACGACGCGATGCAGGCGCGGCCCGACCTCGCCCTGCTCGCCATCGCCAAGCTCCTGAACGACTACCGCGAAGCGCCGCGCGTGCAGTTCCTGCGCTCCAGCCTCGAGGAGAAGCGCGACGCGCTCGAGCGGCGGCTCCAGAGCTTCGAGGCGCTCTTCGGCCCCGACCGCTTCGAGGAGCCGCGGCGCGGCCGCGCGCGGATGACCTTCTTCTTCGACAAGGAGGACGTCGGCTCCTGGGAGTCGCGCGACTGGCGCTTCGACGGCGTCGGCTGGAGCCGGGACGGCGTCGCCGGCGACTGGGAGTCGCTCGCGCAGCGCTGGGGCGCGCGCCTGATCCTGAAGTCGCCGCCGCTCGACGTGGAACAGGACCTCGACGTCACCGTCCGCTTCGAGCTCGTCGACGCCAGCGCGCCGCCGCAGCTCTTCGTGGTCTCGCTCCTCGGCCTGCACGTCGCGCTCACCGGCCGCGGGCTACCCGGCGGCGGTGGAGAATCCCGCTGGGTCGCCGGCGGCGGAACCGCGCGCGAGTTCCTCGCGACGGTGCGCGCCGGCGAGGGCAAGACGCGGGAGAAGCTCCTCCGCCCCGGCGAGCCGCAGGTCCTGCGCGTCGTCGGCAACGCCCGCCGCGGCAGCCTCCGCGTCGAGCTCGACGGCGTGGAACTCGGGCGGCTGCGGCTCCTCAGCCAGCCGGCGGACAAGACGGCGATCGTCCTGCGGTCCTGGGAGCCGATTCGCGTGACGGAGGTGGTCGTCGACGGGACGCGGCTTTAGACGGCGTTCGGGGAGTTGTTCGGTCCGGCGAAGTGAGACCGCGGAGGGGAGCGGAGACCGCGGAGCCCGGAGTTTAACACGGAGCCAAAACGGAGTTATCGGAGGCCACGGAGCGGAACAAGAACGGCGGA
>JANQEJ010000289.1 GCA_028278425.1 Planctomycetota bacterium | reverse complement strand
TCGCCGGCAGGGCGCCCAGCGCCTTCGCGAGGAGACTTCCGCCCGGAAGCGTCGCGTCCACCTCCGCGCCGACGAGGTCGGCCACGGTGGGCAAGAGGTCCACCTGCTGCGCGAGGTCCTCGACCGTCGCGCCGCGGAGCTCCGCCGGGAGGTTGGGAAAGCGGCACACGAGCGGGACGTGCAGGAGCTCCTGAAACATCGTCGGCGTGTGGCTCCAGCCGCCGTGGTCGAAGAGCTCCTCCCCGTGGTCGGAAACGAACACGACCAGGGTGTCGTCCGCGACGCCGAACCGCTTGAGCGCGTCGAGCAGCCGCCCGAACTGCGCGTCCGCGTACGCGATCTCGCCGTCGTAGAGATCCTCGACGTGGCGCCAGTCCTCCGCCGAGAGCGCGTCGGGCGTCAGCTCCGGCGACATCGAGAAGTCGCCTTGAAGCTCGCCGGAGTAGCCGCGATCGAAGCGTCCGCGGTACGGCTCGGGCGGCCCGTAGGGCATGTGGGGGTCGAAGAGGTGGAGGTAGAGAAAGAACGGCTCGCCGCCCTGCTCCTCCAACCACCCGATCGCCGCGTCGACGATGCGCTCCCCGCGCGGGTAGGCGCGCCCCTCGGGCTCTACGGAAACGAAGGTGTCGAAGCCCTGCTCGAAGCCGGTGTCGTCGCCGAAGATGTAGACGTTGAAGCCGAAGCCGGCCGTGCGATAGCCGCGCTCCGAAAGGAGCTCGGCGACCGTCGTGAGCGAGCCGTCGAGCACCGAGAACACCTGGTTGGCGCCGTGCCGCGACGGGTAGAGCCCGGTGTGGATCGACGCCGTCGAGGGCTTGGTCCAGGTCGACTGCGCGAGACAGTTCGCGAAGCGCACGCCCTCCGCCGCGAACGCGTCGAGGCGCGGCGACGTGTCGCGCTCGTAGCCGTAGCAGCCGAGATGGTCGGCGCGCACCGTGTCGACCAGGAAGAACACGACCGAGAAGCGATCGCGCTCGAGGGCCGCGTGCCGCTCGCGCGGGCCGTCGGGTCCGCAGGCGGCGGCGAGGAGCAGGAACGAGAGGTGGACGGTTCGGCGCACGCCCCGATGCTAGCCGCTGCGCCGGCCGTTCGTGCCGGCTCCGTCGATCTCCGAGTGCGTTTGCCGCGAAGGACGTATGGAGGCGAGGCGCAGACGTCCGCAGTCTTGCGCCGCTCGCGCTCCGTCCACACGCTGACCGCAGGAGGACCCTCAGTGCGCTACCCGTTCTTGAAGCTATCCGTGCTCTCCCTCCTCGCCGTCACCGCCCTGGCAGTCCCCGCGCTCGCCCAGGGCCAGCCCAACCCACCGCTACCGGTCTCCTACGGTCCGGCCGGCAACCAGGTGCCCGCGCACAACGGGCCCGAGTTCCTGATCTCACACTCCGACCCCAGCATCGGCCTCCCGACCGGCACCTTTCCTCCGGACATCGCGGGCGACCTCTTCTGGAAGGCGTTCGGGGGGGACCGAGTCCTGGCCCACAACGGCGACCTGTTCCTCGCGATGGAGATCAGCGGCTACGACGAGGTTCTCTACACGACGGACTGGACGTCCCCTCCGGACTTCTACGACCGCTATCACGGCCGGGCGCTGCCCTCCTTCACGAGCCCGGAGAACCTCGAGCCGGCCTTCTTCCAGCTCGGCTTCGGGGCCGGCACCTTCGTTACCCTCGGCAATTCGGGCCTCGGCGACCCGTGCACGATCGCTCCGTCCCTTTGCAGCCCCCCCGGAGGCACGTGCCCCCCGTCCGGCTTCATCAACGGCTACCTGGTCGAGCTCTCGCTCGGGACGACGCCGGGGAACGGCGTGATCGTCTCCGCGGAAGGCTCCGCCTTCTCCAACCTCGCCACGACGTACTTCCTCCCCGGCGGCATGACCGGCACCGGCGGGATCTGCGGCGACGGCAACTACGTCTACCAGCACGAGATCTCGACGAACGAGATGGAGGGCGGCACCACCCCGTACTCCGAGTTCGGAGGGTACCAGCTCGCGGGCATCGCCAGCGGGCCGGTCGCGCACATGCGCGAGGACACGCCGACCGCGACCATCGCCTTCCGCGAACCCGTGCTGAACCCGCTCGCCAACGGCGTGACGGGCCCGAGGGGCGGCGGCGGTACCAGAGGGTTCCGGCTGCCGGTCGCGACGGGTCTCGCCTCGCTGGGTATCGAGCTCCGCTCGGAGAACTTCTGCCCGTCCGCCTCCATCGCCGCCGCTGGCGCCTCGCTGGCGCCGCTCCCACCCCCCGGCATCCCCGCCCTGGGGGGGTGGATCCTCGTCGTTCCGGACGGGTTGTTCAGCGCGACCTCCGGCTCCTGGCTCGGCCCGCTGGTGAATTGCGTGCACGTCGGCCCCGCGCTTGCGATCCCAGCCATTGCCGTCGGCACCCAGCTCTACTTGCAGGGCTTCGTGTTCGACCTAGCCCAACTTGAACGGCAGGAATCCTCGTTCAAGGACTTACGACGGTCGGTCTCAGGCTGATCGCGCGTGACGGCGCCGTGCACGCGGGTCGGGTC
>JANQEJ010000283.1 GCA_028278425.1 Planctomycetota bacterium | reverse complement strand
TTTCTCACCTACACTCCTACCACATAGGTGGGCGCCGGTTCTTTACACCCAACGGCGCACTCAGAGCACACGCTTTGGTTGCGGCATTGCAGCCTCGTGGCCTCCGGTCGCGACGTTTTGAACTCCATCGCGTCGCCGCCGGAGCCGCTGGTGGGGCGCTCCTCCTCAGTCCCCGCGGTGGGCCCGCTGTCGGTCCGTTTCGCTTGCCGCGTCCGCGGGCTGCGATCCGCAGCGGGGAGCGACACTCCCCGCCGGCGTCCGCTGCGGCCGGCAACCCGGCCGCAATCACCGAGGCCCTCCCAGTGCTTAGGGGGACTGGGGGGGCCTCTTTCCGTATACTCCTCGGCGGTGAGGAACCGACCTTTCACCTCGCTCCCGCACACATGAGTGTGCTCCGGGTGGATCCGCGAAGACCTGCTCTTCGCGCGTCGCCCGGGAGCCGGTCGGTTCCCTCGGTTCGCCCGCCGGTAGGCGAGGCAACCGGCGGCAGCTCGAAGGAAGGAAGCGGATCCGCGCGTGTCGCGTTCGATCCCGAAACCCCTTCTTCCCGAGAGCATGAAACCGAAGCAGTCCTACCTTCTTTGCCCGCTGGCGCTCGCCTTGCTGGCCGCCCGACCGTCCGCGCAGGAGGATCCGGAGCCCGACCAGGGGATCACCTGGGCGGACCTCGTCTCCTCCAAGTCCACCTTCCAGATCTACGGGTTCCTGCGGCTCGACGCGATGTACAACGATTCGCGCATGAACGACCCGCAGATCCCGTTCGCCGTCCTGTCGGAGGATCCGGCTCCACCTCCAGGCGTTCCCGCCGGCGTCGTCGCGGAGAAGAACGACGACGAGTTCGCGATGTCCGCGCGCCTGACGCGCCTCGGCCTGCGGCTCGCCTGCCCTCCGGTCGAAGGCTTCGGCAAGCCGGACCTCGACGGCCGGTTGGAGATCGACTTCTACAACATCGGCCTCGGCGACTCGGATTCCCGGAGCGCCGTTCGCATGCGGCTGGCCTACCTCCGCTTGAGCTGGGAGAGCTGGAGCCTGCTCGCCGGCCAGGACTGGGACGTCATCTCGCCGCTCTATCCGATCGTGAACAACGACCTCGTGATGTGGGGCGCGGGCAACCTCGGCGACCGCCGGCCCCAGGTCACGGTGAGGAACGCGACCGGGATCGGGTCCGGCGAGCTCGTCACGCAGGTCGGCGCGGCGCTGACCGGTGCGGTGGGAGGCTCCACCGCGTTCGGCGGTCTTCGCAGCGGCGAGAACTCCGGCCGGCCCATGCTGCACGCGCGGGTCGGCTACCACGGCGAGACCGACTCCGGCGGCAAGTACCAGCTCGGCGTCTGGGCGCATGATTCGGAGGAAGAGTTCGATGCCCTGAGCGCCGGTTTCGATCAGACCTACGACTCGCACTCGCTGGGGATCGATGCCCAGGTTCCGCTCTACCGCGACCGCGCCTGGCTCAAGGGGGAGTACTTCACCGGCGAGAACCTCCGCGACGTCCGGGGCGGCATTCTCCAAGGGGTCAACTCCACGACCGGCGAGGAGATCGAGTCGCGCGGCGGCTTCCTCGAGCTCGGCTTCAAGGCCACGGAGGCGTGCACGCTCTACGCGGGCTATTCCCACGACAACCCCGAGAACTCCGACCTGGACTTGTTCCAGCGATCGGACAACCGCGTGCCGTACACGGCGGCGCGCTGGCGCTACGGCGACCTGCGCTTCGGCGTGGAGTACCTCAACTGGGAGACCGATTACGTCGGCCTCGACGACGGCAAGGCACACCGCGTGGTCGGCTGGATCGCGTACTACTTCTAGAGGAGCAGGAAAGATGAAGACGAAACCGTCATCGCTCGTGGTGCTGTGCGCGGTCGCCCTCGCCTCCTGTGCGGGCACGGGAGGTGAGGTACGCCGCTTCGACGTGGTCAACCGGTTCGAGGTCTCGGTTCCGGAGGGGACGGAGGAGCTCCGCGGGTGGTTCGCGCTGCCGGACGACGGAGAGGAGCTCCAGGACGTCTCGGGCCTCGACGTTCGCGTCGACGCCTCCGGGGGCGAGGTAGCGACGCGCGAGGTGCGAGACCCGGCCGGCAACCGGTTCCTCTACCTCGAAGCCGTGGAAGCCGGCGGAGCGAGCATCGTCCTCGAGACCAGCTTCGAGCTCGAACGACGCGAGGCGTCGGCCTCGATCGATCCGGCCGACACCCGCCCGCCGTCCGCGGGCGAGCTCGAGGCGATGAAGCCCTTCCTCGGGGAGGGCGAGCACGTCCGGATCACCCCCGAGATCCGCCTCGCGGCCTCATCCGCGGTCGGCTCCGAGACGAACCCGACGCGCCAGGCGCGGCTGCTCTACGACTGGGTGCTGGATCACGTGCAGTACTGGGTCAAGGACCCCGACCGGCTGAAGTCCTCCGGCGTCGGGAGCAGCACGTACTGCTTCGAGCGGTGCACCGGGAACTGCACGGACTTCCACAGCCTCTACGCGGCGGCGGCGCGCTCCGTCGGGCTGCCGACCCGCATGGTCTACGGCTCGTTCTTCAAAGGCCCGCTCGACGGCGAGGAGCGCGACCAGAGCTACCATTGCTGGATCGAGTACTGGGCTCCGGAGGTGGGCTGGATCCCGCTGGACGTCGCGGTCGCCGACATCTTCGTCGACGACTTCCAGGTCACGGCGGAGTCCGAGGCCGGCGTGTCGCTGACGGTCGCCGACGGCTATCACGGCCCCGATCCGCGGCTCGTCGACTATTACTTCGGCAACCTGGACGCGCGCCGCGTGACGTGGAACCGCGGGCGCGACTTGCTGCTCGATCCGCCGCCCGCGGCCGGCGCGATCAACGCACTGCCGAAGGCGCACGTGGAGGCGGACGGTGTCCCGCTCGCGGAGAAGAGCGGATGGACCCGCATGCTCACGTTCCGCGAGCTACCCTAGCCGTCGTGAGCGAGTTGGACGACCTGGAGGTTGCAGCGGAGTTCGACGCGGGCGACATGGCCTGCGGCGAGCTCGTGCTAGAGCTCAGAAAGCGAATGAAGCCTTTGCGGGCGGGCGAGCTCCTGCGGCTCATCGCCCTCGACCCCGGCGCCCCGTCGGACATGCCGGCCTGGTGCCGCCTGACCGGCCACCGCCTGCGCGGCGCCGAACACCCCGTGTATCTGATCGAACACCGACCCGACAAACCCGAGAACTGAGGAGACTCCCATGGGCAAGTTCTGCGTGTCCCTGACCTGTGCGAAGGACAACACCGACAGGGCGACCGTGGCTTTCGTCGTCGCCAACGCCGCGCTCGGCTCCGAGCAGGAGACGCTGGTCTTCCTGAGCACGGAGGGCGTCCGGCTCGCCGTGGAAGGCTACGCCGACGACGTTCACGAGGACGGCTTCGCACCGCTGAAGGAGCTGATGACGGGCTTCGTCGAGGGCGGCGGCACGATCTACACGTGCGCGCCGTGCTTCAAGAAGCGCGGTCTCGACGAGGGCAAGCTGGTCCAGGGCGCCAAGGTCGTCGGCGGCGCCAAGCTCGTGGAGTTCATGGCGGGCGGCGCACCCAGCGTCTCCTACTGACCGTGGCGGACCATCCGCACGCGCCACACAAGAGCTTCGACGGGGGAGACCTCGACTGCGGCAACGGTCTCCTCCTCCTGATCCGCCGCCACATCGATCCGCTGCGGCCGGGGGAGCTCCTGGAGATCCTCTCGTCCGAGAGCTCCGTGCGGGAGGACCTCCCCGCGTGGTGCCGGCTCACGGGCAACGAGCTGCTCTCCACCGTCGAGCGGCCCGACCGGACGAGCTACCTCGTGTCCAAGGGCAGCTTCGGCGGAGCCTCTCCCGCGCCGGCGCGCGCGCGGGAGAGCGCCCCCGTCACCGAGCCGATCGTCCGGGTCGCCGTCCCCGATTCGCTGCCCGACCCCGCGCCGGCGGAACCGGTTCCGCCGCTCGCGGTGATGGGGGTCGGAAGCTGGCCCCGCCCGCCGTGGATGCTGCGCGCCCTGCACGAGCACCTCGAGGGCCGGCTCTCCGACGAGGAGTTCGCGGCGACCGCGGACGACGCCGTGCGCCTCGCCGTCGAGGCCCAGCGCCGCGCCGACGTGGACGTGATCACCGACGGCGAGCAGCGCCGCGACAACTACGCGAGCTTCGTCGGCGGTCTGCTCGACAACTGCCAGCTCATCCCGATCACGGACCTCCTGCCGTACGTCGACGACCCCGAGGCCTTCGAGGCGGAGCTCGAGACCCTCGACGTACCGGCGGAGAAGGTGCGCCACCCCGCCGTCTTCGGCCCGCTCGGGCGCAGCCGGCCGCTGGCGGTTCACGAACTCGAGTTCGCTCGCTCGCTTGCGCCGTTGCCGGTGAAGGTCGCCCTGCCGGGGCCGTACCTCTTGACGCGCACGATGTGGATGGAGTGCATCTCCGACCGCGCCTACGCGACGCGCGCCGCCCTGGCGGACGACGTGGTGCGCGTGCTGCGCGAGGAGCTGCACTTCCTGCTCGCCGCGGGCGCCGCGCTGGTGCAGTTCGACGAGCCGGTGCTGACCGAGG
>JANQEJ010000253.1 GCA_028278425.1 Planctomycetota bacterium | reverse complement strand
CGACGGTTGGAAGGACTACACGCCGGACGATTGGCTCGGCCCGATCGTCTCGCCGAAGACGTGGCTCTTAGGGAAAGCGTGGCGACGCCACGGCCTGCTCCGCCTCGCCGAAACGCCCGGAGGTCCCTGACACTCTCACCTCGCGAGCGAAGCGGCCCACTTCAGTCAGTACAGGGAACACGCCCTCGAGTCCGGCAGACGATTTAAAGCCCGGCCGTTGCGTCCCGCGCTGCAGCACCGTCCGACGCGGCGAGGGTCTCAACGCCCCGCCGCCGAGCAGACTCGCGTGTCAAAGAAAAGGCCGTTGCTTCGCGCGCAGGGAAAACGCCCTGACCCTGCCTTCGCCCCTCAAACCCCCGACCCAAACACCGGCGGCACGTTCCTCGGCTCCGGCTCCGGATTCCCCTCCGCATCTAGAATCGCGTAAACGTCCAACTCCCGGCAGACACACGGCACCCCGGCCAACTCCGCCAGCGACGGCCGCGTCGCCCCCTCCTCCCCGCTCAGCACCTCCTTCACGTACGTGCCGTGCTGCGTCACGAGCCGCACGCGCCACCGCTTCCCGTCTTCGTCGGCCGCTTCGAAGGCCCGAAACACGATCCACCGCGTCCGCTCCTTGTCCGCGCGCCGGTGTGCAACCCGGCCGGGCGTCCGCTGCACCACCTCGCGCCGCTCCCCCGCCAGCTTCTCCAGGACCGCCGCTTCCACCGGCGACTCGAACTCGACCAGCGCCTCGTACTCCTTCGCGTGCGGCGTTTCCTTCAGGTGCGCCACCCGCGCCTTCTCGCTCCAGTGGAGCCCCTGGATCTCGAGCCGCCCCTCGTTTCGGCGGTTGACCTCCGCTTCGAGCGCGGCCAGGTCCACGTCGAACTGCCGCGGCGCGATGAGCTCGAGCACGAACGGCCGCCCCCGTCCGAGCATGCGGACGTCCACGTCCTCGCGGCCGGCGCCGTGGAACTTGTTCTTGCGGGTGCCGAACGCCTTGCCGACGACCCAGGCGACGAGCTCCTGAACGGAGTCGCGCGTCAGCTTGCCGAAGCCCTCGCAGCGCTCGCACTTCTTGCGGCGGCGCGGGTGCCCCTTGCAGTCGGGGCAGAAGAAGACGGTCTGCGGCAGGTCGCGGGTGAGCTTGCGATAGCGGCCTTCCAAGAAGACCTTGGTCCGCGGCGGTCGGTTCATCTCGGTGGATCCCCTCGGGAAGCTCCCTTCCCGGAACGACTGGAACGTTCGACGACGAAGCGCGGGAAGCATAGCGCCGCCGCCCGCCGGTTCAAGAGTGGGATTCCGCACCCGAGGCGCTATCGTGCCGGCGCAGGCCCATGTACCCGGTCCTCTTCGAGATCCCCGGCGTCGGCTTCGAGGTCCCCTCCTTCGGGGTCCTGGTGGCGACCGGCTTCCTCTTCGGCATCTGGCTCTGGGGCCGGATCCTCGCGAAGTACGGGACCGATCCCGAGAACGACCCCACGAACGCCGGCGACGTCGCGGTTTGGCTCCTGATCGGCGTCATCGGAGGCGCGCGGCTGATGTACGTCGGCGTCGAGACGTCGCGGTACCTGACGGCGGACGTGACGCCGGCGATGCAGGAGTACTTCGAGGCGGAAACCAAGGAAGCGCGCACTGCGGCGCTGAACAAGGTGTACGTCGAGAACCCCGAGAACCACGAGCTCACGCCCAAGCTCTCGATCGGCTACGACTTCCTGCACGATCCGCTCAAGGTGTTCTTCGTCTGGGAGGGCGGGCTCGTCATGTTCGGCGGCCTCTTCGGCGCGATCCTGCTCGGCGCCTGGGCCGGACGCCGGCGCAAGATGCACATCATGAACGGGATGGACACGGGCCTCGTCGCCGGGTTCGTCGGGCAGTCGATCGGGCGCTGGGGATGTCTCCTCGTCGGCGACGACTACGGGAGCGTCGTGCCCGAGCGCTTTCGCGACCTTCCCTTCCCGATCACGCTCACGGTGCCGAGCGCCGAGTGGCTGCGAGAGCACCCGAAGAGCCTCTTCGACGACGCCCTGGCCGGCGAGGTCCTCTGGGCCACCCAGCCCTGGATGAGCATCAACGCGCTGATGGTGGCCGGGGTCGCCTGGCTCGTACTGAAACGCCGAAGGTTCTACGGCCAGGTCACCGGCGTCGTCCTGATCCACTACTCGATCACGCGCTTCCTCATCGAGATGTTCCGCGGCGACGACGTGCGAGGCGTCTGGTTCGGCGGCGCGGTCTCGACGTCGCAGCTCGTCGCGGTCCTCGGCGTCGTCGTCGGAATCGTCGTCCTCCTGCGCAGCCGCCGCTCGCCCCTTCCGCCGGCGCCCGTCACCCCATGAGCGCCGCGACGCGGAGCGCCCTCGTCTGCGGGATCGACGAGGCCGGCCTCGGACCGCTGCTCGGCCCGCTCTCGATCGGCTTCACCGCGCTCCGCATCCCCGACCCGCACGCCAACCCGTGGCGGCTGCTCGCGAACGTCGTCGCGAAGAATCCCGGCCGCAACAGGAAGAAGCTCGTCGTCGCAGACTCGAAGCGCGTCTTCACCCGCAACGCCGTCGGGCGCAAGCGGCTAGAGCGCACGGTGCTCGCCTTCCTCGCGCAGCTCGACGCGCGGGGCAAGCCGCCGACCGATCCGATGCGTCTGCTCTTCGGAGCGCTGCACCCGGCGGCCGCGCTCGTGCGCCGCCACCCGTGGTACGAACGCCTGCCCGAGCTGCCGCTCGAGCAGGAGGCGGTGTCGATCGAGCTCGTCGCGGCGCTGCTCGCCCGCAACATGGAGCGCCGCGGGATCACGCTGGTCGACGCCGGCGTCCGCGTCGTTCCGGCCGGCGAGCTCAACGCCTCCTACGACGAGACCGCCAACAAGGCGCTGTCCGTCTGGGAGAAGACGCTCGAGGTCCTCGCGCACCTCTGGCACGCCCACGGCGGCAGCCGCCCGCGCGTCGTCCTCGACCGCCAGGGCGCGCGGTCCCACTACGGCTCGCTCCTCGCCAAGGGCCTGCCCGACGCCTCGGTCAAGCTCGTGTCCGAGGACGAGGGACGTTCCGAGTACCGCCTGAACGAGCGCGGCGGATCGCGGCGGATGGAGCTCGTCATCGTCGAGAAGGCGGAGGACAAGTCCTTCCCGGTGGCCCTCGCCTCCTGCCTCGCGAAGTACGCCCGCGAGCTCGTGATGGGCGCCTTCAACGGCTTCTTCGCCGAGCTCCAGCCGGATCTGCGGCCCACCGCCGGGTACCGCACGGATGGCGAACGCTGGCTCCGCGACGCGCGCCCGGCGCTGAAGCGCGCCGGCCTCCCGCGCCAGGTCCTGGTCCGCGAGAGGTAGGTTTCAGCCGCCCCGGTTCCGCTGCCGATGGTGGCGGACGTCCGGACCCCCCCTTAAGGTATTTCGCCCGCGAACGTCCCCCTCCCGTTCCCCCCTCCCTCTTGAAGACCGCCATCCTCGGCGCCGGCGTGTCCGGCATGGCCCTCGCCCGCACGATGATCGAGCGGGGCTTCGACGCGTCCGACGTCCACCTCTTCGAGGCGGGCCCCGTCGTCGGCGGGCTCTGCCGCTCGAAGACGGTCGACGGCTACACCTACGACGTCACCGGCGGCCACATCCTCTTCTCGAAGGACGCCGGGGTGATGCAGTGGATGAAGGACTGCGCCGGCGGCGACGACGCGTTCGTCAAGCGCGACCGCAACACGAAGATCCGCTTCGGCGACCGCTGGGTGCACTACCCCTTCGAGAACGGGATCGGCGATCTGCCCGACGACGTCAACTTCGAGTGCCTCAGGGGCTACGTCGACGCCTGGCACCGCCGGAAGATGGACGGCTCGGAAGCGCCGGCGGACTTCAAGTCCTGGATCCACTGGCGCTTCGGCGAGGGCATCGCGCGCCACTTCATGGATCCCTACAACGAGAAGATCTGGAAGCGGCCGCTCGAGGACATCACCAGCGGCTGGGTGGCCGGCCGCGTGCCCGACGCGCCGATCGACGACGTGCTGCGCGCCTCGATCGGGATCCGCACCGAGGGCTACGTCCACCAGGCGATCTTCTACTACCCGAAGAAGGGCGGCTTCCAGGCGATCACCGACGGCATCGGCGGCACGCTGACCGATCGGGTCAGGCTCAACACGCCCGTGGAGAGCGTCGTGCGCCACGGGGAGGGCTGGCGCGTCAACGGCGAGGACTTCGACCGCGTCGTCAACACAATCCCGATGAACGAGCTGCCCGGCATCGTCGACGGGATCCCGGGCGACGTGGCCGACTGCATGCGCGGGCTCGCCTTCAACAACATCACGTGCTTCCTGCTCGCGCTGGACCGCGCGGAGCACCCGAACCTGTCCTGGGTGTACTTCCCCCACCACGAGCAGGGTCCGGCGAACCGCATCACGTACATGTCGAACTACTCCCCCGGCAACGCGCCCGAGGGGAAGACGTCCTTCCTTTGCGAGGTCACCTCGCCCGGGGGGCGGCCCTTCGCCGGCAAGGAGCTCGAGGACGACGTGGTCGACGGGATGGTCTACGCCGGACTCGTCAGCCGCGACGAGATCCTGTTCACCGACCGGACCGACACGAAGTACGCCTACATCGTCTACGACCACCACCTCGACGAGCGCCGCCGCGTCTCCATCGAGTGGTGCGAGCAGAACGGCATCCATCCGCTCGGGCGCTTCGGGCACTACGACTACTTCAACTCCGACCAGTGCGTGATCGCGTCGCGCGCGCTGGCCGAGAAGCTCCTGGAACACGCCCGCACCGGTTGACAGGATCGCGCCCGTGAGCGCCATCTCGCGCGACGCGCGCCGGGTTTCGCTGGTCGTTCCGACGCTGAACGCCGGGCCGCGCTTCCTCCGGCTCCTGGACGCCCTGGCGGAGCAGGACGTCGAGGGCGGCTTCGAGATGGTCGTCGTCGACCCCGGCTCGACCGACGGGACGCCGGAGGCCGCGGCCGCCGCCGGCGCCTTCGTCTTCCGCATCCCGGGCGAGACCTTCAACCACGGCGGCACGCGCAACCTCGCGATCGAGCGCACGCGCGGCGAGCTCGTCTGCCTGCTCACCCAGGACGCCGTTCCGGTCGGCGCGGACTACGTCCGCAACCTGGTTGCGCCGTACGACGACCCGCGGGTCGACGGCGTGTACGCGCGCCAGCTTCCGCGGCCGGACTGCGATCCGCTCCTGGCGGAGCGCCTGCGGCAGTGGAGCGCGTCCCGCGCGGAGCGCGAGATCCGCGTGCTCGCGCACGGCGATCCCGAGGCCGCGGGCCGGCGCTTCGAGGAGCTCGCGCCGATGGAGCGCTACCTCGCGAGCGCCTTCGACAACGTCGCCTCGTCGGTGCGCCGCTCGACCTGGGAGCGGATTCCCTTCCCGGAGCGCACCTTCGGCGAGGACGTCGCCTGGGGCCGCGCCGTGCTCCTCGCCGGCGGCGGGCTCTGCTTCGAGCCGACCGCCGCGGTCGAGCACTCGCACAGGATCGACATGACGCGCGAGTTCCGCCGGATCTACTGCGACCACCGCAACCTGATCGAGCTCTTCGGTCTGCGCAACGTCCCCTCCTGGCGCGAGGTGTTCCGCGGCTGGAAGGGCCAGCGGCGCTTCTACCGGGACCTCCTGCGCGGGCAGGACCTCGCGTCGCTCCAGCGGCTCTACTGGCGCGCCTACTCGATCCCCTACGCCTTCCTGGAGACCGCCGCGCAGTTCCTCGGCGCGCGCAGCCGGGAGAAGGCGGCGGAGAGCAGCCTCTGGCGGCGCGCGGACGCTCGCATCCGCGCGGGAGTCTGACCGAACGCACACCGCCTCCGCCTTCCAAGGCGGGGGCGAATCGCTACGCTCTGCCCGGGCTTCGAGACCCGCACCATGGACGAGCGAGGGCACGACGAGGGGGATCGAGACCGGGGGTCCGCCGCGAGGATCGCCGGACGGTTCGAGGTCCAGGGTCTCCTCGGCGAGGGCCCCTCGGCCAAGGTCTACCGCGTCCTCGACCACCGGGACGGAGGCGAGCGGCCGGCGACGCTCAAGATCCTGCGCGCCGACGCGCTCGGAGAAGAGGAGTCCTTCGAGGCACTCACCGAGCGCGCCCGCCCCCTGCGCGAGCTCGACCACGCGCGGATCCAGCACATGCTCGACGTCGGGCAGACCGACCTCGGCCTCGTCTATCTCGAGAGCGAGTACACGCCCGGCGAGAACCTGCGCACCTTGCTGGCCCGCCGCGGCAAGCTCCCGAAGTCGCGAGCGCTCGAGATCGCGCGCCAGATCGTCGCCGCGCTCGAGTTCGGCCACAAGCGCGGCGTGGCGCACGGCGCGCTGCACTCCGGCAACGTCCTCCTGCTCGACCGCGTGCCGTTCGACAAGGACAACCCCTGGGCGGTCGGCGTGCGGCTTCTCGACTTCGGGGTGAAGGAGCTCTTCGGCGCCAAGGCGGAGGCGCCGGCCGACTTCGACGCGCTCGAGGTCCTGTACCGCGAGATGATCGGCGACGCGACCGCCAACCTCGCGTACGACATGGCCGAGGCGAAGAAGGCCCCGAAGCGGACCGAGCGCGGCCCCAAGCGCGTGACGCGGCCCGCGGAGAAGCCCCTGCCGCCGATGCGGCCGGTGGAGCAGCGCCCGCCCGCTCGCGGAGGTTACGCGCTCGCCGCGGCCGCCGCGCTGGTCGCGCTCGTCCTGTTCGTGCTCTGGCTGCGCGAACGCGGCGACGAGTCCGCCGTTCTGGCGGAAGCGCCGGCGGAGGAGTTGGAAGAGCTGCGCGCGGCACTCGAGGCCGAGCGGCAACGCGCGGACGCCGCCGAGGACACGCTCGAGCGCGAGCGCGCCGCCGCCGCCGAACCCGTGCCCCGGGTGTCCAACGGCTCGGGCGACGACGAGGCGCTCGCGCGCGAGCTGGAGCGGCTCGCGGGCGAGGTCAAGCGTCTCGGGAGCGAGCTCGAGCGGTGGAAGGAGGCGGGACGCGAAGCGCGCCAGCGCGCCGACGAGCTCGAGAACCAGCTCGCGGCCGCCACGGGCGAACGACAGAACCTGGAGCGCGAGCTCACGTCCTCGCAGGCCGAGTTGCTCCAGGTGCGCACCCGTCTCAATGAGACGCGGCGCGTGCTCGACCTGGCCGGCGACGCCGAGCTGCTCGCGGTCGACTACCTAGAGCGCGCGCTCGCCGCGCTCGAGGCGGACGATCCGGTGGCGGCGCGCGGCCACCTCGACGCCTGGTCCTCGGACGACACCTTCGCCGGACGCGAGATCGCGGGAATGGACTTCGTGGACCTCCTGACCGCCTGCGCCGTCGCGACCGAAACCGCGGAGGACGAGCCGCTGCTCCGCCTCGCGGACCTGCGCGAGGCCGCGGCCGCGCTGGAGCGCGCGCGCGGCCTCGAGTCCACGCTCGACGACGCCGCCTGGATGAACCGCGACGACGGTTCCGGCGCGGATCGCGACCGGACCGCCCGGCTCGGGCAAGCGCTCGCGCGCGTGGACGCGCGGCTCAAGGCCGACCGGGCCGCGCTCTCGAAGACCCTCGGCACGCGCTGGCGCCGGCTCGTCTTCGAGTACCCCGACCGCGACCCGGCGGAGGTCCTCGCGATCGCGGACTGGTTCGGCGACGGGCGGCTCGAGGAGTTCCTCGCCTGGTACGGCGAGTATTTGTTCGAGGAGGTCGAGACGAAGGACGGCCAGCTCGACCTGCCGGCGCTCTTCCAGCAGCGCCACCTCGACGACTGGGGCGACGCCCTGGCCGCGCGGCCGGAGACGCACGGCTCGCACGCGGCGCGCGAGGTCCTCCTCTACCGCTACGCGCGGTCGTGGGAGAACGATCCGCCCGAGACCGGCGCGCCGGCGCACCCGGTGTACTTCCAGGCGAGCGACGGCGGCCCGGTCACCGGCTGGCGCGCGGATCTTCAGCTTCGCTCGCGGCTTCTCGCGGAGGACTCCGCCTACCCCGGGCTGCCGGGCAGCCGCTTCCTGTACCGGACGACCGCCGCGCCCGATGCGGGCACGCCGGCGACGGCCTGGCGGCTCGACGAGATCGAGTCCGTCGAGCGCGACCCCGCCGAGCTCGAGGAGGGCGTGCTCCAAGCCTGGGTCGTGCTGCAGCGCTTCTACCGCGAGAACGGGAGCTACCTGTCCGGCCGCCGCATCCGTCTCGTGCAGCGCGGCAAGGCGATCTACGAGGAGCGGCGGGAAGATCCCGTGATCGACCTCGGCTCGGGCGCGCTGGGTTTCGCGTCGAACCGGATCGACGAGCTGCCCGACGTACCGACGCGGCTCCCGCTCGACGGAGCCGACCACGACGCGTTCCGGGAAGCCTTCCTCGGAGTCGACTGGCGCTGCGCCGTCGTGCCGGGGAAGGGACGCACGTCCTGGTTCTCTCCGGACTGGGGCTGTCTCTGGGTCGACGACCCGTCGCGCGTGACGATCGAGCTCGTCTACGCTTCGGTTCCCGGTCGCTGAACCATCAGCTCGGTGACGAGCTTCGCGAAGCGCGCCGGGTCGGGCAGCGGCGAGCCCTCGGCGATCAGCGCCTGGCCGTGCAGCAGCGCGCAGTAGTCGCCGAAGCGGTCGAAGATCTCGTTCTCGGCCGCGAGGTCGCGCAGGCGCTCGATCAGGGGGTGGCCGGGGTTGAGCTCCAAGGTGCGCTTCTGTTCGGGGATCGGCTGGCCGCTCTCGCGGAGCATCCGCTCGACCTGCGGGGAGAAGGACGAGGCCTTCGAGACCAAGACGGCCGGGCTGTCGGTCAGGCGCGTGGAGAGGCGCACCTCCTCGACCTCCTCGGCGAGCTCCTTGCGGACGAGCTCGAGCAGCGGCTTGAGCTCCTCCTCGCGCTCGGTGCGGTCCTCGTCGTCCTCGCCGTCGTCCAGGTCGACCTCGCCCTTGTCGATCGAGCGGATCGGGCGGCTCTCGAACTCGGTGAGGCGCTGGAGCACGAACTCGTCCACGGGGTCGGTGAGGAACAGGACCTCGAAGCCCTTCGCGCGGAAGGCCTCGAGGTGGGGCGAGCGCTCGGCGGCGGCCTTGTCGGTGGCCGGGAGGACGTAGATCTCCTTCTGCTTCACCGGCATGCGCTCGACGTACTCGTCGAGGGTGCACGGCTCGTCGCCGGCGGTGGAGTGCGCCAGCAGCAGCTTCGCGAGCTCCTCGCGGTGCTCGTCGTCGACGTAGAGCCCCTCCTTCAGCACCGGGCCGAAAGCGGTCCAGAACGTGCCGTAATCCTCGCGCCGTCCGTCGAGCATGCCGCGCAGGGCGTCGAGGGTCTTGCGCGTCAGGCTCTTTCGAATCTGGCGCACCTGGCGGTTCTCCTGCAGCGTCTCGCGCGAGACGTTGAGCGGCAGATCGGAGGAATCGACGACGCCGCGCAGGAAGCGCAGCCACGGCGGCAGGAGCTCCTCGCAGTCCGCCATGATGAACACGCGGCGCACGTACAGGTGCAGGCGCGATCCCGTCCGCGACGGGTCGAACAGGTCGAGCGGCCGCGCGCGCGGCACGTAGAGGAGCGCGTTGAACTCCAGCGTGCCCTCGGCCTTGAAGTGAATCGTTTCGAGCGGCTCGGTCCAGTCGTGCGCGAGGTGCTTGTAGAACTCCGCGTGCTCCTCCGCCTCGATGTCGTCCTTCGGGCGGGTCCACAGCGGCCGCTGGGAGTTCAGCACCTCGGTGCGGATCACCTTCTCCTTCTCGTCGCCCTCGCCCTCCTCGCGCTCGACGTCCATCTCGATCGGGTAGGCGACGAAGTCGGAGTAGCGCTTGACCACCTCGCGCAGCGTCCATTCGCGCGTGAAGTCGGCCGCGTCTTCGGCGTCCGCCTCCGGCTCGCGCAGGTGGAGCGTGACCGTGGTGCCGCGCGGAAGGTCTTCGGCGTCCTCGATCGTGTAGTCGCCCTCGCCGCGCGAGCTCCAGCGCGTGCCCGCGCTCGTCCCGGCGCGGCGCGTCTCGAGCACGACCTCGTCCGCCGCCATGAAGGCGCTGTAGAAGCCGACGCCGAACTGCCCGATCAGGTCGGGCAGGTTGGAGAGGTCGGGCGTCCCGGAGTCGTCCGCCTTGCCCTCCGACGCCTTGAGCGCGTCGACGAAGCCGCGCGTGCCGGAGCGCGCGATCGTTCCGATGTTCTCGATCACCTCCTCGCGGCTCATCCCGATGCCGTTGTCGATCACGCGCAGGACGCGCGCCTCCGGGTCGGCCTCGAGCCGGATCCGCAGCCGCTCGTCGCCTTCGAGCAGCTCCGCCCGCGTGAGCGACTCGAACCGGAGCTTGTCGAGGGCGTCGCTCGCGTTGGAGACGAGCTCGCGGAGGAAGATCTCGCGGTGCTTGTAGAGCGAATGGATGACGAGCTGGAGCAGCTCACGGGTCTCCGCCTGGAAGGCGATCTTCTCGGACGTGGGGCTCATGGCGCGGCGCATTCTAATCCCCCGGGTCCGAACCGCCGAAGCGTTTGGATCCGAGGCCTTCGGTGCTAAAGTTGACCGACCTCGGGGAGAGCTTGCATGCCCGACGAACGCGATCCGAACGAGACCATCCCGACGCCCGACGACGAGTTCGACTCCACCGTTCCCACGACGCCGGCGCACCCGGAACCCGATACGACCGAGACCGTCCCCGCCGAAACGGTGCGCGGCGAGCCCGAGTCGGCCGGGACGATCCCCGCGGACACCGTGCGCCGGGAACCGGATTCGACCGAGACGGTCCCCGCCGACACGGTGCCGGGGACCTCCGCGACGTCACCGGCGGAGACGGTTCCGCCGTCCACCGGGGCCGACACGTCGGACTCGCTCCCCACGGGCGCGGGCGGCATCCGCCTGCGCGAGGATGACGCGAAGGCGCCGAAGCTGATCGCCGGGCGCTTCGAGGTCCTGAAGATGCTCGGCAAGGGCGGTCTCGGGCGCGTTTACAAGGTCAAGGACCGCCAGATCCAGGGTCGCGAGGTGGCGCTCAAGGTGCTGCGCTCGAAGTACTCGAAGAACCCGCGCTTCAAGGAGCTCTTTTTCGACGAGATCCGCGCCGCGCAGCAGTTCGTCGACGAGCACGTCAACCAGGTGCGCGACACCGGCGAGGCTCCGGAGACCGGCGAGCTCTTCCTCACGATGGACCTCGTCGAGGGCGAGAGCCTGCGCGACCTCCTGAAGCGCGAGAACGCGCTGAACACGCGCCACGCGTTCGAGATCACGCGCCAGGTCCTGCTCGGCCTCGGGAGCGGCCACGAGCACGGCCTCGTGCACCGCGACGTCAAGCCGGAGAACACGATGCTGGCGGCGCGCATCCCGAAGACCGACGACAACCCCTACGGCGTCGGCGTGCGGTTGCTCGACTTCGGGCTCGCCGCCGTCGCCGCCGAGGTCAGCGAGGGCGTCATCTCCGGCACGCCGATGTACATGTCGCCCGAGCAGGCGCAGGGGCAGCGGCTCGACGCGCGCTCCGACCTCTTCGCGGTCGGGATCGTGCTGTACGAGATGGTCACGGGCACGCGCCCGTTCCACGGCGAGTCGGTCGACAACATCATCACGTCGGTGATCGAGACCGACGTATCGCCGTTGATCGACAAGCTCGATCACCTCTCCAAGCCGGTTCACCGGATCCTGAAGAAGGCGCTCGAGAAGAAGCGCGAGAAGCGGTACCAGAGCGCCGCGGACTTCCTGAAGGCGATCGAGAAGTCACCGGCGTACAAGGTCCCGACGGCGACGCCGACCTGGAACTTCGCGCTCCTGAGCCTCGCGGTGATCGGGGCGGGATCCGGCTACGGGCTCTGGTGGAAAGCCAACGAGACCAACAAGGAGCAAGCGAACGAGCTCACCGCGAAGCAGAGCGAGATCAACAGTCTCGAGCTGGAGATGATCCGGGCGGGGGAAGCGAAGGACGACCAAGTCGCGGAGCTCGAAGCAACGATCGGCGAGCTGAGAGGCAAGCTCGGTGATTCCAAGAACGAGGCGCTCGACGCCCAAACGACCCGGGACGACGACATCGTCCGCCTCGAGACACGGGTCGAGCTGCTCGAGAAGGAGGACGTGAACCAGCGGAAGCTCATCGCGGACCTCACGAACGAGCGGGACGAGGAACGGCGCAGCAGGATCAACTTCGAGACGGCCAACACCGATCTCCAGGGCCGAGTCAACGAGATGGAGGCCCAGCTCACCAAGTTCCAGAGCCAGAGCGACTTCCGCTACGTGGCCGCCGCGGGTGTGGACATGATCATCCGTCGCCTCAACAACAGCGACGCGCACAAGGCCCGCGGGAAGTACTGGGACCTGATCGACAGAGAGGCGATCGTCGACGCCGGCGAGGTGGACTGGGCGGACTTTCTCAACTCCCTCACCGAGACCGCGCTGAATCTCCAGATCTTCCGGAGCGTCGAGGACGCCGAGCGGCGCAACCAGTCCCTCGAGATCGCCAAGCGATCGCTGGCCGAGGCCACGTCGCGTTTCCCCGGGTTCCGCGACTACACGCGCGACTGGATCGGATACGTCGTCGAAGAGGATCCCCCCCCGGACCGCCTGGCCCAGCTTGAGGAGCTGCTCGAGTGGTGTACCGAAGGACTCGAAGCCGCAAAGGTCACAGCGGACGAAACCCGGTTGGCGGATTGGCTTGAGCTGGCGAACCGGCCGAAGATCGACCGCGATCTCTCACCGGAGATCCTGTCGCTCGGCCGGTCGCTGGGCCGATCGCGCGGCGAGGAGCTGGTCGAGCCCTACGTCGCCGACTACGCCGAGTGGCTGCGGGAGACCTGCGTGGCTTCGGGGGAGCTCAATCTCAACGGGCTGATGACACCGCGGCACCTCCAAAGCTGGGGCAAGACGATCGCCGACGACCGCGACCTGCGGCGCTTCGGCCCCGCGGCGGACGTGCTCGCGTTCTCCTACGCGCGGCGCTGGTACGACGACGACGACGAGAACGACGAGCTCGACTGGAGCCTCTTAGAAGTCAACCCGCTCGCCTTGCCCGGTCCGCTCAAGGACTGGCGCAAGGAGCTCTACCTCAAGGAGCAGCTCGTCAACGCTCCGTCGGGCTTCCAGGGCGGCAGGGACTCGAAGTTCCTCTACCGGTGTGTGAGCGACGCGGGCAAGCTCACCTGGCGCCTGGAAGAGGTCCAGCCGACCGACCCGCCGTCCGACGCGACCGTCGGTTGGAGCGTGAAGGGCACGATCTATCACGACGACGGCAGGCTCATGGTCGAGCTGCCCGAGCGCAAGCTGTCCCTGGTCGGGAAGCGCTACGTGGAAGAAGGAAAGCGAACCACCCCCATCGCCCGGCTTGACGACGTCGGAGCGGGATACAAGGTGGCGATTTGGAATCCCGGGACGCAACCTGAGATCCCCACCCCGCGCATTCCGCTTCTGGCGAGCCTGATCGACGGCTTCTGGGCCGAACTGGAGTCGGACCCCGTCGAGTGCCTCGTGATCGAGGAGAAGGGGGGGCGCAAAGTCTGGTTCTCGCCGAGATGGGGCCTCGTGCGAGATGAGAATCCCGACGGCGTGAGCCGTGACCTCGTGCACGCCTCGATCGTACGCTGAACGACGTGACCCACAGGAGAAAGTCCCCGATGCGAAGAGCAGCCCTGTCCATAGCCCTTCTCCTCCTGGCGGCGGGGTGCCGCAGCTCGAGCTCGGGCGACGGCCCCAGCTCGGGGGAGAGGATCCGGCGCTTCCCGAGCCCGGCCAACGTCGACACCCTCTGGGCCGAGGCGACCTTCTTCACGGACCACGAGGAGATCTTCGACCGCGACCTGATCGACAAGGAGGCCATCCTCCCCATCGCGCTGCGGGTCGGCTGGCGCGGGCAGGACACGCTCAACCCCCGACTGACGGAGACGTTCGACGCGCATCTCTACCTGCAGGACGGTACCGCGCTCGACTGGCTGCCCATCGACAGCATCCGGATCGGCAAAGACGAGGTGGAGGACCAAGTCAGGCGATTGTCGCTGGACCTCTCCCTGCTGGGGTCGTGGGAAACCGCCCAGGACGGGTTCATCTACTTTCGCGTCCCGGAGAAGAACGTCGCGATCAACGGCACGCTCGTGACGACCTTCGGCGGCGGCGTGCAGCGCGAGCTGGATCTTCTCGGCTCCCTGCTGGCCTTCACCGTCAGCACGACGCAAGGCGACCGGGAGGTCTTCGTCGGCCTCAGCAGCGACACCTGGCCCGGAAGATAGGAGCGGATGATGAGAAGCAACTTCATCGCGGCGGTACTCGCCCTCCCGATCGTCGCCGCCTGCGGCAGCACGGAGCAGTGGGAAAAGAACCAGCAGGGGCTCGCCCTTGCGACGCAGCAGTTGGAGACGGACGGGAGCCTGCAGGCCGTGGCGATCCGCATGCAGTCGCTCTTGGACGACACGCAGGAGGACCCGAGAGAATTCGAGCTCCAGCGTTTCTTCGCCGCCTTCATGCTGGCGCAAGTCCATGCGTCCGCTTCCCTCGGCGAGGAGTATCTGACCGAGAAGTCGGGCGTCCCCGGCTTCCGGCCCGCCGGAGGAGGGGACCCGAACCAATCGCTCAGCACCAACCGACACGTCCTGGCGGCGTTCTACAACGCCTCGCTCGCGCGCGAGTGGTTCGGCGGCGCCGTCCGCTCGGGCCCGAAGTACGAGGACGTCACGCTGCTCCCGCCCGATCTGTCCGATCTCGGCGTGGAGAACGCCGACCTGAACCTCGTCCTGATCGTCGCCTCGTCCCTGTCGCGGTTCAATTTCGACGAACGCGTCCGGAAGCTGCTCGACGAGTCGGTCCCGGCCGAGCTCTTCGAGCTCGAGAGCTGCCTGGAGGCCCTCGACCGGCTCAAGATCCCGGAGGAGCTGCGCCCCTGGGTCGCGCTCATGATCTTCCACCACCTCAAGGCGGACAGCATCGAGGAGGCGTATCGCTTCGGCGTGATCGCCGTCGAGGGCGAGAAGCGGTTCGGGCGGGCTCTGCCGGAAAAGGAAGTCGCTGCCGTCGAGGAGTGGATTACCGGCGGCGCGCCGAAGAAGTTCATCTGCCCCAAGGACAGGCTCGTCTACCTGTCGGGCGAGGACTCCTGTCCCAACGACGCGACGCCGCATCTCGAATACATCGCGGTGGAGAAGGACTAGCTCACGCGCTTCTTGCGCAGGAGCAAGAGCGACGCCGCCGCGGCCGCGGTTCCGACGGCGGTGACGAAGATCCCGAGCGGCAGCCGCTCCGGCAGGTACTCCAAACGCACTTCGCGCGCGCCCGCCGGCACGGGGATCGCGGTGGCGACGCCGTTGGCGACGAGGAGCGGCGTCTCCACGCCGTCGACTTCCGCGCGCCAACCGGGGTAGATCGCGCAGGTCTCGGCGAGGACGAGCCAGGTCGGCGCGTCGACGTTCCCCAGGGAGACGCGCAGCGAATTCCACCCGCGTTCGGGATCGGGGAGCGCGCGGATCTGGCTCGTCCCGCGGGGGAAGAGCTCGTTGCGGGGAAGCGAGCCCGGGCCGCGCCCCTGCCCCATCGCGATCCAGCGGCCGCCGAGACCGCGGACGCGCTCCGCGAGGGCGCTGCTGCGCGGCGAGTCCACGAAGGAGAGCCAGGAGTCGACGCCGCGGAGCGCGTCGTCCGAAAGCCCCTCCGCCCGCGCCGAGGCGGCGCGCAGCACGACGCTGCGCCGCGGGTTCCAGTTGCCGCTCTTGAGCATGATCTTGCGGACACCGGGATTCGCGTCGAGCAGGAGAACCGCGGTGTCCGCCAGGTACGCCCGCGGGAGCTCGAAGCGGTTCCGATAGAGGTAGGGACCGTCGGTCCCCGGGTTGAGCTCGTCCGGATCCTCCTCGAACGTCCCGACGAGCTCGAGCAGCGGATCGTCCAGCGGCTCGGCGGACGTCACATAGCGGCAGTTCATGTACCCCCAGACGCGCGGAGAGCCGCGGCCGGGGACGACGAAGTCCTGGTCGTAGGCCAGGATCGAGATGTTGCCCAGCACGCCCTCGACGGACTCCAGGTCGAGCGAGGCGCGGATCAGGTCGGCGGTGCGCTTCAGCTTGGCCCGCGTGTCCTTCGCGTCCAGGACGCGAAAGCGGGTCTCCTCCGCGGCCCGGCGCGCGAGGTCCTGGTGCAGCGCGTTGGCCTCGAGTCGCGCGCTCAGCGAGTGGAGCTCCGGGCGCTGCCAGCCGCGCGCGGAGTCGAGCCCGATCAGCACGACGAGCAGCGCCCCCGCGACCCAGGCGACGGGACCGGACGTCCACTTCGCGGGGAGCGCACCGGCGAGCGCCCGGAGCCCGAGCGCGGCGAGGACGGGAAGCGTCACGGCGACGAGCACCCACGCCCGCCGCGGATCGCGCACCTTGTCGAACCCCGGCACGTAGTCGTAGAGGAAGCGGTGTCCCCAGCCGAGGGTCAGCACGCAGACCAGGCCGAACACGAGCGCGAAGGGGAGCGCGCCGCGCACGCGCCGCGCGAGCGCAGCGCCCACCGCGACGAGGCACAGCGCGACGGCGAGCCAGCTCTCCTTGCCGAGCTGGCCGAAGAGCTCGCCCGGAGTGAAGAGGACGCCGGCGATCGTCGCCTCGTAGGGAAGGTCCCCCGCGCGCTCGGTGATCCTCACCCACGCCAGCGTCGGCAGGATCCGCCCGGCTCCGACGGCGAGGAAGACGACGACGAAGAGGAGCAACGCTCCGACGACACGGAGGAGCTCGCGCCCGCGCGCGCGGCCGTGCTCAGGCGCCAGCGCGCGAACGACGCCCAGGATCCCGGCCGCGAGGAAGCCGTAGAGCAGCACGATGTACGCGCCGCACCACGGCACCAGCGCCCAGAGCAGGCCCGCGGCGAGCCCGCAGACGCGCCAGTCGTGGCCGCGGCCCACGCGCGCGACGTGGTGGAGCACCCAGGGGAGGAACGCGAGCCCCAGCGCCTCGAACGGGAGCTCGTAGGCGAAGAGCCGCGTGAACGTCGCGTGTAGGAAGAGCGCCGCCGCGAGGAACGCGGCGAAGGGCGCCGCGCCGAAGCCGCGCGCGAGCCTCCAGGTCCCCCACGCGCCGAAGGCGAGGTGCAGGAGCACGGTCGCGTTGAGGCCGCCGAGCGGCCCGAGGACCAGGACGGCGAGCGCCAGCGGCGGGTAGAAGGGCGCCGTGTTCGGCGCTCCCCAGTACGCGGTGCCGCAGTTGCGCATCGCGTCCCAGTACAGGAGCTCTCCGTCGCGGAGCGCGCCGGCCACCCGGCGCAGCGGCGGCAGGAAGATCCGGCCGAAGTCGGCGTCGAGCGCGCCGACGTCGGTGCTGAAGAGGGGCGCGTAGTACGGGAGCGAGACGGCGAGCAGCGCGAGGGCCCAGAGGAAGCCGCCCCGCCGGGAGACGCGGGCGCTCAGCCCCGTTTCCAGTTGCGCACCGCCTCGTCGAGCCAGCCGCGGAGCTCCGCGACCGGGACGCGCTCCTGCTCCATCGAATCGCGGTCGCGCACGGTGACGACGTCCTCGGCCATCGTGTCGCCGTCGATGGTCACGCAGTACGGCGTGCCCACCTCGTCCTGGCGGCGGTAGCGGCGCCCGATCGCGGCCTTCTCGTCGTAGAAGGTCGAGAAGCGCGCGCGGCGCAGCTCCTTGGCGATCTCCTGCGCCTTCTCGGGCATGCCGTCCTTCTTCACGAGCGGGAACACGCCGACGGTGGTGGGCGCGATCTCCGGGTGGAAGTGGAGCACGGTGCGCGTCTCCTTCTCGAGCTCCTCCTCGTCGTACGCGTCGATGAGGAACGTCAGCGCCATGCGATCGATCCCGCCCGCGGGCTCGATCACGTACGGCATGTAGTGCTCCTTCGTCTGCGGGTCAAAGTACTCCAGCCGCGTGCCCGACGCCTCGGAATGGCGCTTCAGGTCGAAGTCGGTGCGGCAGGCGATGCCCTCGAGCTCGCCCCAGCCGAAGGGGTACTCGTACTCGACGTCGCAGGTGGCGTTCGAGTAGTGCGAGAGCTCGTCGGCGTCGTGGTCGCGCAGGCGCAGCTTCTCCTCGCGGATGCCGAGGTCGGAATACCACCGGAAGCGCTCGTTGCGCCAGAAGTCGTACCACTTGTCGTTCTCGGCCGGCGGGACGAAGAACTCCATCTCGGCCTGCTCGAACTCCCGCGTGCGGAAGACGAAGTTGCCCGGCGTGATCTCGTTGCGGAAGGACTTCCCGATCTGGGCGATGCCGAAGGGCGGCTTGAGGCGCGCGCTCTGCTGGACGTTCAGGAAGTTCAGGAAGATCCCCTGCGCCGTCTCCGGGCGCAGGTAGGCGATCGAGCCCGAATCCTCGACCGGCCCGACGTTCGTCTTGAACATCAGGTTGAACGAGCGCGGCTCGGTCAGCTCGCCGTGGCACTCGCCCGGGATCTTCGACGGCTTCTCGGGACAGCGCGCGTCCTCGAGCTTGTCGGCGCGGAAGCGTCCCTTGCAGGTCTTGCAGTCCACCATCGGGTCGGTGAACCCGCCGACGTGGCCGGACACCTCCCAGACCTTGGGGTTCTGCAGGATGGCGGAGTCGAGGCCCACGACGTCGGCGCGCTCGGTGACCGTGCGGCTCCACCACGCCTCCTTGACGCGGCGTTTGAGCTCGACGCCGAGCGGGCCGTAGTCGTAGGTGTTCCCGATCCCGCCGTAGATCTCGGAGGCCTGGAAGATGAACCCGCGGCGCTTGCACAGGGAGACGATCGTCTCCATCAGGGGCGCGGCTTGCTTTTGCTTGGACATGGGGCCGGGGAGTCTAGCCCGCCCGCCTTTGGACGGCTACTTCACCTTGAGCTGAAGCTCGACGGTCGTCGTCGCGCCGGCGACGACCTCCACCTTGCCCTTGGCCTTGCCCCGCTCGTGCCACACGTCGACGGAGTACTTGCCGGGCGGAACGTCCGGGATCTCGAACGAGCCGTCCGGACCCGTCGCCGAGAAGTACGGGGACTTCGCCGCGTAGACCGTCGCCTTCATCCAGGGATGGATGTCGCAGGCGATCGGGATCGCCTCGTTCTTCTCGGCCACCTTGGTGAAGGACGAGTTCGCCCCGACGTTGTTGTTGAAGGGCGTGTTCTTGCGCGAGAGCGAGTTGACGTTGTGCCCGATGGGGTCGGAGTTCTTGTACTCGATGGTCGCCCCCATCGGCACGGCGAGCACGTGGGGCTCGAAGCGGCAGCACTTCTGGTCGAGCACGAAGGTCTGGCCGGTTCCGTCCGCCTTCTCCTTCGTCTTGATCTCGACGACGGCGAACGAGACGCCGCCGCCGGCGCCGAGCACGAGCGAGCGGTCGCCTCTGTCCATGTCCTCCGCGCAGCAATCCTCGAGCTGCTGCCCCGCCACCGAGATGTCGGGCTTCGCCTTGGGCGCCTTTCCGCCGACGACGACGCGGCCCACCACCGTGCCGGTCGGCCCGTCGCCCGTCTTCTCGATCGTGGGCTCGGCCGGCTTGACCTCCTCGGGCTCGGGCTCCGGTTCGGGCGCCGGCTTCGGCGGCTCCGGCTCGGGTTCCACGGGTTCCTCGGGTTCCGGCTCCGGCGCGGGCTTCTCCGCCGGCTTCGGCGCCGGCGTCGGCGTCACCGTCTCCGGCGCGGCCTCTTCGGGCTCGGCATTCGCCACCGCGCGGGCGGCCGGACGCTTGCCGGGCGCGTGCCCGAACAGGACGCCGACGAGCACGGCGACGAGAACCAGAATCGGTGCGGCCCAGACGGCGAGTTGGCGTTCCACGATGACCTCCTTGGAGCGGCGGTACTGTCGGACATCATTCCTTCCTATACTGACTGCGTATGCAAGCGCCGACGCAAACTCCCGCCGAGGCCCCCCTGGCGCGGGTCGTCGACAAGGTCGAAGCCGGCGAGCGCATCACGCCGGAGGAGGCGCTCCTCCTCCACGACGAGGCGAGCCTTTCGACGCTCGGCACGCTGGCCGACCGCGTGCGGTGGCGCAAGCACCCCGAGCCGATCGTCACCTACATCGTCGATCGCAACATCAACCCGACCAACGTCTGCGTCGCCGACTGCGGCTTCTGCGCCTTCTACCGCCGCCCCGGCGACAAGGAGGCCTACGTGCTGCCGCGCGAGGTCCTGGTCGAGAAGGTGCGCGAGACCGCGGAGCTCGGCGGCCGCCAGATCCTCATCCAGGGCGGGCACCACCCGGCGATCAAGACGGACTGGTGGTGCGAGCTTCTCGCCGACCTGCGCGAGCGCTTCCCGCAGGTGAACCCCCACGCGCTCTCGGCGCCGGAGATCGACCACCTGGCCAAGCTGGACAAGCGGCCGGTCGAGGACGTGCTCGCCGACCTGAAGGAGGCGGGGCTCGGCAGCGTCCCCGGCGCCGGCGCCGAGATGCTCGTCGAGCGCGTCCGCAAGCTCATCGCGCCGAAGAAGACGTCCAGCGAGCGCTGGCTCGAGGTCCACAAGAAGATCCACGAGGCCGGGCTGCGCAGCTCGGCGACGATGATGTACGGCCACCTCGAGACGCCGGCGGAGCGGATCGAGCACCTCGCGCGGCTGCGCGACCTCCAGGACGAGACCCGCGGCTTCACGGCCTTCATCTGCTGGAACATGCAGCCCGATGGCGTGCCGGAGGCGCACATCTACCCGCCCAGGACGACGCACGCCGTCTACCTGCGCGTCCTGGCCGTAGCGCGGATCTTCCTGGACAACTTCAAGAGCGTCCAGACGAGCTACGTCACCCAGGGCATGAAGGTCGCGCAGATCGCGCTGCGCTTCGGCGCGAACGACTTCGGCGGCACGATGCTCGAGGAGAACGTGGTCAGCGCGGCCGGCTGCTTCCACCTCGAGTCGATCCAGACGATCGAGCGCATGCTCACCGCCGCCGGCATGCGGCCGCGGCAGCGCAACTCCTGGTACGGCATCGTCGACGAGCGTCACGACGGCCCGGTGTTCCCCTCGTGCCGCGAGGAGGCGGCCGCGTGACGGACGTCGCGCGCCTACGGCGGCAGGCGGACGAGGCCGGGTTGGGGCCGATCGCCGCGAAGGTGCTCGCGGGCGAGCGGCTTTCGCGCGACGACGGCCTCGCGCTCTACCGAACGCCGCACCTGCACGCGGTCGGCGCCCTCGCGAACCACGTGCGCGAGAAGCTCCACGGCGACCGCGCCTACTTCAACGTCAACCAGCACGTCAACTACACGAACTACTGCAACAAGTTCTGCCGGTTCTGCTCCTTCGACCGGCTGCCCGGCCAGGAGGGCGCCTACCTCATGACACCCGAGGAGGCGGCGGCGAAGATCCGGGAGCAGCTCGACGAGCCGGTGACCGAGGTCCACATGGTCGCCGGCGTTTGGCCGAAGATCCCGTACGAGTACTACCTCGACCTGCTCCGCGCGGTGAAGGCGGCCCGGCCCGCGATCCACGTCAAGGCCTTCACGATGGTGGAGCTCGACCAGATCCAGAAGGTGGCGAAGAAGCCGATGCCGGAGGTGCTCGAGGAGCTCAAGGAGGCCGGCCTCGGCTCCTGCCCCGGCGGCGGCGCGGAGGTCTTCGCCGAGCGCATCCACCGCGAGGGCTACCACCTGAAGATCACCGGCGACGAGTGGCTCGCGATCGCGCGCCAGGTCCACGCGGCGAGGCTGCGCTCCAACTGCACGATGCTGCACGGCCACGTCGAGACCGCCGAGGAACGCGTCGACCACCTGGACCGGCTGCGGACGCTCCAGGACGTAACCGGCGGCTTCCAGACGTACATCCCGCTCTCGTTCCACCCGGAGAACAACGAGTGGTCGCACTTGCCCGGGCCGACCGCCTTGGACGAGCTGCGCGAGATCGCCGTCGGGCGCCTGATGCTCGACAACGTCCCGCACGTCAAGGCCTACTGGATCCTGATGGAGCTCGGCGTCGCCCAGGCGTGCCTCTCCTTCGGCGCCGACGACGTCGACGGCACCGTGGTCGAGGAGCGCATCTACCACGACGCCGGCGCGACGACGCCGCAGAAGACCCAACGCGAGGAGCTGATCCAGGCGATCCGCGACGCGGGGCGCATACCCGTCGAGCGGAACACGCTTTACGACGTCGTCTGGTCGGAAGAAGGGGAACCTGGAAACCGCGAGGCGGCTCTAACCTAGTGGACGGCAAAGGGGCCGAAGCACCCATCCCACCCACCCGAGTCCCCATGAAGCTCCTTCCCCTCGCGCTCCTCGCGGCGCCGCTCTCCGCCCAGACCCACTCCCACGACGGGCTGCCGCCCCACGAGCACGGTCGGCTCCAGCCTGCGGACGGCGACTGGATCTACTACGACTGGGTCGACGAGGGCGGCACCCTGCGCGGCGGCCGGATCGAGGCGGACCCGCGCAACGAGCTCCACGCGGACGTCGGCACGCCCCTCGGAGCGCCGGCGGCGGAAGGAGCGGGCGTGGTCACGCTGATCGACAACGGGCCGCCGCAGAACCGGCTCGACCTGGTCTTCGTCGGCGACGGATACACGGCGAGCGAGCTGGGGTTCTACGCGTCGCACGTCAACGCCATCCTGCCGGTCTTCCTGAACGAGCCGCCGCTCTCCGACTACGCGAGCCTGATCAACGTGCACCGCGTCGACGTCGTCTCCAACGAGTCGGGCGTCGACAACGATCCGGTCCAGGGGATCCAGAAGGACACCGCGCTCGACATGCAGTACTGGTGCAGCGGCATCGAGCGCCTGCTGTGCGTCAGCGTCGGCAAGGCCAACGCGCAGGCGAGCCTGGCTCCCGGGAGGGACCAGGTTCTCGCCCTGGCGAACTCGAGCAAGTACGGCGGCGGCGGGTACAGCTCTTCCGACCTCGCGACGGTAGCGGGGAACAACGGCTTGGCGATCGACATCGCCCTGCACGAGCTCGGGCACTCCCTCGGCAACCTGGCCGACGAATACACCTACGGCGGACCGACGACGTACACCGGCGGCGAACCGGGCGCGGCCAACGCCAGCATCCTGAACGCGGCGGCGATGGCGGCCCAGCAGCAGAAGTGGCACCTGTGGCTGAGCGAGCCGAACGTGTCGACCTTCGAGGGCGCGATGTACTCGGTCTTCGGGATCTACCGCCCCACGTCCAACTCGATGATGCGCAACCTGGGCCGGCCCTTCGAGCAGGTCAACGTGGAGCAGCTCGTCCTCCAGATCTACGGCATCGTCTCGCCCATCGACGACGCGTCGGCGCCGGGCACGTACCTCGACGACGTCGTGCTCTTCGTCGACCCGATCGACCCGTCGTTCCACGCGCTTGACGTGGAATGGTCGATCGACGGCGTGCCGATCCCCGGCGCGACGGCGGAGCAGCTCGACGTCTCCACGCTCGCGCTTGCACCGGGCTTCTATACCGTTTCGGCCCGCGTGACCGACAACACGCCGCTCGTGCGCGACGAGGCGGCGCGGGCGGCGCTGATGAGCGAGGAGCGTTCCTGGAACGTCGCGGTTCCCGGAAGCCCGCAGCCGCCGATCCTCGCGAACGTCAGCGGCCCGATCCAGGCGGCCGGGACGACGCCCTTCGTGATCAACGGCGCGTTCCTCGACACCGCGACCGCCGTGCGGATCGACGGCCAACCGGCCGCGATTCAGGCGCAGAGCTTCGACACGCTCACCGTCGCGCCGACCGTGCCCGGCGTGCCGGGCTACGCCGACCTCGAGGCCGACGGCCCGGGCGGAACCGGCGCCCTGGCCGGTGCGCTCGCGCAATACCCCATCCTGACCGCGACGACCACCGGCATCGGCGGCACGCTCACCGTGTCGTTGGACAGCGGGCTCCCCTTCTGGGTCTTCCACGCCCTCGCCGTGAGCGGCGGGACGTTCCCCGCACCGCTCGTCCTGCCCGGGATCGACTACGGGCTCGTGCTCGACGTGGGCTTCGCCTTCCAGATCGCCGACGCGGGCTCGTTCATCTCCGCGGCCGACGTGGTCTTCAACGTGCCGAGCCTCCCCTCGCTCTCGGGGTCGACGCTCTGGCTGCAGGCGCACCTGGCGGTGTCGGGGCTTCCGCCGAGCCAGAGCTTCACCAACGCGGTCGGCGTGACCTTCTAGCGCGCGCCTAGACCACCCCGCCGCCGAGCAGGCAACGAACCGCGCCGATTCCGACGCACAGCACGCCGACCACGATCGCCGCCGTGTACAGGCCGGTGTTCTGGTTCGCGCCGCCGGCGTCCTTGTCCGAGACCATGCCGGCGATTCCCAGGCTCGCGCAAACGACCGAGCACGGGATACCGAACCAGTTGAGCCAGCCGAGACAGGGGATCAGCCCGGCCGCCGTGAAGGCTCCGGCGAGGACGATCAGGAGCGTGGTGACTTCGCGCACTTGAGCCTCCGTTCTCTCAGGGTGCGTAGGGAATAGGCCGGCCCCGCGACGGCGAGACCGACGGCGAGCGGATAGGCGAAGAGCACGCCCGGATTGAGTCCGACCGCTTCCCCGGGGTCGCCCCGGGTCATCCACGCGAACGCGCGCGACATCCCGCAGAGCGGACATCCCGGACAGGTTTCCGGCACCAGGCCGACGAACCGCAGCGGCACGCCTTCCGCCATGGCCTCCGGAGACCACACCGCGCTCGCCAGGAGGACACCGAGGGCGACGGCGCCGCCGATCGCGGACAGCCAGGCGAGCACCGTGCGGTTGGATTCGGACATGGGGCCCGGTACGGGCCCCGGACGCGTTCCTTCGCGGAGGAGAGGCGAAAAAACGGCGATTCCGGGTTCGGTGCGGCCGCCGATGCCCGGCCGGCAACGGGGCGCGGAGGGTGGCTTGGTACGCGCCTTGCCCTTCCGCTTCCCGGTCGCCAGCCCACGGCGGCTTCGCTCCGTCCCGTCCTCCGGCGGGCCAGTCTAGGGAGACAGGCATGAAGATAGAAGGAAACGCGGTCCGGCTCCTGAGCAGCGGAACTCTCCTCCTCGGCGCGACGCTTCTCGCGAGCTGCGTTCACTCGGGCGGCTCCTCCGACGGCGCCTTCGCGGAGAGCGAGCCCAACGACGCCGCCTGCTGTCCCGACAGCTTCGGGTTCCTCTCGGCCGGCGAGTTCCTGGCGATCAAAGGAACGATCACCGACAACGGCTTCGATCCGTTCGACGGCTTCTCGTTCATCGCCGCCGAGCCGCTCACCGTGGACCTCCGCCTGTTCGCGCACAACCCGTTCGCGGATCTGGACATCTGCGTGTACGACCCGCAGCTCGGCATTTTCATCGACTGCTTCGAGAGCCCGTTCGATCCCGAGGTCGGCACCGTGCACGTCCTTCTCCCCGGCACGGAGTTTCACGTCGTGGTGAACTCGTTCCTCGGCACGTCGGGGTACACGCTCGAGGTCGAGGCGTTCCCGCTCTCGCTCGCGTCGGCCGCTCCGCCGGCGACCTCACCCGCCGGAGACGGTGCGGTGCTCCGCGCCGGCATCGACGGGGACGAGGACGACAAGGGCGACCGTTCGGCCGCATTCCAGCCCTACGCGGAGGAGCTCGCGGCGAGCGATGAAGGCGAGGACGCGGAGCCCTTCCTCGTCGAGAAGGGGACGCTGGTCGAGCTCGACCTCGAGACGGGCGAAACGCGAAAGACCTCCTTCGGGATGACTTCCGAAGGCGAATGGTTTCGGATGGGGATGCCGACGGAGGGCGTCCTCGAAGGAGGCCTTTAGGGGACCCGACCCGGCGTTGGCCGGGACAGGTCCGGAAAGGGAAGAGGCCGGTGCCTGGCACCGGCCTCGTCCTATCTGAGCCGCGCGGGTCGGGCCCGCGAAGGCGATCCCCCAATCGACCGCCCCCGATCCCGGAAGGCTCTCTCTTCCGTTCCGCCAGGACCACGCCGTCGTTCGACGGATCCTGCGCGGGGACGTCCCCCCGCGACTCACCCCCCCCGGAGCTGGCGGCTTGGATTCAAGGAGCCCCCCGCGAGCGGCTCGCGACCCGCAGAGGTCAGGGCGCGGCAACGCCGTCGCGTCGCCGCAAGGGGGAATAGAAAGCGCTTGCCCCGGGGTTACGCGGTTTCGGAGCAAAACGGGCTAGTCGAAGCGCCAGGGGGCGGGCGCCGTGAAGCGCACCGTCTCACCGCGCGTGGGGTGCGCCACGGCGAGCTCAAGTGCGTGCAGCGCGATGCGCCGGTCGGGCAACGCCCGGCGCGCGCCGTACTTGCGGTCGCCGAGGAGCGGCGCGCCGAGGGCGGCCATCGCCGCGCGAAGCTGATGGGGTCGCCCCGTCTCGGGGCGGAGCTCGACGAGAACGCGCAGCTCGCCGCCTTCCCGCGCGCGCTCCAGGACGCGCCAGTGCGTCACCGCGCGCTGGGCGCCGTCGACGGGCTCCGCGAAGGAAGCGACGACGTTCTTGTCGCGGTCCTTCTTCAGCCAATGCTCGATCGTTCCCTCCTCCTCGGGAAGGTCGTCCGTCGCGATGCCCTGGTAGACCTTCTCCACGCGTCGTTCGCGAAAAGCGGCGGTCAAGCGTTTGGCCGCCTTGCTGGTGCGGGCGAAGAGCACGACGCCGGACACCGGCCGGTCGAGCCGGTGCACCACGCCGAGGAACGCGCGACCCGGCTTCTTGTATTCTCGCTCGACCCAGGCGCGCGCGGAATCGAGCAGGTTCTCGTCCCCGCTCGCGTCGGGAACGGTGGGCATTCCGGCCGGCTTGTCCACCGCCAAGAGGTGGTTGTCGTGGTAGAGGACCTTCACGGGTCGAGGCCGCGGCTCCAGCGCGCGCAGACGCCGCAGGAGAGGAGCCGGCCCGCGGCGTCCGGACGATCCTCCTCGGGCAGCACGAGCTCCCCCGCCTCGACGGTGCCGCCTTCGAGCTCCTGAAGCATGTTGGTGAAGGCGGTGGGCAGGAACCCGATCGCGTAGGTGGAGAGGCACAGGAACGAACGCTCCGCCAGGAGCTTGCAGCAACCGTCGAAGAGCTCCGCGATGTTCTCTTCGAACTGCCACTTCTCGCCCTTCGGCCCGCGCCCGTAGTGCGGCGGGTCGATGAGGATGCCCTCGTAGCGGTTGCCGCGCCGGGCCTCGCGCGCGACGAAGGTCCGGGCGTCCTCGAGCAGCACGCGCACCGCGTCGTCGGGCAGCCCGGAGGCGCGCACGTTCTCGCGCGCCCACGCGATCGACGTCTTGGACGCGTCGACGTGGGTCGCCCGGTAGCCTGCCCGCGCACCGAGCACGCTCGCCGCGCCGGTGTACCCGAAGAGGTTCAAGAGCTTCGGCGGGTCGGGGCCGAGCCGCTCGCAGGCCGCGCGCATCCAGCGCCAGTTGGTCGCCTGCTCGGGAAACAAGCCGACGTGCTTGAACGGCGTCGGCCGGATGACGAACGTCGCGTCGTCGAAGCGCACCGTCCAGCTCGGTTCCTTCCCGCGCGCGACGGCGGGGGCGTCGGGAACCGCCTCCCAGCGGCCGCCGCGGTCCGACTCGCGCACGAACGTCAGGTGCGCCGCTCGCCACGCGCTCTCGTCGAGCCTCCGGCGCCAGAGCGCCTGCGGGTCCGGGCGCACGAGAACGACCTCGCCGAAGCGCTCGAGCTTCTCGCCCTCGCCGGAGTCGAGGAGCGCGTAATCCGCGAACGCAGGATGCTCGAAGAAGGCCGGTCGCACCGCGGAGGAGTGTAGCTAGACTCGCCGCCATGCTGCGCGTCGGCACCGTCCCCTACCTGGTCGCGCGTCCGGTCGACCTCGGCCTCGAGGACGAGCCGGAGATCGAGCTCGTGAAGCGGGTACCCGCCGAGCTCGTCGAAGGCCTCCGCGCGGGCGAGCTCGACGTCGCCCTGGTCAGCTCGATCGAGCTCTTCCGCCGCGAGGGCTACCGCTACCTGGACGGCCCCGCGGTCGTCGCGTCGGGCCGGGTCTCCAGCGTCGAGGTCTTCCTGCGTCGCCCGGTCGAGGACGTGCGCAGCGTCGCCCTCGATCCAGCGAGCCGCGCCTCGGCGGCCTTGATCCAGTGCGTCTGGCCGGCGGCCGAGCGCCCCCGGTTCCTGGAGGTCGAAGCCGGGCTGGATCCGCGGGACGTCGAGGCCGACGCGTGGCTTCGGATCGGCGACGCCGCCCTCCGCGAGAGCCTCGCCCCCGACGCGCCGCCGACCTTCAACCCCTCCGAGGCCTGGGCCGCGGCCACCGGACTGCCGTTCGTCTTCGCCGCGTGGATCGTCCGGCCCGGCGTCGAGGTCGAGCCCTGGGCCCCCGCCTTCGCGCGGGCGCGGGCGCGCGGGGTCGCGCGGGTGGACGAGCTCGCGCGCGAAGCGGCGGCGGCCTGGGACCTGCCGGTCGAGCCGGCGCGACGTTACCTGGGCGAGGAGATGCTGCACGACCCGGGCCTCCGGCTCGAGCCGAGCCTCTTCGCCTTCCGGGACCGCGCCGCCGCGCTGGGCCTGTGCCGCGGGGACGTCACCCCGGCCGCGGTCGAGGTGCCGACCCATGCCTAGGGTCCTCGACCTCGACCGCTGCCCCCACTGCCGCGAGAAGCTCGAGCAACCGCTGCCGCGCGCCTGTCCCGCGTGCGGCGGATCGCTGCAGCAGCGCTACCTCTCCTGGGGGTGCCTGACGAGCAAGCCGCCGGTCTTGGTTCTCGCGCTCGCGCTCGGCGGGTCGGCCTTCGGCGTCGGAAACCTCGCGAGCGAGCCGGCCGCCCGTTGCATCGAGGACGGCGATTCCCAGACTACGCGGGATGGACGCTGCGACCCCCACCCTGTTCGACCTCGAGCCCGAGACGACCGTGGCGAAGAAGAAGACCAAGAAGAAGCTCAAGAAGAAGGCCTCGAAGGGGAAGCGGGCCGCTCGCGCTAAGCCCAAGGCCGCCCCCGCGGCGAAGCCGCGGCGCGGGTCGGACGCCGACTCCATGGCCTCGCGCCAGCGCGAGATCTCCGTCTCGGAATTCTTCGCGAAGAACCGCCACCTCCTGGGGTTCGACTCCCCGCTCAAGGCGCTCCTGACCGCGGTGAAGGAGGCGGTGGACAACTCCCTGGACGCCTGCGAGGAAGCCGGGATCCTGCCCGAGATCTCCGTCGAGATCGAGCAGACCGGCGCGAAGACCTTCCGCATGGCCGTCGAGGACAACGGCCCGGGCATCGTCGACACGCAGATCGGCAAGATCTTCGGGAAGCTCCTCTACGGCTCGAAGTTCCACAAGCTCTCGCAGAGCCGCGGCCAGCAGGGGATCGGCATCTCCGCCGCCGGCATGTACGGGCAGCTCACGACCGGCAAGCCGGTGCGCATCCTGTCGCGCACGGGTCCGCGACGCGACGCGCACGAGTTCCTGCTCACCGTGGACACGGCGAAGAACAAGCCGGACATCCACGACTCGAAGCTCACCAAGTGGGAGAAGAAGCGGGGCACGCGCGTCGAGATCGAGATGGAGGCCCGCTACCAGAAGGGCCAGCGCTCGGTCGACATGTACCTGAAGCAGACGGCGATCGCGAACCCGCACCTGACGCTGCACTATGCCGACCCGGGCGGCGAAGCGGTCACCTACGAGCGGACCACGAAGGAGAAGCCGAAGCAGCCGGAGGAGATCAAGCCGCACCCGCACGGGGTCGAGCTCGGGCGCTTGATCGGGATGCTGAAGGACACGACCTGCCGCTCCCTCTCCGGCTTCCTGCGCGAGGAGTTCAGCCGCGTCGGCGCCAAGGTCGTCAAGGACGTGATCAAGGGGGCGGGCAAGGGCCTGACCGAGAAGTCCTACCCGAGCCGCATCGCCCGCGAGGAGGCGGCCGCGCTCCACAATGCGATTCAGGAGACGAAGATCTCCGCCCCCTCCACCGCCTGCATCGCGCCGATCGGCGAGGACCTGATCCTCAAGGGGTTGAAGAAGGAGCTCGAGGCGGACTTCTACATCGCCTCGACGCGGCCCGCGGCGGTGTATCGCGGCAACCCGTTCCAGATCGAGGTCGGGATCGCCTACGGCAAGCCGGGCGGCGTCGGCCTCGAGCTCGAGGAGGGGACGGGCCGCATCAAGAAAAAGAAGAAGAAGGCGGACCCGAAGACCGCGCACGAGGAGCTCGTCGGCGAGCCCGACGATCCGGTCCGCGTGCTGCGCTTCGCGAACCGCGTCCCGCTCCTCTACCAGCAGTCCGCGTGCGCGATCACGAAGGGCGTCGTCCAGACGAACTGGAAGGGCTACGGCCTCCAGCAACCCCGCGGCGGCCTGCCGGTCGCCCCGATGGCGATCCTCGTGCACATCGCGAGCGTCTGGGTGCCGTTCACCTCCGAGTCCAAGGAGGCGATCGCCTCCTACCCGGAGATCCTGAAAGAGATCAAGCTCGGCCTGCAGGAGTGCGGCCGCAAGCTCGGCACGTACATCCGCAAGGGCAAGCGCCTGAAGCGCGAGTACGACAAGCGCTCCTATATCGAGATGTACATCCCCCACATCGGCATCGCGCTCCAGGAGATCCTCGATCTCTCGGATCCGCAGCGGAACAAGACCGTCAACACCCTTGAGGACGTGCTCCACCGGAGCCGCAAGTTCTGATGGCCGCACGCAGGAAGAAGCCCGCCGCGAAGAAGACGGCTCGCAAGAAGACCGCCAAGAAGACGACGCGCAAGAAGGCACCGGCCAAGGCCGCCGCGCGCAAGCGGACGCCGCACCTCGACGCGATGGACAAGAAGACGCTGTCCCTGATCGAGACCACGGCCGACCGCGTTCACAAGAACATCAACCGGCGCGTGCTGCCCGAGCTGAAGTTCCCCATCCGCTCGCTCTCCAACGTGAAGTACAGCGCCAAGGTCGGCTACTTCGAGCTCGGCAAGGGGCGGAAGGCGCGCGCCCTCTCGGTCAACACCGTCAAGAGCTTCGCGCAGACCCTGCGGCTGATGTCGATCTCAAAGGAGATGGTCGAGAACGACGACTTCGCCACGAAGCGGGAGGCCTACTACGTCTCCAAGAACTGGGGCGACGCCAAGTTCAAGGACCAGCCCGAGTCCGACGCCGTGATGGACGACATCGAGGCGCTCGCCTCGCTCGACGGCCTCTCGCGCGAGCAACTCCGCTTCTACCCGGAGGAGCACGGCGGCTCGGTCGCCGGCAACCTGACGGTCATCGACCGCGACACCGAGACCGGCGCGCCGATCCGGATCGACTGCACGAGCTTCGGCACCGGCTCCTACTCGATCCCCCACTCCGTCGAGCACCTGAAGTTCGAGACCGACGCCAAGTTCGTGCTCGCGATCGAAACCGGCGGCATGTTCCAGCGCCTGAACAACCACAAGTTCTGGAAGACCGCCAAGTGCATCCTGATCGAGATGGCCGGCGTCCCGACCCGCGCGACGCGCCGCTTCATCCGGCGGCTCTCCGACGCGAAGAAGCTGCCGGTCTACGCCTTCGTCGACTGCGATCCCTACGGCATCGCCAACATCTACCGCACCCTCAAGGTCGGCTCCGGCAATGCCGCGCACATCAACCGCTTCTTCTGCGTCCCGCGCGCCCAGTTCCTCGGCGTCACGCCGCAGGACATCAAGGACTTCAAGCTCGAGGACGCGACCCATCCGCTCGCCGCCGTCGACGTCAAGCGCGCCAAGGACGCCCTCAAGAACGACCCGTTCTTCAAGGCGCACCGTCCCTGGACGAAGGCGATCAACCAACAGCTCAAGATGGGCGTCCGCGCCGAGCAGCAGGCGCTCGCGAAGTGGGGACTGAACTTCGTCATCGAGGAGTACCTGCCGCGGAAGCTCCGGGCGAAGAAGAGCTTCCTGCCCTGAGCGGGAAGGACGTCACCGTCGTCGGCGCCGGCGTCGTCGGCTTGACGGCGGCCCACGTGCTCGCCGGAGCGGGCCATCGCGTTCGCGTCGTCGCCGATGCTCCGGGCGAGCGCCAGAGCTCGGGCGCGGCGGGGGCGGTCTGGTTCCCCTACCTGGCCGAACCGCGCGCCGCGGTGGATCGCTGGGCGCGAGCGACGTACACGTGGCTCGAGGGGTTGCACCGTTCCACGCCGCAAGCCGGCGTCCTCGAGCTCGCGCCGATCTTCGCGGCCGCGGACGACGAGGCCCCGCCCCACTGGACGTCAGCCCTTCCAGCCGCGGCGAGGCCGGTCTTCGAGCCGGGCGATCGAATCCCGGACGCGCTGCGGCGACGCGGGAGCCCGCTTGGCGCGTGGAGGTTCCTCGCGCCGGTCGTCGATCCGCACGCGCACCTCGAATGGCTTCGGAGCAGCGTCGCGCTCGAGGAACGGCGCGTCGACGACCTCGGCGCGCTTCCGGGCGACGTCGTCGTGAACTGCACCGGCGCGCGCGCGGGCGCGCTCACCGCCGATCCCGAGCTTCATCCCACGCTGGGGCAGGTGCTGCACGCCGAGGCGGGCGGGCTGCCGCGCGGCTGCGTCCTGGTCGACGACCGCGACGAAGGCGACCTCTTCTACACGATCGACCGCGGTCCGGAGCGCGGCTACGTCGTCGGCGGCTGCAACCTCGCGGCGGGCGGTCCCGAAGAATGGAACGCGGCCGAGCCGCCGGCTGCGCGGGACGAGCTCACCGAAGCGATCATCGCGCGCGCCCGCCGCGTCGGTCTGGAGCCCCGAAACGCCGTCCCGAAGGCGGGTTGGCGGCCGGTGCGGAGCACCGTGCGCGTCGAGCGCGAGGGCCGCGTCGTGCACGATTACGGCCACGGAGGGTCCGGGTTCACGCTCGCGTACGGCTGCGCGCTCGACGTGCTCGCGCTGGTCGGCGGGTAGCGCGAAGCTCTTTACAGCGTCACGGTCACGAGCGCCGGGTTCGAAAACGCGAGCTCGCCCCCGCTCGCCTCGACCGCCTGGAAGAACAGCGTCGCCCCGAGGAACGCCGGGTCCGGCGGCACCAGGAACACGAGGTTCTGGTTCCCCGTGAACGAGAGCGTGTACGTCGTGAGCGCCACCACCGATACCGGGTTCAGTACGCCCATGGCCTCGACGCCCGGAAGCGTGGTCGTCGGCCCGGTGTCGAGGGAGGCGAAGACCGTCTGCGTTCCGAACGGAGTGCCGTCCGCCCCCAGCAGCACGCCGCCGCCGACGACGGCGTGCGGAAAGGCGATCAGCGTCGGGAAGATCCGTGTCTCGGTCGTGCTGGTCGACGTCGCGTCGAGCTGCACCGCCGGCGCCTGCGTCGTCCCGAGCCCGTCGAACCCGCCGCCGATCGAGACGTCCTGCTGGATCCGCGCGCTCGAGTTACGCAGGTCGACGCCCGGACCGCCGGCGCCGTTCGCGCCGAAGTAGGAGACGGCACCTTGGCCGCCGCGGACGTGGTCACCGGGCGGACCGCCGTAGAGGACGACGGTCGAGTCCTGAGCGTCGACGCCGCTCCCACCCGCGGCTGCGGCAAAGGGGTCCGGAAGGCCGCCCAGAGCGTCGCCGCCCCGGACCGTAGAGCGCCAGACGTGGAGCGCGGAGCTCGCCACCTGCACGCCGGGACGCCCGGGCTCGTTGAAGGGGGTCAGCAGCGACCCCCCCGTGATCTCGCAGCCTGCGATCCAGACCTCGGACAGCACGGCGACCACCGCTCCCCCCACGGTCGCGCCATTCCGGGTGCCCGCTTCCAGGATCTCCGAGAAGAGGAGCAGCACCCGATCGCTCCGGATGATCTCGACGCCGATCTCTGAGCTCGGATGGTCGACGCGGATGCCGCGGAGGACGACGGTGCCCTGGTTGTTGCGCACCAGAATGGACGCGGGGAAAGGGTTGAAGCTCAGCGGGTTCGCCTGCACCTCGACGGAGGAGATGACGACCTCTTCGCCGGGACCGATCGACTCCACCACGAGTGCCACACCTACCGCGACCGCGACGATCACGTCTCCGGTCCCGTCGCCTTCGATGCGAACCGGCTTGGTCACCGTCACTGGCCCGTAGGTGCCGGGCTGCACGAGGATCACGTCGTTCGGCGCGGCCGCGTCGACGGCGTCCTGGATGTCGGTGAACTGCGCGCCGCTGCCCGGCGGCCCCACGGTGAGGACCGCCGCGGCGGTCGGCGCGCAGAGCAGGACCAGAGCCAAGGTCGTGAGGAGCTTCATGCGCGTCCCCTCCTTTGCCGTCCAGCCTACCGCGGGGCGAAAGATGCCGACAGGGACTCTACTGCGTCACGGTCACGAGCGCCGGGTTGCCGAAGACGACCTGGCCCCCGCTCGCCTCGAGCGACTGCAAAAAGGCCGTCGCGCCGACGAGCGCCGGATTCGGCGGCACGGGCAACATGAGCACGGTGGTTCCGGTGGGGCTGATCGTCAGGAGCTCGAGCTGCACGGCCGTCGACGGATCGAGATAGCCCATCCCGTCCGTTCCGGGGAGCGTGAGCGTGGGTCCGGTCTGGAAGTCGACGACGAGGACCTGCGGCGCGAGCGGCGTACCCTCGAGCACCAACGCGACGATTCCGCCGGTGCCGATCTGCGGGAAGACGGATGCCAGGGTCGGGAAGATCCGCGACTCGAACGTTGCCGCCGACGTCCCGTCCGCGTCGACCGCCGGAGCCTGGACCGCTCCGTTGCCGTCGAGCCCGCCGACTACGGTGAGGTCCTGTTGGATGCGCGCGCTCGAGCCGGCTTGGAGGGCGACGCCGGGTCCGCCTTCGCCGACGACGAGCGAGAGCGAGACGTCCCCGTCGCCGCCGCGGATCTCGTCGTCCACCGATCCGCCGTACAGGTTCACCGTCGAGTCCGTCGCGTCGATGCCCGCCCCGCCGTCGGGTGTGATCGAGCTCGACGTGAAGCCGGGCTCGGCGTCGCCCCCGCGGATCTTCGAGCGCCAGACGTGAAGCGTGGAGTCGGCGACCTCGACGCCGTGGCGTCCGGGCAGGGGGATGCCGAAGGGGCTGAACGGTTGCAGCCCGGAGATCTCGCTGTCCGCGATCCAGAGCTCGGAGGAAGCCGCGGTCACCGCCCCGAGCCCCATGCCCGTGCAGTCCAGGCCTGCGTCGAGGATCCGCGACGAGAGGAGCAGCACGCGGTCGCTGCCGAGGACGAGGAGGCCGACCTGCGACGCGGGGTGATCGACCAGCACGTCGTGCAGGACCACGGTGCCCGCGCTCGCGCGCACGAGGATCGATGCGATCGTTCCCGAGCAAACCGGTGTCGCCTGCACTTCGAGGCCGGAGAGGACCACTTCTTCGCCGGGTCCGATCGCGTCCACCGTGATGCCCGTGCTGATCGCGGTCTGGACGATCACGTCGCCGGTCCCGTCGCCGATCACCCGCACCGGCTTGTCGACGAGGAACGGCGCATACGTTCCGGGCTGCACCAGGATCGTGTCGTTCGGCTGCGCCGCGGCGATGGCGGCGTTGATCTGCTCGAACTGCGCACCGCTGCCGGGCGGGCCGACGGTCAGGATCGCCGCAGAGGACGGCGTCGCGAGGAGGACGAGAACCGTGGACACGAGGAGCTTCATGCGCATCCCCTCCCTTCGCTCCCGAAGCTACCGCGGCGCGAAGAAGGCGGCCAGGGCCCGCGTCATGTACTCCGGGTCCTTCGACCCGCAGAGCTCGCGGATCGAGTGCATCGCGAGCTGCGGGCAGCCCACGTCCACCGTCCGAATCCCGAGCTTGGCCGCCGTCAGCGGCCCGATCGTCGACCCGCAGGCGAGATCGGTGCGGTTGACCCACTTCTGGAACGGCACGTCGGCACGCTCGCAGGCGTCCTGGAAGAGCGCCTCGGTCTCGCCGTCGCTGGCGTACCGCAGGTTGGTGTTGATCTTGATCACCGGACCGGCGTTCAGGAACAGGTGGTGGTCGGGCTCGTGCTTGTCGACGTAGTTCGGGTGCGTGCCGTGCGCCATGTCGGCGGACACGCAGGCGGAGTCGGCCAGTGCGCGGTGGAAGTCCTCGCGCGTCCCGCCGCGGGCGAGCACGGTGCGCTCGAGCAGGTCCTTCAGGATCGAGCTGTCCGCGCCGCGGGAGGAACCGCTGCCGACCTCCTCGTGGTCGAAGAGGCACACGACGGGGATTCGCGCGGCCGGTTCCGCGCCCGCGACGACGATCAGCGCCTCGAGCGCGTTGAAGCACGAGCAGAGGTTGTCGAGCCGCGGAGCGCTGACGAACTCCTCGTCGACGCCGGCGAGCGCCGAGGGGTTCGTGTCGTGGCACATCGCGTCCCAGCTCAGGACGTCGTCCGTCTCCACGCCGAGCGTCTCGCCGAGGAAGCCGCGGAACCCGCCCTCGTCGCCGTTCTTGAGTCCCCACACCGGCGCCATGTGCTTCTGCTTGTTCAGCAAGAGCCCCTCGGTGTTGATCTCCCGGTGGAGGTGGATCGCGAGCTGCGGAACGCGCAAGAGCGCCCGGTCGACCTTGAAGAGGCGCTCCTCAGGACCGTGGGCGCCGCGCACGAACGCGCGGCCGCAGAGGCCTAGGTCGCGGTCGAGCCACGAGTTGAGCAGCACGCCGCCGTAGACCTCGACGCCGAGCTGGCGGAACCCGGCGGCCCCGGTGTCGGGCCGCGGCTTGACGCGCAGGTTGGGCGAATCGGTGTGCGCGCCGGCGATGCGGAAGCCGCGCCAGGGCGCCGTGTCGGGGAAGAGCGTCCAGGCGACGAGGCTGCCGCCGCGCACGACGAAGTAGCCGCCCTCGCTCAGGTTCCAGGTGTCGAGCTCGTCCAGCTCTTGGAAGCCGGCCGCCTTCAGCCGCCGCGCCGCCTCGGCGCACGCGTGGAACGGCGAAGGGGAGGCGTCGATGAAGCCGATGAGCTCGCGCGCCGCGGTGTTGGCCATGGCCGGGATCCTAAACAACTACGCCAGCACGCGCAGCGCCGCCGGGCGAACCTCGACCTCGACGGCGCGGGCGGGCCGGTTCTCGCCGTCCACGTTGATCCACTCACCCGGATCGAGGTCGAGGCGCAAGGAAGACACTCGCCGGATCGAAACCAGGGGGGAGCCGACGTGCGCGCCGCGATAGGCGGCGGCCAGCAACCACGCCAGGCGCGGCCGGAACGCGCGGTGGATCCGGACGAGGTCGAGCTCGCCGTCGTCGAGCCGCGCCGCCGGGGCCAGCGGGATGCCGTTGCCGACGTGCGCGCTGATGCACAGGGCGCCGAGGAGCTCTCGCCCGTCGCGAGCTCCGTCGACGCGAGCGCCGGAGTCCCGCAGGCGCGGTCTCAGGAGCTCGACGACGCTCGCCAGCGTGTAGCGCAGCCCGCGCGCCCAGCGCATGCGCTCCGCGCGGCGGTTGATCCGCGCCACGGCGCCCCAACCGACGAGGTTGAGCGCGTGCAGGGTCCGGCCGTCGACGCGCACGCGCGCGACGTCGATCGAACGCTCGGCGCCGGCGACGAGCCGCGCGACCGCGTCGTCGACGCCCGCGAGCCCGAGGTCGCGCGCCAGCGAGTTGCCCGCGCCGCACGGAAAGACCGCCACGGTCGGAACGCCGTCGTCGCGCCCGAGCAGGCCGTCCACCAGCTCGTGCAGCGTTCCGTCGCCGCCGACCGCGACGGGCACGGCGTCCGCGAAGTCGCCGCCCTTCGCCATCGCGCGGGCGTGACCCGCCGACTCCGTCGAGCGCACGGCGACCTCGAACCCCGCGGATCGAAGGCGCACGCAGGCTCGCTCCGCCGCGGCCGGCGCGCGGCCGGCACCCGCGCGCGGGTTGGCGACGAGGACGAGCTTCACCGCACTTCGAAGGCGGCGCCGTTGCTCAGGCGCGCGGCGCCGCCGTCGACGACGAGCGCCTGAAGCTGCAAGCGCAGGCCGGGCGCGGTCGGGGCCGCGAACGTCACCGCGAGCGTTCCGCTCCCCGGCACGGCGCCGAGCGGCGCGAAGCCCAGCCCGGTCGCCGACGGCCAGACGACGCCCGGCCCGCCGAGGTCGAGGAGCGGCAGGCCCGGAACAGAGCTGAAGAACGCGAGCGCCGGCGTGCCCGGATCGCCGTCGACCGCCAGCGTCATCGGCGCGCCCGCCGCGGGCAGCGGGTCGACGGTCAGCGCGGGAACGGCGCCGGCGACGATCCCGAGGCTCTCCCAGATGACGCCGGTCGTCACGGTCTCCTGCGCGCTGCCGGCGACGAACCCCGGCGCCGTCGCGGCGAAGGCGTACGTCCCCGAGTCCAGCGGAAAGGCGAAGAAGCCGGTCGCGCTCGTCGTCGCGAAGGTTCCGTCCGCCAAAGCGACCGTTCCGCCGGCGATCGGCGCGCCGCTGCCGAGCGCGGCGTCGTAGAGGATGCCCTGGAGCGTTCCGTCGGGCGCGGAGCCGGCCGGCGCGTACGGCGCGATCCCGAAGTGCCGCTGGATGCCGAAGAGGTGCGCGAGGGCCATCGCCTGGCGCTCCGCGGGATCGGAGAGCTTCTGGACGTCGATCGGGCTCGTGACGAAGCCGGTCTCCGAGAGCGACGCGGGCATCGTCGTGTTGACCAGCACGAAGAACCCCGCCGTCTTCGTGCCGCGGTCGGCGAGGCTCCAGGCGGCGAGCATCTCCTCGTGCACGCGATCGCGGAGATTCGCCGCCGTGGTGCCCTCCTGGAAGCAATACGTCTCGGTGCCGTTCGCCGCCGGGCTCGCGAAGCCGTTCGCGTGGATGGACACGAACCGGTCCGCCGGCCAGGCGTTGGCGAGGTCGACGCGCTCCTGGAGCGAGACGGTCGAGTCGTCGGTGCGCGTCAGGAGGACGTCCCACGCGCCGCCCCCCGCGGGGTCGAGCGTGTCGTCGACGAGGAGCTGCTCCAGCTTCAGCGCGATGTCGAGGACGAGGTCCGCCTCCTCGTACCCGAAGCCCAGAGCGCCGGGGTCCGAGCCGCCGTGCCCGGGGTCCACGCAGATGCGCGGCAGTCCCCCGTCGGCGGCGGGGGGCGCCGGTGGATCGCGGTCGGGGGGAAGCTCGCCCGGACGCGGCGAGCGCGGCGCGGCGGCGCCGGACTCGAGCACGAAGAGCTCTCGCGCGGTCAGGTGATGGCCGTCGTCGCGCGCGCGCTCGAACCAGAGCCGCCCGAGCGCGTCGAAGCGCGGGTAGGAGCCGCGCCCGAGGACGACGCTCCCGCCGGGTGCGGCCGGCCAGCCGCGGACGAGGAGGCCGCCGTGGTTCGACCACCACACCTCGGCGCCGTCGGGCCCGACCGCGCGCAGGAGCTCGCGCGTCTGCGCGTCGGCGGGCGTTGCGACGAAGGCGGCCAGAACGAGGATCGCGAGACGGCGCACGCCCCTACCCTACCTCGCGGGCACCGGCCGCGCGCAGCACGGGCTCCGCGGTGTTTCCGGACGGGAAAACGAAGGCGACCGCTCTGCGGCGCAAGTACCATCGGGCGCACGAAAGGACCGCCATGAAGCTCGCCTCCGCTCTGTTTGCGTTCGCCGTTCTCCTGCTCTCGTCGTGCGCGTCCGGCGACTACACGATCCGGATCTTCAACCAGACGTCCGAGCCGCTGGTGCCCTTCCCGGTCGTGACGACGCCGCCGCCTCCGCACCGCGAAGCGGACCCCTCGAACGCCGTTCCGCCCGACGGGCTCGGAGACATCGTTCCGACCGGGTTCAACCCGATGTACTACAGCCCGGCGCGCAACTTCAGCGTCCTGCTCCAGCTCGGGCTCGACGACGACCCGCCGCAGATCCTGGGGCGCATCTTCACGCACGTCGTTCCGCCGGGCCAGGAGGGGACCGACCCCGCCCTGCAACCGACGCTGCAGGCCGAGGAGCTCTTCGAGCCGACGAAGCTCAACCTCGTCTTCATCGTCGGCGCCGGATCGCCGGTCCCGCTCTCGATGATCGAGATGTAGGGGAAACCGCTCGCGCTGCGTCCGGGCTGCGGGATCGCGCCGGCCGGGCTACGATCGGCCGCACAGGAGGACTTCGCATGAAGCAACTCGTCCCGGCCCTCGCACTCGCCTCGCTCGCGTCCGCCGCGTCCGGCCAGAACCAGCTCTGGATCGTCGACGACGACGGCGGGCCCGGCGTCGACTTCACGACGATCCAGGCGGGCATCGACGCCTCCGGCGACGGCGACGTGGTGTTGGTGCGCGACGGCTCGTACGGCGGCGCGGTGATCGACGGCAAGGGCGTGAGCGTCGTGGGCGACGACGGGGCGTCCGTGGTGATCCCGGACCTGGGGCTGCGCATCCGCAACACGGCCGTCGGGCAGGACGTCCTGATCCAGAACCTCGACGTCAACGGCGTCACGTTCTTTCCGTTCACGGCCGGCGACCCCGCGATCGCGATCGAGAACTGCGCGGGCATCGTGACGGTGCAGGACTCGCAGGCCGGACCGGATGCCTTCGGCTTCGGCGGCGGCGCGCACGTCACCGGCTCGTCGGCGGTCAGCTTCTCGCGCTGCCAGCTCGACGGAGGCCTGGGATCCAGCGCCTTCATCATCGGCGGGTCGGACGGCCTGGTCGCGACGAGCTCCACCGTGGCCATCTACGACAGCGTGCTCGACGGTGGCTTCGGGCCCGGCGGGGCCTGCACGCTGGCCTGCGGGCCTGCGGGGCCGGCCGGGAGTGGAGCGGTGCTCGACGGCTCGTTCCTCTTCGCTTCCGGGTCGGCGTTCCTCGGCGACGACGGCGGTGACGGCGACGATGCGTGCTCGATCCTCTCCCTCGGCGGCGAGGGGGCGGACGGCGGCAGCGGGGTCCTTCTCAAGGGCGGCAGCGTCTTCCACGACCTCCAGAACACCTTCGCCAGCGGGACCGGCGGGGCCGCGTTCTCGTCGGCCTCCTGCGCCGACGGGGTCGACGGGGAGGACGTCAAGATCGACGCGGGAACCCACGTGCCCATCGCGGGTACCGCTCGCTCCCTCTCGGCCACCTCGCCGATCGTGGAGGGGGCGAGCACGACCCTGACCTTCGAGGCGGTTCCCGGAGACCTGGCGTTCGCCCTCGTGTCGCTCCAGCCGGGGCATCTCTTCTTCCCCGCCTTCCAGGGGACGCTCCTCACCGACCCGCTCCAGTTCTTCGTCGTCTTCATCGGGGCCGTGCCCCCGGGCGGGACGCTCGTTTTCGTGGCGCCGACGGTGCCGCACGGCGGGCCCGACGAGGTGGTGATCCAGAACCTGCAGTCCGGCTGGTTCACGACCTCCGGGAACATCCGGCTGGGCGCCAACGCGTCGGTCGTCATCCAGAAGTAGCCAAAGTTTTCTCGCAATTCCCGGCTTGCGAGATCGGAGAGCGCCGATAGTCTCGCTTGGAGCCGCGGTTGTCGCGGCACAGCCCGCCGTCCCCGGACGGAGTCAGCACCAATGATCCAGAAGTTCATGAACCTCCTGCCGCCGCAAGGCGACGTCGCGCTCCCCGCGGGCGTGCCGGATCGTTGATGGCTCCAAGCTGATCAAGAGGACCAACGAGAAGGCCCGCTCGCCCCCGAGCGGGCCTTCTCGCTTAACCGCCCTCGCGCGAGAAAGAGGCCCGCTCCCGGAGCGGGCCTCTTTCGTTTTCCGCGAGGGCGGAACCCTTCCCGAGCCACCTGCACCCGTGAAGCTCGACCGAAACAAGACCCTTTGGGCGCTGACCGAAGGCCAGCGCGGACGCTACGCGGCCGCGATCGCGGCCCTGGGCGCGGGGAGCCTCTTCCTCCTCGCCGTGCCGCTGGTCTCCAAGCTCACCCTCGACCGCATCGCGGACGAGGGCACGGTCTCCGTCCGCTTCCTCGCGGCGGCGGCGGCCGCGCTGATCGCGCTGACCGCCGTCGCGGGGGCGTTTCAGTACCTCCGGGGCCGCTGGGCGGCGATGGCGTCCGAGGCCATCGTGCGCCGCCTGCGGGACCGGCTCTTCCACCACCTCGAGCGCCTGCCGGTCGCCTTCCACGCCAAGGCGGACACCGGCGACCTCGTGCAGCGGTGCACCTCGGACGTGGAGACCGTGCGCGTTTTCCTCGCGCAGCAGGTGGTCGAGATCGGACGCGCGGCGCTCCTTCTGGCGGCGGCCCTGCCGCTCCTGATCGCCCTGGACGCGCGCATGGCGCTCGTCTGCGTGGCGCTCTTCCCGTTGATCGTGGTCTTCGCGATCCTCTTCTTCCGCCGCATCCGGAACGTCTTCCGCGCGATGGACGAGGCCGAGGGCCGGATGACCGCGGTGCTCCAGGAGAACCTGACCGGCATCCGCGTCGTGCGCGCGTTCGCCCGCCAGGAGCACGAGCGCGCGAAGTTCGGCGCGAAGAACCGCGGCTTCCGCGACGGCACGCAGAAGCTGATCAACCTCTTGAGCACCTACTGGGCGCTCTCCGACGCGCTGTGTCTCGGCCAGCTCGGGCTCGTCCTGATCGTCGGGGCGCGCCTCGCGGCGGCGGACGAGATCAGCGTCGGGACGCTCTTCGCGTGCATGCTGATCGAGTCCATCGTGATCTGGCCGCTGCGCCACTTCGGGCGCGTGCTCGCGGACGCCGGCAAGGCGACCGTGGCGCTCGAGCGGCTGCGCGAGATCCTCGACGAGCCCGAGGAGTCGGCCGGCGGCGCCAGGCCCGCCGAGCGGCTCTCCGGCGAGATCGTCGTCGAGAACCTCTCCTTCGCCCACGCCGGCGAGACGGAGGACGTGCTGTCCGACGTGTCGTTCCGCGTGCGCCCCGGCGAGACGCTGGCGTTGCTCGGGCCCCCCGGCTCGGGCAAGTCCACGCTGGTGCAAATCCTCCTGCGCCTGATCGACTACGAGCGCGGCTCCGTCCGCCTCGACGGGCACGAGCTCAAGGGGCTCGACCGCCGGTTCGTGCGCTCGCAGGTGGCGGTCGTGCTGCAGGAGCCCTTCCTGTACTCGAAGTCGATCGGCGCCAACGTGCGCGTCGGCGGCGAGGCCGCGGACGACGACGCCGTCATCCGGTCGACCGCCGCCGCCTCCGTTCACGAGGCCATCCTCGACTTCGAGGACGGCTACGACACGCTGGTCGGCGAGCGCGGCGTGACGCTCTCGGGCGGCCAGCGCCAGCGCGTCGCCCTGGCGCGCGCGCTGCTCAAGAACGCGCCGATCCTGGTGCTCGACGACGCGCTCTCCGCGGTCGACACGCGCACCGAGGCGTCCATCCTCGAGGCGCTGCGAGCCCGGAGCGCCGGCGCTACGCAGATCCTGATCGCCCACCGCCTGTCCTCGGTGGCGCACGCGGACCGGATCCTCGTGCTCGAGGGCGGGCGCGTCGTGCAATCGGGCACGCACCGCGAGCTGGTGCGCGCCGAAGGCCCCTACCGCCGGCTCTGGCGGATCCAGGGGGCGCTGGAAGACGAGCTCGAGGAGGAGCTCGCGAGCCTGCAAGGAGCGACCCCATGAATTCCCGCGATCGACGTCCGCGCGAGGAGAGCTACGCTGCGCAGCTCGACCTCTCGCTCTGGCGGCGGCTCTGGGGCTACACGCGCCCCTATCGCCGCGAGGTGATCCTGCTCGTCTTCTTCGCCGTTCTGACGGCGCTGATCGACGCCGCGCTTCCGCTGGTGACGCGGCGCGTCGTGGACGACGTGGCGGAGACCCGTTCGACCGAACCGCTCGCCCGGTACGCGTGGATCTACGCCGCGCTGGCGGCGGCGTTCTGCGTGTGCATCGTGGCCTTCATCCGCCTCGCGGGGAAGATCCGCACGCACGTGGCGCACGACATCCGCCGCGACGGCTTCGCCAACCTGCAGGATCTCTCGTTCTCGTACTTCGACCACCGCCCCACCGGCTGGTTGATGGCGCGCATGACGTCGGACGTCGAGCGGCTGTCGAACATCCTCGCCTGGGGCGTGCTCGACCTCGTCTGGGGGGTGACCCTCATGGGGAGCATCGCGGTGGCGATGCTCGTCATGAACGCCAAGCTCGCCCTGATCGTGCTGAGCGTGCTCCCGTTCCTCGCGTGGGTCTCCGCCGTCTTCAAGCGCCGGATCCTCGCGAGCTCGCGAGCGGTGCGGAAGACCAACTCGCGCATCACCGCCGCCTACAACGAGGGCATCATGGCGGTGCGCACGAGCAAGGTGTTCGCGCGCGAGGACGAGGACCTCGAGGAGTTCCGCGGCCTCACCGGAAAGATGTACGGCGCGTCGATGCAGAACAGCCTGCAGTCGGCGCTGTACCTGCCCGTCGTGCTCACGCTGGGCAGCCTCTCCACCGGGCTGGCCCTGGCCTGGGGCGGCTACGACGTCACCGCCGGGTTGATCTCGGTCGGGACGCTGATCGCCTTCCTGACGTGGACCGGACACCTGTTCGACCCCGTGCAGGAGATGGCGCACTGGTTCGCCGAGATGCAGATGGCGCAGGCGTCGGCGGAGCGCATCCTGGGGCTCATCGCCGAGGAACCGCGCATCCGCGACGCGGCGATCACCCGCTACGCAGTGAACGCGAATCGCAAGCGCCCGCGCGAGGGAATCGCCGAGGACGGCTTCGCGGACGAGCTCGGCACGATCGAGTTCCGGGGCGTGAGCTTCGCCTACGACGGCGGCGAGGAAGTTCTTCAGGACTTCGACCTCACCGTCCGCGAGGGCGAGACGGTCGCGCTCGTCGGCCCGACCGGCGGCGGCAAGTCGACCATCGTGAGCCTGCTCGCGCGGTTCTACGAGCCGACCGCGGGCCGGATCCTGATCGACGGCGTGGACTACACCCGGCGCGGGCTGCACTGGCTGCAGTCCAACCTGGGGATCGTGCTCCAGACGCCGCACCTCTTCAGCGGAAGCGTCGCGGACAACATCCGCTACGGCAAGCTGGAGGCGAGCGACGAGGAGGTGCGCGAGGCCGCGCGGCTCGCCGGCGCCGACGACTTCATCGCCGAGCTGGAGGACGGCTACGCGACCGAGGTCGGCGAGGGGGGCAACCGCCTTTCCACCGGGCAGAAGCAGCTCGTCTCGTTCGCCCGCGCGATCCTGGCCCGCCCGCGCCTCCTGGTGATGGACGAGGCCACCGCGTCGGTCGACACGGAGACGGAGCAGCGCATCCAGCGCGGTCTCGCGCGCGTGCTCGCGAACCGCACGAGCTTCGTGATCGCCCACCGCCTCTCCACGATCCGCTCCGCCGAGCGCATCCTCGTGATCGAAGGCGGGCGCATCGCGGAAGCGGGCTCGCACGGCGAGCTGATGGCGCGCCGCGGCCGTTACTTCGAGCTGGTGGTCCAGCAGAAGCTGCGCGAATCCTCGCTCCGCGAAAACGCCTGGTCCGGGGGGGACCGGCGGGGAGCGAGAAACGCGGTGGCCCCCGCCGGATAGCGGGGGCCACCCATTTCTTCTGCTCCGGGGCTCGTCGCTTAGCGCTTGCTGGCGGCGAGCTCGTCGAGCGCTTCCTGGTAGCTCTGCAGGTCCTCCTCGACCTTGGCCTTGTACTGCGGCCGCTGCGCGACGAGCAGCTTCATGACCGCCTTGTAGCCGTCGAAGGCCTTCTGCGCGGTGGCGTGATCCTCCGCGTCGACCGAGCCGTGGAACGCGTAGGCGTAGTAGAACTGCGCGTTCTGGTGCTCGTAGTCCAGGCGCACGCCCTCCTTGAGGAGCTTGTGGAACCCTTCGCGGATCTGCTCCTCGAACTCCTCGCGGGTCTCGGCCATCTGGGCCTTGCCGAGGAGCTTCTCGACGCGCATCGCGCCGAACCAGCCCTCGAACTCCTTCAAGAGCCCCTCGTCGAGCCCCGGAGTCTTGGCCAGCTCGGCGAGCTCCTCGATCGAGGTGTCGCCCGCGCGCATCATCGCGAGCCGGATCTTGAGCTCCGCCTGCAGCGGCTTGTCGTCGGGCCGCGCCTCCGCGTCCTTGCGGAGGCTGGTGAGCTCGTCGGACTTGGCCTTCGCCTTCTTCATCACCTCGCGGACCGCGTCGGCGGAGCTGGGCGCGAACCAGTCGTTCAGCACGGCGCCGGTCTCCGGGTCGAAGAAGAAGGAGGTCGGGAAACCGCTCCCGCCCTTGGCGGTGAGCAGGTCCTGGTCCGGCTTGTCGTCGAGGTGCGCCGTGACGTTCAGGTACGGCACGAATTCCTGGGAGAGTTCCGTCCACCAATCGCTCAAGAGGGCCCCGCCCTCAAGCTGGTTACACGGCGGTCACGGTGCGTAGCTGCGGGTGAAGTACCCGAAGACGAGCTTCCCTTCCTTCTTGGCGGTGGCGCGGGCTTCCTCGAAGGAGTGCGCCCAGGCGATCTTGCTGACGAACTCCTTCTGGAGCTTCTTCTCGTACTTCTCCTGCAAGGCCGCGTTGGCGTCCTGGGCCCCGGCCGGAAGAGCGGCGAGGGCCAGGGTCGCGGCGAACCCTGCGACGAACGAACGTTTCATGGGAGTCTCCCCTAGCGGGTGGGTTGGCCAGGAACTGTACCTGAATCCCACCCGGCTACGCAGGCTCAGGGGGAGCGCGACCGGAAACCCTTACGGGAGTCGGACTCAGCGGCCGCTGAGCTCGCCCGCTCGCTGGACCAGGCGCAGGAATTCCGAGCGGTAGCCGAACGGGTCCGGTCCGGCACCTTGGACCGCCAGGTCGTAGACCGCGTCGAAGCCGATCCCCCCGCGATGGGCGGAATCGCGCAGGGTCATCCCGAAGGCCGCCACGGCGGCGGCGAAGCGGAAGTCTTCCGAGGGCGGGCGGCGCTCGTCGCGCACGGGCACGTCGAAGGGGACGCTCACGTCCCCGTCCGGGCGCTTGTAGCGCAGCTTCACGGTCATCAGCTCGCCGCTCCAGGCGGCTCCGCTCGGAGCCCCGGGCTCCTGGTACTTCAAATCGTCCACGTCCCCCGCGGCGACGTCGAGCGGCACGCCGACCGGAACGACCTCGTAGAGCGCGGTCACCGTGTGCCCCGCTCCGATCTCGCCGGCGTCCTTCGTGTCGTCGTTGAAGTCGCGGTGCGCGAGCACGCGGTTCTCGTAGCCGATCAGCCGGAAGGCCGCCACCTCGGCCGGGTTGAACTCGACCTGGATCTTGACGTCCTTCGCGATCGTCTCGAGCGTGGCCCCGCCCTCGCGCACGAGCACCTTGCGCGCCTCCTGCAGCGAGTCGATGTAGCCGTAGTTGCCGTTCCCGTGATCGGCGAGCTGCTCCATCGTCGCGTCCTTCAGGTTGCCGGTGCCGAAGCCGAGCACCGAGAGGAAGATGCCGCTCTTCGCCTTCCTCTCGATCAGCTCGATCAGGTCGTCGCGATCGGTGACCCCGACGTTGAAGTCGCCGTCGGTGGCGAGGATGACGCGGTTGATGCCGCCCTCGATGAAGTTGCGCCGCGCGACCCAGTAGGCGAGCTCGATGCCCTCGCCGCCGTTGGTCGACCCGCCGGCGGAGAGCTCCTCGATCGCGGCGAGGATCGTCTCCTTGCGGTCGCAGGGCGTCGCCGGGAGCACGAGCCCCGAGGCGCCGGCGTACACCGCGATCGCGACGCGGTCCGACTCGTTCAGGTTCTCGACCAGGAGCCGCATCGACCGTTTGAGCAGCGGTAGCTTCGCCGCGTCGTTCATCGACCCCGACACGTCGATCAGGAACACGAGGTTCTTCTCCTTCGGCTCCCAGCTCGTGATCGCGCGCCCCTTGAGGCCGATGCGCACGAGCTTGTGCGCCGGCGTCCACGGGCACGCCGCCACCTCGGTCGTCACCGAGAACGGATCCGGCCCCGCGGGCGGCGGGTAGGCGTAGGTGAAGTAGTTGACGAGCTCCTCGATCCGCACCGCGTCGGCGGGCGGGAGCCTTCCCTCGTTCAGGAAGCGCCGCACGTTGGCGTAGCTCGCCGTGTCGACGTCGATCGAGAAGGTGGAGAGCGGGTCGTCGAGCACGCGGACGAAGGGGTTCTCGACGATGCGCTCGTAGGTCTCGGTGTCCTTCTCGCCGAGATAGCCGAGCCCCCGAAGCTCGTCGAGGACGGCGCCGCCCTCGCGCTCCGGCCTCAGAGCCCTGCGCCCGGGCGCCGAGTCGCCGGGTCCCCTGTAGCGGTGGGCGATTCCCTCCGTCGGCAGCGGGCTCATCGCGACCGGCTCCGACTCGAGCGCGGGCACCGCGTCTTCGGCGCTTCCAAGCCGCTTGCTCATCAAGCCGGGCAGGAAGAACGTCACCGCGAGTGCAGCCGCGGCGAGCGAACCGACGACGGCGGCGACGCGACGGAACCGGAACGCTCTGCCTCCTCCGCTCTCGCCGCCCGCCGCCGCGATCGCCGCGCGCTGCTCGGCCGTCAAGCTCGGCCGAGGCTCCGCCCGCCCGAGCTCCTCCGCCAGCGCCGCGCCGAGGGCGCGGACCTCTCCCACCGCCTCCGACCCGCGCGGGTCGTCCCGAAGCTCCCTCTCCAACTCCGCGCGTTCGTCGCCCTCGAGCTCGCCGAGCGCGTAGGCCGTCAGCCGCGGGTCGTCCCGCAGGTCGTTCGTTCCGTTCTTCATTGGGCACCTCCGCCGAGCTCCGGCGCCGCCGCGCCCGCGAGCTTCTCGCGCAGCGTCTTCAACCCCACGTGCATCAGGTAGCCCACGTTGCTCACCGAAAGCTCGGTCACGCGGCTGATCTCCTTGTAGGAGAGCCCGTGCTGGAACTTCAGCCGCAGGACCTCCTGCTGGTTCGCCGGCAGGGCGCCGAGCACCTCCAGCACCTCGGACACGGCCTCCGCGCGCTCCGCGCGCTCGCCGGGTCCGGCCTCGGGGCTGGTGCGCTCGACCAGCCCGCTCTCGTTCGTCGCCGCCATCGGTCGTTCCTTCTTCCTCACGTCGAAAGCCAGGTTGCGGCAGACGGTGTAGAGCCACTCCGCCAGCCGTCCCTCCAGCTCGCCCGGGTCTTTCCGGCAGAGCTTCAGGAACGCCTCCTGGACGACGTCGCGCGCGCGGTCCACGTCGCCCGTGAAGCGAGCGGCGTAGAGGATCAGGGGTCCCTCGTAGCGTTCGAGCGCGTCGAGGACCCAGCGGTGCGGGTCGCGTTCGGCTGCCATCCAAGTGCCGCCCCCCTCACGATCGGGCGCCGGCCTTCTTAGGAGAAAAAAGATCCGGAGTGGATCAAGGCGAAGCCAGGAGCTCGAGCGCGACGTCGAGCGCCTCTTCGGGCTCGACGCGGACGTCCGGCACGACGCCGGCTCCCTGGAGCATCCGTCCCTCCCACGTGACCCAGACCGCCACCGGCACGACCGCCACCCATCCGTTCGAGAGCGGGAAGAGCTCGGCGTCGACCGCCGCGCCGGCGGTCTCCGCGCCGACGACGGTTCCCCGATCGATGTGCTGGAGGTACTCGACCGCGCCCTCGACCGCGGCCGAGGTGCGCTCGTCGACGAGCACCATCAGCGGCCCGGTGACGCGCTCGTCCTCGGACCAGGACTCGCAGGCCCCGGCGGTGACGCCGTTGCGCGCGAGGAGCTTGCGGTAGAGGTCGAATTGGTACGCGCCGCTCGCCACGGGCAGGCGGTCGCGCTGCTCCGGGGGCAACGGACCGGCGTCGGCGCGCTGGCGCCCGAGCATGTAGCCGACGGGCTTCGACTCCGGCACGAGCCAGGCGAGCATGCGCGCCGCCGTCAGGTCGTAGCCGAACGAGCCGCGCAGGTCGAGCACGACGGCGCGGGCGTCGAGGGCCTCCTCGAAGACCGCGTCGATCTCCCCCACTCCGTTCTGCACCGCGCCGAAGCGCACGACGGCGACGTCGTCGATCCACTCGACCTCGGCGTCGGTCTCGCCCGGCTTCGCCGCCATCCGCAGGCAATTCGTGCTGACGTCCGGCATGCCGAGCGTCCTCACGAGAAGAACGACGAGCCCGACGAACTCGAAGTCGTCGCGCACCCAGGCGACGCGCTCGCGCGCGCCGGCGAGCGCGTCGCGCCATTCGCCGGTCGCGAGACGCGCCGGGTGGACGAAGTGCTCGTCGAGCGTCGCGACGAATTCCTCGAGCAGCGCCGGGTAGTCCTCGAGCGGCGCCGCGTCGGGCTCGCGCGTCCAGCGGAAGCCGCCGGCGTAGCCGCCGCCGCTCCAGCGACCCTCGATCGCCGACGCGCTCCGTTCGCACTCGAGCACGAGCTCGCCGACGGGCGTTCCCAGGCGCATCGAGGCGGGCTGCGCGTCGCGCACCTCCACCAGCGCGCCGCCGTCGAGCGCCACGTGCTCGGCCAGCGCGACGAGGCGACTGCCCGTCAGGTTCGAGAGGGCGCGCCGCCGGGAGCCGCCCTCGCCCGCCTCGTCGAGCACGAGCTTCACCCGCTGGCGCCCGAGCGCCGGCTCGTCGCCCCAGAACTCCCCCAACCACGGGTCGCCCGACCGGGGGGCGACGCACGCCGCCAGCAGGAGCGGCAGGCCGAAGAGAGAGGGGGCGCGCACGGCGCAACGGTATCCATTTCCAGCTTCCGGGACGACACGGTCGATAGGCGGGGGATGCGCTTTCGCTACGTCGTCCTCTCCAGCCTGACCCTCGTCCCCTTCGCCGCGCACCTCGTCTGGACCGGCGTCGCCGGTCACCGCTACCGGACGCGGCTGGCGGAGATCGAGGAGCGCAAGCTCCTCGTCCAGCCCGACGAGATGGACGCGAAGCGCTCCGCGGCCGCGTTCGCCGTGCACGTCACCCTTCACGGCGCGCTCGAGAAGCTCCGAGACGAGGAGACCGAAGAGCTCCGCGAGGCGCTCCGCAACGCCATGGACCACAGCGCGTGGAGCGACGACACACGCGCGGAGCTCGAGGGCGTCATCGCGTCCGCGGCCCCGCTCCTGGCGGATCTCGAGACCGTCCTCGCGAGCGAGGCCTGCGGCGAGGTGCTCTCCGCCAACGTCCCCACGAGCGGTCGGCGGCCACGGCTCATGAGCTGCCGCGACGCGGTCCACCTCCTCACCGGCCGCGCGCTGCTCGAGGCCGGCGACCCCGCGAAGGCCGACCTCGCGGCGCTGCACTTCGCGCAGGCGCTCGACTTCGCGCGAGTGGTCGAAGACGGCTCGCTCATCGGCTTCATGGTCGCCGAGGCGCTTCACTCGATGGTCCTACACAGCGTCCACACCGCCCTCGAGAGCGAGGGGCTCGACCCGCGTCCGCTGCAAGCCGCGCTCGAGCCTCGGCTGGCCGCGCTGTCCGACGTCGGTCGCCTCGACCGTGCGCTGCGCGGCGACGGGGCCGAATTCCTGCGGCTGATCGAAACCGGGACCGAGGCCGAGGTCATGGGCTCGTCGGCGTCCAGCCTCCGCGACTGGTGGTGGCGCCCCTTCTTCTACAGCACGATGACGGACTGGGCGGACGCGTACGAAGAAGCGCTCGGCGTGGCACGGAGGCCGCCGCACGAGATCTTCGCGCTCGCCCGGGACCCGGACTGGGACGAAGGGGACGACGTCCTGTTCGCACCGAAGTACCTCACGTCCGTCGGCACCGCGCAGATCGGACACGCGCGCCTCGAGCTCGCGCGCGCGGCCCTCGTCCTTGAGTTGCACCGCCTCGAACACGGCGAGTGGCCGGAGAGACTCGCGGACGTCGATCTCGAGCTACCGCGGGACCCGCACACCCGCCGCGCGTTCCACTACCACAAGCGCGACTCCGGCATGCAGCTCGGCCCGGCGGCCTGGTACGAGCGCGCGGAGTTGACGAACGAAGCCGTGCGGAACTGCATGCTCGTCTGGCACCGCTCGCCGTAGGCTCGTATCCGCGTCAAGAGATTCGACCGCACCAACGTGAGCGTGGCAAGTCGGCGCGCGTTGCTCGACGGGTCGCGCCGACGAACGTCCTGATCGACGGCCAGAGTCTCCAACGAGCCACTCGAGAGCGAGGGGAGAAGTCAGCACGGTACTCTCGAGTCTCTGCGGCGCCGTGCTCGGGGACCCGCCTTGTGGACCGCACGATGCGCGGCCCGTTAGGCTCTGTTCTTGATTGCTGACTATGGAGACTAAGCCCCCGTCCAAGGCCACCGACACGGTTGGTGTGCTACCGTGGCTCCGCGGGGTCTTGCGAGAGTTCGGAACCTACGTTGCCGCACTGACGGCGGTGCTGGCCGCACTCGTCGCTCTTCTGGTTCCGCTGAACGAGCTGATCGAGTATCCGCACGGCCGGCTGCTCGGCCTCCTCGTCGCGGGCACGCTCATCACGGCGGTGCTCTTCAAGAGCGTGCCGGACCATCTGCGTCGCCGCCGTGAGCGGCGGCTGGACGACGAGGGGCTGAAGGGACGCCTCAAAGATCCAGACTACTTCCGCCTCTACCCCTATTCCGACAGCCCCGCCGACATCAAGAGGTATTCGCGCCCGGACAACGTTCACGACGAGGTCTTCAACTGGATCGTCGCGTCGGAGGAGCCCCTCCTTTACCTCACCGGGAGGTCCGGCTGCGGCAAGAGCTCGTTGCTCCAGGCCTCCGTCCTTCCCAGGCTCCGGAAACGATCGCCGGCGACTCGGACCCTGATGGTACGGGGCTACGAAGACCCCGTCGGTGAGCTCGTTCGGAGCCTTCTCCGTCCGGACGCCGTCTGGTCTCGACCGCCCGTGAATGAGACCGACCCGAGGGCTCTCCTCGAGAGGGCCTGCACGTACCTGGCCAAGAGAAAAGAGAGGCTCCTGGTCGTTTTCGACCAATTCGAAGAGTTCACGATCCTTCGCGAGCGGAACTTCAGCCTGCGGCGCTCTCTGGAACGCCTCGTGAGCTCGCTCGTCACGACTCCCATCCCAGGCTTCAAGGCGCTGATCGTCTTTCGGAGCTACGGCTCGGAGCTCGTAGAACGGAACCTGCCCTCGCCTCGTCTTGACGCCAACTGGCGCGTGGTCGGCCCGTTCACCCGAGCGGACGCGCGGCACTTCTTAGCCCAGGCTCCCGGAGTCCGGCTCGGCGACAAGCTCCTCGACGCCATCATGGACGAAGCCGCCGAGCTCGAGGAGGAGGAGCGCCTGGTCCGTCCAATCACGGTCAACTTCCTCGGCACCGCGCTGAAGCGACGGCTCGGGGCGGACTTGAGCATCGATGTCGGGAAGAAGCGTCCGGGGACGATGCTCCGCGAGCATCTCGAGGAGTGCATCTTCGCGGCCGACGTTCGTGACCACGCGCCGACCGTGCTGCGATTCATGACGATCGACACCGGGAACAAACATTCCCATGCCATCGACGACCTCGCGGAGAACACCGGTTTCTCCAGGAACTGCGTCAGGGCGGTCCTGATACGGCTCGGAAACGACGGTCTGGTTCGACCTCTGGACAAGGACCAGGAGGTTTGGGAAGTCTCGCACGACTTTGTCGCGCGACAGATCGCCCTGCTGCTGGGCAAATGGCCCGGCACGTGGTTCGAGAGGGCTCGTTCCACTCTGGCGTATGCCTCGCTCTCCATCTGGGTGCTCGCGGCCATCGGGATCTCGTGGTTCCCCCAATGGCAGGCACGCCAAGCGATCCAAGACCTTCGGGACCTCGGAGCCATCGTCGTCACGGATGAAAGGGGTGACATCGTCTCCCTGGATTCGGACCCCAGGGTCGTCGAGCTGGCCTTCAAGAAACTGGACGCCAGGATGAGAGCGCTTCGCACTCTGAGGCTACGCCGCTTCGCTGGCGCTGAGCTGTTCTCTAGGGTCGCCGAGCTCGACCACCTCCAGACCCTCGACCTCAGCTTCTGCGAGGGGCTGACCGACGAAGGCCTGCGGCACATCGCCAGGCTCGACAAGCTCCGGAACCTCGACCTCAGCAACTGCGACGGGCTGACCGACGAAGGCTTGCGGCACCTGGCCGACCTCGACCAGCTCCGAACGCTCGATCTCCGCAACTGTCGACGACTTCGCGGATCCGGAGTCTCGGACCTTCGCCAAGCCAATCCGGGACTTCAGATCTTGCTCTCGGATCGAGCTGATGCGCCCCAGTAGACCCGACGAAGACCGTTGCGGGCTCTCTTGGAGACGCGCCTATTGGAGCTGAAGGACCGTCCCCTGCGTGACGCCGTAGTCGAAGCCGCCGCCGATCGTCGTGAAGAACTCGACGACGCCCTGCACCGGCAGCGGAAGGCCGATCAGCGTTGGGTCGGCGGGCAGGCCGATCGTCCCGCCGATGCCGGTGAAGGGGCCGAGCAGGAAGCTCAGGCTCGTGATGTGGAAGACGCTACCCGCGTAAAAGGGCGGCCCGAGCGGGACGCCGACCGGATCGGGGGCGCTCCCCACGGCGAGGAAGTTCGCGGTGACCAGCACGTTGCAGCACGTCGGCGCGTCGATCTTCCAGGCGAGCGAGCAGTTGGTCGGGTCGAAGCCGTACGTGATCACGCTCGGCTGGAGGAAGCCGGATCCGGAGCCGAAGTCCGAAGTCGTGATGCCGCTGAAGATGCACGGGCCGTCACCGTCGGCGGCGTGGCCCGTCAGCGGAAGGGCGAGGAGCGAGAGCGCGAGAACCAGTCGTTTCATGGCAGCCGTCCTGTGAAAGCTCGGGTCGAAGCGACGGGGAATGCACGGGTCATGCTACCGCGAAAGCGGCGGCCCCACCGGCGTCGTCGGGCCGTCTCTCCGTAGCTCTTTTGCATTCTTCTCCCCGCCGCACGCAGCCCGCGGGCAACATGGCGGGCCATGAGACTCCTCTGGGGCTCCATGCTCGGGTTTTTCCTCACCGCGACGCCGGAAGCGCAGGGCCCCGCCGACGCGAAGTGGATCTGGGGCTCGTGGGCGGAGGAATTCGACCGCCCGAGCGGCGAGAGCTGCGACTTCCGCCGCTCGATCGTTCTCGACGGCGACGTGCGCGCGGCGACGCTGACGATCACGGCCGACAACGCGTACGACTGCTCGATCAACGGGGACGTCGTCGGCAAGGGCCGCGACTGGAACGTCGCGCTGCGCTACGACGTCGCCGAGCTCCTTCACAGCGGGGAAAACGTCGTCGAGGTGACCGCGAAGAACGACGGCGGACCGGCGGCCATGATCGCCATCCTCGACGTCGAGCTCTTCGACGGGTCCCGAGCCTGGCTGGTCACCGACTCCGACTGGCTCACGCGCGCGGAGGACGGCGACGAATGGCGGCCCGCCCGCGTCTTCGGCGCCTACGGCGACGGGCCGTGGGGCGAGCTCCGCTTCGAAGAGCCGCGCGAGCGGAGCTTCGAGGTGCCCCCGGGCTTCCGCGTGGAGGAGGCGTGGCGCGGACTCGGGTCCTATCTCTCGCTCACCCTCGACGGCGACGGCCGACCGCTGCTCGGCGCGCAGGACGACGGCATCGTGCGGCTCGTCGACGAGGACGGCGACGGCGCGTTCGACGCGGAGGAGCCGTTCACCGACGAGCTCACGCACTGCCAGGGACTGCTCTGGTCGGAGGGCTTGCTCTTCGCCGTCGGACGCGGACCGGACGGGCCCGGGCTGTACCGCGTCGACGGCGACGACCCCGGCGAGCCCGTGCTGCTCGGCAAGTTCGATGGCGGGACCGGCGAGCACGGTCCCCACGCGGTGGTCGCGGGCCCGGACGGCGCGCTCTACGTCGCCGTGGGCAACCACTCGTCGGTCGCGAGCGAGTGGAGCGAAGCGTCTCCCTACCACCTCTACTACGAGGGGCACCTGCTCCCCTCCTTCCAGGACCCGCGCGGCCACGCGACCGACGTCGGCGCGCCCGGCGGAGTCGTCGTCCGCGTCGACCGCGAGGGGCGCGAGTGGCGCGTTCTCGCCGGCGGGTTCCGGAATCACTACGACCTCGCCTTCAACGCGTACGGCGACCTCTTCACGTTCGACTCCGACATGGAGTGGGACCTGGGCCTGCCGTGGTATCGCGAGGTGCGGTTGGTCCACGTCGTTCCCGGCGGCGAGTACGGCTGGCGCACGGGAACGACGAAGTGGCCGGCGAGCTACGCGGATTCCCTGCCGCCCGCGTGCGAGGTCGGACGGGGGTCGCCGACCGGCGTGGAGCACTACGACGGGGCGATGTTCCCCGCGCGCTACCGGGGCGCGATCCTGTGCGGCGACTGGTCGCGCGGGCGCATCGTGGCCTTTCATCTCCGCCCCCAGGGTCTGAGCTACACCGCGGAGGCGGAGGAGCTCGTGCTCGGTCGCCCGCTGAACGTGACGGACCTCGAAGTGGCGCCCGACGGCTCGCTCCTCTTCAGCACGGGCGGCCGCGGGACGGAGGGTTGGCTCTACCGGCTGGTCTACGAGGGCGAGACCGGCGTCGCCGCGACGCCCGGACCCCGGGCGTGGCCGTCGTACGGGGACGACACGCCGCGGTCGCTGGTCCTGGAGCACCTGTCCGACCCGGATCGCTTCGCGCGCTACGCCGCGGCGCGCGCGCTCGAACGAACGAACCTGCGCGCCGTCAACCTCCCCGGCGGGCTCGATCCCCTCGCGCTCGCCGAGGGACTCGTGGTCGCGGCGCGGCTCGGATTGGAACGCGAAGACCCCGAGGACTGCCTGCGCGGGATCCACCGCGCGGCGGGGCTTCTCGTCGAAGAGGGGCTCGCGCGCCGCGTGGCGCTCCGCGCGCTGCAGCTCTTCCTCCTCGATCCGGACGCGCCCGCGGAGTTGGATCCGGCGTTGGCGCGGATGATCCTGCAGCGCTATCCGACCGGGGACCGCGAGACGGACCGCGAGCTCGCGCTGATCGTCGCCCACCTCGCCCCCGACGGCGCGGTCGAGGCGCTCCTGAAAGGGTTGCGCACCGAGGGCTCGCGCGCGGAGCAGGTCCACCTCGCCTACTGCCTGCGCGCGATCCCGCGCGGGTGGACCGACGCGACGCGCGAGGAATTCGCCGGCTGGCTCGCCGCGGCGAGCCGCTGGAGCGGCGGCATGAGCTTCGGCGGCTACGTCGACCGCATCGCCGAGGACGCGCGCGCGGTGTTCGGCGCGGAGCACGCGCACCTCCTCGACTTCGAGAGCGGCGTCCCGGTCCCCGCCGCCTGGACGCCGCCGCCCGCCTACGGCGGAACGCCGTGGGGTTACGACGCGACGCTCGCCTTCCTCGGCCGCGCCCTCGACGAGGAGCGGCGCTCGCTCCAAGAAGGCGCGCGCGTCTTCGACGCGGGGTGCGCGCGATGTCATCCGATGGACGGCACCGGCGGCGAGCTCGGGCCCGATCTATCCACGGCCGTCAACCGCTTCTCGCGCGCGGACATGCTCGACACGATCGTCCATCCCTCGCGGCAGGTGCCCGAGGCCTACCGCGCGGTCGAGGCGTTCCTCGTCGGCGGCGGCGTCGAGTCCGGTCTCCCCGTGGTCGACGACGGCGCGAAGCTCGTGCTCGCACGGACCGACGGCACGCGCGTCACCCTGACGCCGACGGAGATCGAGGAGCGGCGTCCGGCCGAGCTTTCGCTCATGCCGAACGCGCTCCTGGACGGGCTCACGCTCGAGGAGGTGGCCGACCTCTTCTTCTTCCTCGAGTCCGACGCGCGACCCCATCCGCCCGAGACGTCGGAGTGGACGACCCTCTTCGACGGCGAGACCCTCGACGGCTGGATCTTCGACGCGTCGATCTGGAGGGTCGACGACGGCCTCATCGCCGGCGACGGCGAGGGTCTGCCAGGCTCGTCCTTCCTGATCAGCGAAGGGACTTACGCGGACTTCGTGCTCGAGTTCGACCTGCGCGTCGTCGCCGGCAACAGCGGCCTGCAGTTCCGCTCGCAGCGCGTCGAGGGCTACGGCCTGCACGGCTACCAGGCCGACGCCGGCCAAGTCTACTGGGGCTCGCTCTACGAAGAGGGCCGCCGCGGCATGCTCCACCGCGCGCCCGAGGAGGTGTGGTCCCCCGTGGTCGACGTCGACGGCTGGAACCACTACGTCGTCGAGGCGCGCGGCGACCGGCTGCGGATCGAGGTCAACGGCTCCGTCACGACCGACCTCCGCGACGACGCGGTCGCGGAGGGGCGGCTGGGCTTCCAGCTCCACGCCGGAACGAGCTCGATCCGGCTGCGGAACCTGCGGGTGCGCGAGCTCTAAAGCTCCGGCAGCAAGACGTGCCCGTTCGGCGCCGTCAGGTCGTCGAGCGTCGAGCCCACCCGCAGCAGCACGTTCGCGGGATTGCGCGTGTGCAACTGCACGAGCCCCGGCCCTCCGTTGCCGCCTTTGCTCAGACCGAGGATGCCGCTCGTGCTGCCGATACCGCCCTCGCCGCCGATCGCGGTCAGGGCGTCCGCGCTCGCCTGCGAAAGGTCGATGAGCTCCGCCTGCAAGATCATCATCCCGCCCGAGCCGCCGCCGGAGCTGCCCGCGATGTGGTCGAAGGCGATCACGTTTTCGCCGGTCGCGCCGTCGCCGCCGTCCACGCGGAGCTCGCCGAGGGAGCCGACCGTGATCACCGGCGTGACGAAGACCAGGAGTCCTCCTCCGCCGCCGGCGCCCGCGCCCTTCTTGTCGATGAAGGGCGGGCCGAAAGGGATCGTCGGGAAGGTGGAGCTCTGGATCGCGTCGCCCCCCGCGCCGCCGCCGTAGCCGGCGCGCGGCGTCTTCAGCTCGCCGTGGATCACGGACCCGCTCGCCGGATCGAGCTTGCGCCCCCAGAAGTCGTTCAGCGGGTTCCCGTCCTGGAACGGGATCTGGTTCGGCTGGCCGCCCTTCGGCGGGCTCGTCAAGGTGCAGGCGCCGGTGCCGGCCGGGTGGCCGTCGCTGCCGGCCTCGGCGACGAGCGGCGGCTCGTCGGGACCGAAGGCGCCGCCGCCGCCGCCGGCTCCGCGGCGCTGCTCCTTGTCCCCCGAAGGGCTGAAGCCCGTCTCGCCGCCCTGGCCGCCGCGCAGGATGCCCGCCGCGCTCGGGAAGCCGACGCTCCCGCCGCCGCCCTTCTTGCTCGAGCCCGTGGTCTCCGGGCTCCCCGTGCCCCCTTGCCCGCCGCCGGGGCCGCCGATCGCTCCGATCTCCGGCTGCGTGGGTGTGAAGAGCGTTCCCACCTGCTTCGCGTCGATACCGCCCGCGTCGACGGTGCCGTCGATCTGGATGAACGAGTCCGCGACGAGCACGAACGGCTGCGGTCCGAGAACCCGCAGAAACCCGCCGACCTGGACGGTGAGACTGTTCAGGTGCAGCGGGCCGAGCGAGGTGTCGTAGTTGAAGGACTGGCCGCTCTGGATCACCCAGTCCTGGGGAATCGGTCCGTCCTGAGCGAGCGGAATCGCGCAGAAGAGTGCGGTGATGGACGCGAGCATCGGCATGTCTCCTCGACTCGAAGGCGTTGCGAAAGGGGGAGGCCGGGGAACCCGTCAACCACCGGCCGCCATCTGCCTGTGGCGTGGCGGAGTCCCCGGCTCGCAGGACTAGGGTAAGCGTTGCGTCGCGGTCACAGGGATTCGCTCAGGACCCAGCGCGGATCGTCCGGCGTCCCCCGCCGGCGCGCGCGGCCCTCGTCCGCGAGTTTCTGGAGCCCCGCCTCCAGGGAGCGCGCCGCGATCGGGTGGAGCGCGGGGTCGACGTCGACGTAGACCGCCCGCACGAGCTCCGCGGGCGTCTCGACGCCGCGGGAGAGCGCACCGACGAGCGCTTCCTCCCGCTCGCGGCGGTGGTCGAGGTAGTAGCGCAGGTACCGGCCCGCTTCGCGGCAGCTTGGGCCGTGCGCGGGGTACAGCACACCCACGTCGAGCGCGAGCATGCGCCTCAGGCTCGCGAGGTAGGTCGCCAAGTGCCCCTCCGGGGGATCGATCACGATCGTCGAAAGCGTGGAGACGAGATCTCCCGCGATCGCGCTCCGGTAGCGGCTCTCGACGAACACGAGGTGCCCGCGGTCGTGGCCGGGCGTGTGGTACGCGCGGAGCATCCACCCCGGCGAACCGTCGGGCGCGTGGCCGAGGTCGATCTCGTCGCCGTCCGCGAGCGCGCGCCCGGGGCGGAAGTCCTGGTCGACGCGGTCGAGCGTCAGGGCGTGCCCGTGGACTTCGAGGTCGTAGCGCCGCGACGTCGCCCCCACCGCGCCGACGTGGTCTGAGTGGTGGTGCGTCAGCAGGACGCCGGCGAACCGCTTCCCCTCCTCCAGCCAGCGGTCCATCAGCGCGAAGAGCCGCGCCTGCTCGTCCGCGTGCGGCGTCGCCGGGTCGACGACGTAGAGCTCGTCGGTCCCGACGAAGTAGGCGTTCGTCGTCGTCGCCGGCGGCAGCGTCGGGGTGCGGAGCGGCGCCATCCAGAGCCCCGGCGTGAGGCGCACCGGATGGAGGACGCCGTCGTCGACCTCCACGCACACGCGCGCCGCGCGGTCGAGCGCGTCTTCGAAGGAACGCTCTCTGAGCGCGTGAAGCAGGAAGAGCACCGGCGGCACGATCAAGTGCTCGCCCGCGGTCCAGCCCTTGAGCGCCGTCTCCGGCCGGCGGAAGACGCCGTCGGTGAGCTCCCCGGGCAGGATCGTCGGCTCCTCGCCCGCGGGAAGCTCCACGTGGAAGAGGCGCGAGCGGTAGCGCACCGCGGTGAAGGGCGGCGTCGTGATGCGCCCGAAGGTGCGCAGCCCGGCGGCCGCCTCGGGCGCGCCGGCGATGAGCTCGAACCAGCGCGCGTCTCCCGCCGAGCCGTCGATCAGATCGCCGCGCAGGCGCTCGCGCTCGCTCGGAGCGAGGCGCGCCGCCAGCTCCGGCGGGAGGACGCCGGTCTCCTCGAAGAGCTCGCGCAGTGCGCAGCGAGCGAGCGCCGCGTCCTCGTCGAGCCCGCCGTCGCGGTCGCGCTCGTCGAGCACGCCGCCGGGGAACGCCCAGTAGCCGCCGAAGAAGGAGAGCTCCGGCGCGCGCGCGACGAGAAACACCTCGAGCTCCGGCCCGCGGCCGCGGGTCAGGAGCACGATCGAAGAGGGGCGCAACTAGATGATGACGAAGGTGGAGGTGATGTTGCTCGCGGAGTGGAAGACCCCCGTCGCGTCGTCGATGACGCCGATCTGCGAGAAGAAGGAGAGGCCGACCGCGCTCGCCGGAAGGACGGCCTGAAGCGAGCCGACGCCGGCGCCGTCGAGGGTCCCGAAGGTCACGAGGATCCCGCTCGTGAGGAAGTCGTAGCCGAAGAGCGAGAAGGTGCTCGCGTCGCCCACCGCGACCGAAAGCGACCAGAGGTCGTTGGCCTCGCCGCCGAACTTCCAGTCGTACGAGTAGGTCGAAAACCCCCAGAAGAGGTTGTTCAGCTTCGGCGGGAAACTCTCCGTGAACGTGATCGGGAGCGCGTTGCTCGTCCCGACGTCGTTCTTGACGGTCAACTGGCTCACGCCGGACGCGTCGGGCGCGCCGATCGTGAGCAGCAGGGTCGAGTCGTCGAGGGCGAAGTACCCGCCCGGCGAGGGGAGGACCTGGTTCCCGAGCTTCACCTCGGTCGCCCACTCGAAGCCGGTGCCCGTCACCTGGATCGTCCCGGGCTGGTACGCCGGCGTCGTCGAGGGCGTCGCGCTCGTGAGCACGGGCGCGACGGTGGGCGGCGGCCCGCTGAGGCAGCTCGCGATCGCCTTCTTGGCGAGGATCGTCGCCGAGGCGGAGGCGCCGAAGGACGTCACACCCCCGGTGCAGCCGCCGAGGCCCGAGCACATGATCTTGCAGTCGGAGTCCCCGTTGCAGTGGTTGGCGCCCCAGTTGTGCCCGAGCTCGTGGGCCGTCAGCGCGACGCGGTAGGTGAGGCTGCTCGTGTACTTGGACTGCGAGAGCCCGTAGCCGGAGCCGAAGCTGCAGATTCCGTTCAGGTAAGCGATGCCGATCACCGACCCCGCGAGGTTCTTCCCGGTGAAGAGGTGCGCGACGTCGCGCTGGATCGCCCCCTGGTTGGCGAGCCACTCGGTCTTGAACTCGCCGAGGAGCGGCGACGGCGACGTCGTCGTGTAGGGATCGGGCTCGGACGTGCGCACCAGGATCGTCCCGATGATGTAGCGGATCTGGAAGTCCGAGTCGTAGATCCCGTCGCAGCCGTTGATCACGTTCTCGACGTCGGCCACCGTCGAGGCGACGGAGCTCCCGTTCTTCTGGTAGTACTGGACGTCCGCGTCGCAGGCGATCTGCGCGTACTCCGTCGTCGGTCCGCCGTCGGCGCCGGTCGGCTGGTCGGGGCGCACGTCGCCGACCACGTCGGGCACGCCGCAGACCGCCGGCAGCGGCAGGACGTCCGCGGCGTCGTAGAGCACGTGCTCCGCGGCGGGCGCGGCCGGGTCGAGGTCGGCGGCGGGGTGGATTCCCCAGGGCCTCTCGCCGGCGCGCAGGCGCACCACCGCGGTCAGCCGGCCGCCCTCGAGCGATCCGGCGACGTGGCTCTCGGGGAAACCGGCGACGATGCCGCGCACGGTGGCGGGCGGCGGCGGCGTGGCGGGCGCGATGGTCCCGTCGGCGCCCTGCACGAGGAGCTGGAACTCGTCGGCGCGGACCGAATGGGGCGCCAGATGGAGGACGCGCACGCCGCCGTCGAGGAAGACCTCGACGGTCGCAACCTCCGGGGAGAGCGGCAGGTCGAGGCTCTGGACCCATCCGGACGAAAGGTCGAGGGCCTGGAGAAGATGGTCGGGCGCGGGTTGCGGCGCGTCCTGGCCGAAGGCGGGAAGCGCGAATAGGAAGAGAGCGGGTGCAAAGCTCGGGCGCATGGCGAGGGGATCTCCTGGGTGCCTGGGGGACCCGACCAGTGTAGGCAATTCGCGGGAGGTCAGCCGAGGAGGCGGTCCAGGGCCGAGGTGGACACCGCGTGGTAGCGCGGCCGCGCGCGCGCGTAGAGCTCCCGGGCGCGGGCCGCGTCGAGCTCGAGCAGCGCGGCGTAGAGCGGCCGCAGGAACTTGAGCCGCCCGACCTCGAAGAGGAACGACTCGACGCGCGCGTCCGCGGCGGCGTACCGCGCGCGGATGGCGAGCCTGAGCCAGGCGCACAGGATCTCGGCGTTGCCGCTCGCCGTGAAGCCGAAGGCGGCGTCGAGCTTGTCGAGCGCGGCGGCGCCGGCGTCCGCGGGCACGCCCTCGACGAAGTGCAGCCACTCCTGCGTCGTCCAGGCACCGGTCTCGACGCCGCCGTCCCCGGCCAGGAAGGCGGCGCGCGCGGCGTCGACCCGGTCGAGCGCGTCGGACGTCGCCACCGGCGCGTCCGCGGGAAGGCCCGGCTCGGAGAGCCACGCCTCGAGGTCGAGGTTGGCGGCGACCTCCGGCGAGCCGTCGAGGAGCTCGCGGCGCAGGTACGCGACGAACTCCGCGGTGGTCACGCTCTCGAACGCGTGCCCGTCGAACCAGCCGGCGAGGAAGCGGTCGAAGCGCCCGCGCCCGAAGAGCTCCTCGAGGCGGCGCAGGAACAACGCGCCCTTCTCGTACGGAACCAAGGTGCAGCCCTCCTCCGGCGCGCGGCCCTCGAGGTCGACGTGCAGCACCTGGTCCTCGGGGGCGAGGTCCGCCATCTCGCGCTCGAGCGCGCGGCGAGCGAGCACCTGCTCCATCGCCGAACGCTCCCGGCCGAAGACCTCCTCCATGATCCGCTGCTCGAAGTAGACGGTGAAGCCCTCGTTGAGCCAGAAGTCGCGCCAGGTGGCGTTCGTGACGAGGTTGCCGCTCCACGAGTGCGCGAGCTCGTGCGCGACGAGCGACACGAGCGAGCGGTCGCCCGCCAGGATCGTCGGCGTGGCGAAGGTCAGCCGCGGGTTCTCCATCCCGCCGAAGGGAAACGCCGGCGGGAGCACCAGCACGTCGTAGCGCCCCCAGCGGTACGCGCCGAAGAGACCCTCGGCCGCGCGGATCATGTCCTCGGTGTCGCGCAGCTCGTCGTGCGCGGCGTCGACGACCGACGGCTCGGCCCACACGCCGCTGCGCTCGGAGAAGGAGCGGAAGGCGAGCTCGCCGCAGGCGAGCGCGATCAGGTACGGCGGAATCGCCTGCGGCATCCGGAAGCGGAAGGCGCCGTCTCCGTCCTCGCCGAGTTGCTCCGCGCTCATCACCGGGGTGAAGCCCGCGGGGCAGCGCAGCGTCGCGCCGTACGTGACCCGCACGCCCGGCGAGTCCTGCAGCGGGATCCAGGTGCGGGTGAGGATCGCCTGGCCCTGCGAGAAGAGGAAGGGGTGCTCGCCGCCCGCCGTCTGCTCCGGCGCGAGCCACTGGAGCGCCCCGGAACCGGCGGCCCGGTACGCGATGGTCACCGACGTATCGTCCGGCGCGAGCGCGACGCGCAGCGGCGCGCCGAGCGCCGCCACCTCCTCCCCCAGCGTGAAGTCGCGCGGCGCGCCGTCCGCCGCGCGCACCGCCTCGATCTCCAGGCCCGCCGCGTCGAGGACGAGCGGCGCCGCCGGATCGGTTCGCTCGAGGCGGAGCTCCGCCGTGCCCGAGGCGGCGCGCACGTCGAAGTCGAGGTCGAGGTCCAGCTCGACGTGGCGGACGCGCACGCGCTCCGGCTCGGCGTGGCTGTGGAGGTCCCGGGCCATCGGCGCCGGGGATCTTACTCCGGACGGGAGCGGGTCAGGGCGCCGTGTAGGGCACCATGTTCCCGACCGCTCCGCCGATGCCGTCGAGCATCAGGGCCTGGATGAAGGACGTCGTCCCCGACGCGCCGGGGAGGATCGGGTGGAACTCCAGGTGCGTCCCGTAGTTGGCGTCCAGGTTGCCGATCCACGGCAGCTCCGCCTGGAGCGGGTCGATCTGGATCAGCCCGAAGGCCGAGGGGATCGACGCGGTGACCGGCGACAGCGCGAGGTACGTCAGGTTGCCGTAGCCGCCGGCGATGCCCGTCAGCATCGTGTTGGGCTGCGTCGTGCTGTCGACCGCCCAGACCGTCGGCTCGGTGCCGTCGGACTCGACGGTCCACGGCTCGGCGAAGGCCGCCTCGCCGAGCATCCAGTCGTAGACGCCCATCTCGCCCTTGAGCTCGGTGCGCAGGAACCCGGTCGTGAAGAGGTAGGTGCACTCGTCCTGCTTCTCGCCCGTCATCGGGTCGCCCTGGTGCACGACGTCGCCGGCGCCGAAGTGGCTCGCGCCCTGGATCAGCGGGAAGAAGCGCCGCCCGGCCGACACCGCCGCCTGGTACCAGGGGTAGTTGCTCGTCTGCCAGGGGGTGTCGGTGTCCGCGTCGCCGGCGTAGACCATCAGGCTGCCGGTGAACTGGTCGATGTTGCAGTTCGAGGGGAAGGAGCCGCCGTAGAGGGGCCCGAGGTAGGGGTGCAGCGAGATGCCCACCCGGCAACGCGGCGATTCGTCGAGGAAGAAGAACACCGCCGAGGCGCCGAAGGAGTGCCCCACGACGCCCCAGTCGCCCCCGTCGAACATGCCGGCGAAGTCGTCGAAGAACTCCCCGGGCGACAGGACGTCGGCCTCGATGAAGTCCATGAAGAGCTCCTGGTCCTTCGCGATGTTCTGCACGATCGACGGCTCGATGATGCTGACGTTCGTCTCGACGCCGGTGACGATGAACCCCCAGCTCGCCATCTGCGAGGAGATCAGCTTGTAGGAGGTCATGTCCACCGGCAGCCCGTGCAGGAAGGCGACGTGCGGGTAAGGACCTCCGGAGGTGTCGGGCGGAGCGTCGAGCCCGTCGAAGAGCGCGGGGTAGCGGGTGCGGCCGTACACCGCGCCGAAGATGCCCTGGGTCTCCGGCGTCGCGTAGGCGGAGAGGCGCAGGCCGACCTTGTACGGTCCGTGGCCGCTCGGATCCTGCGCCAGCGCGGGTCCGGCGACTCCGACGAGAAGGAGAAGAGAAAGGGTCCTGCGCATGAGGCGTTCAGGTCGCATCGGTCTTTGAGGGGAAGCGAGGACCGGGGGAGAGGGCCCTGATTCTAACCGTAGATCGCGGAAGGCGCGGCTACAATGCCGTCCCCCTACCAACCTCAGGAGATCCAACACCATGCAACTCCCCCAAAGCTGCAAGCGGATGCTTGCCTTGACGCTCGTGGCTACCCCCGTTTTCGCCCAGGACAGCGTCTCCAAGTCCGGCTGCCTCCCCGGCGACGGCGTCGCTCCCTGGGACGACGCGACCGCCCCCTTCGGCAGCGAGCAGTGCAACGACTACGTCGTGGACCTTGCTCCGCTGATCACGTCGTGGAACACGGTGTACGGCATCGGCCCGATCATGAAGTCGAGCAAGATCGACCTGCCGTTCTTCGGCAGCCTCGTGAACTCGCAGGGCATCAGCCGCCAGCACGCGCAGGGCGTGCCCTTCTCGGCTTCGAGCTATTCCTCGTGGGCCGGCGTCGGCTTCGGCATCAACAATGACCCGACGATCAACGACCCGGGCGCGCCGGTCGACACCTCGAACGCCGTCGGACACCGCTTCGGCGTGGCCTTCTCCGAGTTCGGCACCGCCTCCGGCGGCGCCAGCTACGAGGGGATCATCGGCGGTACGGTCAACGTCGACCCCCAGGCGCCCGGCAAGCTGTACGTCTCGCGCACGGTCGCGGCGACCAACGGCTGCGACCCGCTCTCGAGCACGGCCGACCTCGGTTTCGGCTCGGTCGACGAGGACGGCGAGCTCACCTTCCGGGCCGACTCCTTTACGGCGACCGGCTCGACGACCTGCGTCGGAGCCCTGGGCACCCTTTCGACAAACGACGTCTTCCGCGTCGAGACCGCTGCGCGCAACTGCAACGTCCAGAACGTGATCAGCGAAGAGGCCGTCGGCGGCGGCGGACTGTCGGACGGGCCCGCGATGACGACGATCCTGCCGTTCTTCGGCGCCACGGCGAACGTGCCGGGCATCGTCTCCGGCTCGATCGTCGGCGGCGACTCGCTCTACATCGGCACCGACTTCAACACGAACTACGTGCGCGGCGACGGCGGCGGCCCGGTCGGGCTCGACATGTCCCACCTCGGCCCCGGCGTCACCGACCACCGCGGCAACATCTCGCACTCGGTCGAGAACTACCCGTTCCTCGGCAACTCGGCCGGCACCTGCGCGGTCCTGGGTCAGAACGAGGACGGCGAGACGATCTTCCTGAACATCTTCGGCATCGACACGAGCGGGAACGTGACCGGAACGCAGGCCGCCCAGCTTCCGCAGGTCACCGATCCGACCGGCGGCTTCACGTCGGTCGCGGCCCCCGAGTACGGCCACTACTTCAGCCAAGTCGCCTTCGGTGGCGGCAACGGGCAAATCGCTCTCGGCCAGGACCAGGCCGGCCGCCTGATCGTCGCCGCCACCGCGGACAACGGACCGTCGGCGGCCACGAACACCGAGCACTTCATCTCGGTGGCCCGCATCGACCCGGGCACCGGTGCGACCACGTGGTCGGTGGCGGCCTGGAACAACAGCTCCACCGGCGGCGGCAAGGCCATCCTCAACGGCCCCAGCGCCAGCGGCGGCACCGCCATTGGGCAACTGTCCGACTTCCAGACGTTCACCGGCTCCGCGCTGCCGAGCATCGGCCCGCCGATGATCGACGGCGTGGGCAACATCTGGTTCATCGCGGTGGTCGAGATCTTCGATCCGCTGGGCGGCGCGAGCGACTTCGGCACCGGCCTCCTTCGGGCGGTGTACGACCCGGCGACCTTCTCCTACGAGCTCGAGCTGATCTTCGACACCGGGACGGTCTTCACCGGCCTGAACTCGGGGCTCAACTACCAGCTCTCCTTCCTGCCGCTCGCCGACTCGAACTCGCTGAGCTCGGGCACGGCGTTCTCGCAGAACATCATGCAGGGAGCCCACATGGAGCAGTGCCCGCAGGGGCTCGACACGAAAGACTCGCGGACGCTGGGCGGGATGGTCCTCAACGCCGAGATCGTCTACGACTACAACAGCGACACGAGCTTCACCCAGTGCACCGGCGCCGGCGGTGACCCGGCGAGCCCCGACCAGGACTACAACGTGCTCCTGTACCTGAGCTCGCTCACGCCGGCCTCCGACCTGAACGACGACGGCAAGGCGGACGAGGCGCAGAAGCTCTGGGCGGACAAGACGTCGCTCTCGCTTTCGGCCGGCGGCGCGCAGAACTTCACGGCCTGCGCCGGTCCCGAGGACGCGAACCGGATCTTCGTCTTCACCGGAACGGTGGGTCCGACCACGCCGGGCTTCCCGTTCCAGGGTTTCGTGATCCCGATCACGTTCGACTTCTACACCATCTTCCTCCTGAACTCGGCGTCGACGCCGTTCGGGTCCACGCTCGGCTTCCTCGACCCCGAGGGGAAGGGAACCGCCGCCTGGACGATCCCGCCGAACTTCGATCCGACGCTGGCCGGCATCACCGCGAACCACTGCTACGTGGTTCTCGACGCCTTCTTCCAGCTCGCCGACGTCAGCAACCCCTGGCCGCTGACGTTGAACCCGTAGGAGGACGGCCGAGGAAACACGGGCGTCGCCTCCCGAAGCGGGGGCGGCGCCCGTTTCTTCTTTACGGGAGCTCGAACTCGATCCAGTCCTTGAACTGGTCGCCGTACACCCAGTCCGAGCCGTCGGCCGGCTGGAACACGCTGAACGGGTAGAGCCGCACCTTCCCCCGCACCCGCATCGAGGCGCGCGGAATGGCAAGCTCGACGTCGCGACCCCGTACGACCGCCGGCGCGACGACCGTCGGGTGCCAGTCGGAGGCGTCCCACACCTCGTAGAGCCGCCCGACGCGGACCGTCGCGTCGTGGTCGCAGGTGACCACGTAGTCGAAGACGTCGTCGCCGTCGCTGTCGATCCCCACCTCGTAGCGCGCGCCCGGCGCGGGATCGTTCGCCAGCCGGAACACGGCGTAGAAGTACGTCTCGTCCGCGTCGAACCAGGCCGCGCCGAGGTCGCAGGCCGCGGGCGCGCGGTTCTCCAGGTCGGAGAGCGGGTCGTAGCGGAAGCGCGCGCTGGGCGTCGTCTGGGCCGACCACTCGTTCAGCCGTCCGTCGATCTCGTAGGCGAGCCGCGCCGGCTTCGAGCTCCCGTCGCATGGATCGGTGCCGAGCACGAACGCCTCGATTCCGTCCCACTCCCCGTCGCCGTCGGTGTCGGGGTGCTCCTCCGCCGTTCCCCGCGCGCGCTCCTCGGCGGAGCTCAGCCCGTCGTCGTCGGGGTCCCGGAGCAGGTCGGGGTGAAACCCCTCCGCGTACTCGCCGCCCCAGAGCCAGCCGGAGCCGGCGCCGCGCACGCCCGGCACAAGGGCCTCGAGCGTCGCGAAGTAGGACTCGGTGGTCACCGGCTCCGCGCGCGCGGCGAGGCGGCGGTGCGCGCTGCGCAGGTTCTCGTCGCCGACGTGCGCCGCGAGGAGATGGATGAAGGAGTACGCGCGCGCGTACCAGTCGCGCGCCGCCGCGGCCGAGCTCTCGCCCGCGCCGAGCGGGTAGGTCGGGATCCCGCTCGCGAGGATGCCGCGCGCGGGGTCGGGCTCGGACACCCAGTACGAGAGGTTCTCGCGGTGCCCCCAGGCCGGGTCGCCGAGCGCCGGTGCGCCGCGCAGGGCGCACACCGCGACGTACTCCGCGAGGCCCTCGGTCATCCAGCGCTCGCTGCGGTAGCTGTCGCGCGCGAAACGCCGCGAGAACCAGTAGTGGCCGAGCTCGTGGATCAGACCGCGGTCGGAGATCTCCTGCCACACGTGGATGTCGCGGCCGTCGTTGTTGCCCGCGTAGTTGCCGGTGCGCTCGCGGTCCGCGTAGACCTGGATCCGCACCGGGTGCGTCCCCGGGAGGGGGAACCCCGCCGCCTCCTCGACCAGGGGCAGCGCTTCGGTGACCGTGTGGAGCATCCGCCGGCAGACGGCGGCGCCGGTCCTGCGGCCGCGGACGTGGACGACCCGCGGCCCGCCCGCGAGCTCCACCACCGCGGAGAAGTCGCCGGGCCACGCCGGCTCCTGGACCGGCGGGGGCTTCGGCGAGGCGCTCTCCTGCCAGCCGGCCAGGGCGAGTGCGACGAGGAGGGACATGGGACGGGCTACCGGACGACGACCGTCCAGACGCGCTCGGACTTCAAGAGGTCGTTGTCGTCCTTCAGGACCCAGGGCCACTTCTCGCCGCGCAGCTTCGTCGTGTCGACCGCGCGGCAGATCACGGAATAATGTCCCGGCGCGAGCTTCGCCGGCTTGAGCTCGAACGAGTAGATCCCGCGCTTGTCGTTGCGGCCGAACTGATCCGGCTTCGCGTCGATCGCCGGCAGCGGGCCGCGCGACGCGCGCGCTCCGGCGGAGGCGAGCTCGGGGTTGTAGGGCGGCGACACCGGCGCCTCGGCCTCGGGCAGGAACCACCACGAAACCTCCAGCTTGTGCGTGGCCGGCCGCATGACCTGCACGCTGAACTCGATCGGCTCGCCGTCGCGCGCGAGCTGGATCGGCTCCGCGAAGGCGTCGGGATACGCGGCGTCGATCGGGTCGACGAAGTCGTAGATGCGCAGCACGAGCGCCTCGCGGCAGACCGGGCAGAAGAACTCGCCGTCGCCCATGACACAGCCCTTCGTGGTGGGCTTCCACGCGCCCCGCACGCGGCCGTCGGCGCCCTCGTAGACGCCGATCCCCTTCACCTTGGCCGCGATCCAGTGCGCCCACGGCACCTTGGTCTCGTCCGGGGTCCCGCTCACGTTGATGTGGCTGGTCGTCTCGTCGCCGCGGAAGCCGGTGTAGGTCGTGTACTCGTCGCGCAGGTTGCCGAAGGCGTGTCCGAACTCGTGCACCAGCGTGTCGAACTCCCGCTGGGCGACCGCGGCGACGCCCCCGCCCCCGGTGCCGAGCGTTCCCCGCTGGACCAGAACGACCGCGACGCCGTCGTTGTCCGGGATCTCCTGGTCCATCATCGCGCGCACGAGGGCGCGGTCGACGGTGACCTGGCTCTGCTCGCCCTCGGAGATCGCGCCGCCGAGGGCGGTGGACTTTTCGCGGCCGAAGCCGTCGATCCCGGCCTCCTCGCTGACGACGTCCGCGCGCAGGATGTTGAGGTAGCTCAGGTACTCCTCGAAGGTGCGGTTGCGCTCGAAGACCCGCGGCACGTCGTCGACGATGTCGCCGTACTCGTCCACGTCGTCGATCGGGTACCCGTCCCCCATCATCACGACGTCGACCCGGTTCGACGAAGGGCCCGAGCGCATCACGTCCGCGATCCCGAGGAAGGCGTTCGGCTGGCTCCGCCGCTCGGCGACCTCGGCGGCCGCGGTCGCGGGGTACTTCTTGACGATCTTCTTGTAGAGGCTCACCGCCGTCCGGTGCTGGCCCTTCGCGGCCTTCTCCTCGGCCTTGGCGAGGAGCTCGGCGGCTTCGACCTCGGGATCGTCGGCGACCCGAGCGGGGGCGGCCGCAAGGAGCAGGAGGCACGCCGCGAGGCACTTCTGGGCATCCATACGCTGGGAAAGATCGTAGCGCCCCTCGCGGGGGGTGCCTACGCGCGTCGTTGCGTAAGGATTCGGCGTGCGGCGAGCCGCGTCCGCCCGGATGGCGCTCCGCTCTCCAAAACAGAAGGGAAGTGAGACGGAACCGCCACGGGCCTGCCGCCGTCCCTCTTCCAAGTAGGATAAGGTTAGCCGGGGCTCTGCCCGGCTCGCCTGACCTCTCCCTCCCTCTCCCTCCCCACCACGCAGACTCGGTATGCGGTTTCCCTCCCTCACGCTGCGCCGTGCCGGCCGCAAGGCCCTCGCCACGGTCCTCTTCCTGACCTCCGCCCTGGGCATGGCCCTGGCGGCCCTCGTGAACACGACGGACAAGGACTACCTGCAGCCCGGCACGCAGCCGAACACGCTCACCGACGCCATCGCGCCGTCGGGGGCCTGCTACTTCTGCCACGGGAACTACGACCCCGACCACGCGCCCTTCGAGCGGTGGTCGGCCAGCATGATGGCGAACTCGACCCGCGACCCGGTGTTCCACGCGGCTCTCGCGATCGCCAACCAGGACGCGGCGGAGTCGGGCGAGCTCTGCATCCGCTGCCACGCCCCCGGCGGTTGGCTCGGGGGCAACTCGTCGCCGACCGACGGCTCCGCCCTCTCGGGCGTCGACTACGACGGCGTGACCTGCCACTTCTGCCACCGCATGGTCGACCCGATCGCCGACGCGGCCAACCCGTTCGCGGACACCGCCATCCTGAACAACCTGACGGCGCCGCCGACCGATCCCTCGCACAACGGGCAGTACATCATCGATCCGGCGGACCGGCGCCGCGCCCCGTTCGACCCGTCGGTGTGCCAGAACTACCACCTGGCCGAGCAGTCGCCCTTCCACCAGGAGTCGCTGCTCTGCGCGACGTGCCACGACGTCTCCAACCCCGTGTACACGCGCGTCGGCGGGCCGGTTCCGGCTCCGACGGACACCTACGTGCTCAACGCGCTCGACGCGCCGCACCCGACGCACAACCGCTACGACCAGTTTCCGATCGAGCGCACGTACAGCGAGTGGCTGATGAGCGACTTCGGGCAGGGGCCGGTCGACATGGGCGGGCTCTTCGGCGGCAACAAGCAGCTCGTGAGCTCCTGCCAGGACTGCCACATGCCCGACACGACGGGCACCGGGTGCGCGCCCGGCTTCGGCGGCCCGCAGCGGAGCGACCTGCCGCAGCACGACTTCAACGGCGCGAACTCCTGGGTGCCGCTCGCGATCTACAGCCTGGACCAGAGCCTGCTCCTTTACGGCGCGAGCGAGGCGTCGCAGGTTCCGCTCGCGGACTTCCAGGCCGCGGTCGCCCGCAACATCGACATGCTCCAGCGCGCGTCGGACATGGACCTCACGCACGACGGCGACTCGCTCAACGTGCGCATCACGAACAACTCCGGCCACAAGCTCCCGTCCGGCTACCCCGAAGGCCGGCGCATGTGGATCAACGTGCAGTTCTTCGACGGCCAGGGCGTCCTGATCCAGGAGCACGGCCACTACGACTCGTTCACCGCGACGCTGACGACGACCGACACCAAGGTCTACGAGATGGACCTCGGCCCCGACGCCGTGGTGGCCGGCGCCACCGGCCTGCCGGAGGCGCCCAGCTTCCACTTCGTCCTGAACAACAAGATCTACAAGGACAACCGGATCCCGCCGCGCGGCTTCACGAACGCGAACTTCGAGTCCATCCAGGCCCATCCGGTCGGCTACAGCTACGCCGACGGGCAGTTCTGGGACGACACGGTCTACGCGGTGCCGTGCGACGCAGCCTCGGCGACGGTGACGGTCTTCCACCAGACGACCTCGAGGGAATACATCGAGTTCCTGAAGAACGAGAACGTCACGAACAACGCCGGCCAGATCGCCTACGACGAGTGGATGGCCGCCGGCATGAGCGCGCCGGTCGTGATGGACACCGAGACGGTCGTTTTCGCGCCGCGCCTCGCGGGCGACGTCGCCACGATCTCGGTCGCCGCCGGCGGCACGCAGACCATGTGCCTCAACGCGGGCCCGGCCCACGCGGGCAAGTTCTTCTGGGTCCTCGGCTCCGTCAGCGGGACGTCGCCGGGCGTCTCGATCAACGGCCTCACGATGCCGCTGAACTTCGACCCGTACTTCAACACGACGATCCTGCTGCCGAACCTGCCGCCCTTCGTGAACTCGTTCGGCAACCTGGACGCGGACGGCCAGGCGACGACGCTCTTCACGCTTCCCGGCGGCGGGCTCTTCCCGAACCTGATCGGCGTACACGCGGACCACGCCTACGCGGTGATCAACGGCGCGCTGGTCGCCGAGGTGGCGAGCAACCCGCTCGGGTTGGACTTCGTGAACTGACCCCGCGCCGCTAACCTCGCGGTCATGAGCTCCTTCGTGACCCACCTCGAGGCGGCGATCGACGGCACGAAGCTGCCGCACGATCGGCTGCAGACCACGCACGAGGGCAGGCCGCTCTGGGTGCGCTACGACCTGGAGGCCGTCGGCCGCGCGGTGACGCGCGACGCCGTCGAGCGGCGCGAGCCGGCGTTGTGGCGCTACCGCGAGCTGCTCCCGGTCGAGCGCGACGAGAACGTGGTGACGCTGGGCGAGGGCATGAGCCCGCTCCTTCCCTGCCCGCGGCTGGGCGCGGAGCTCGGGCTCGACCGGCTCTGGATCAAGGACGAGTCGCAGCTCCCCACCGGATCCTTCAAGAGCCGCGGCCTGTGCATGGCGGTCAGCCGCGCGAAAGAGCTCGGCGTGAAGCGGCTCGCGATCCCGACGGCGGGCAACGCCGGCGGGGCCCTCGCGGCGTACGCGGCGCGGGCCGGGCTCGAGGCCTGGGTTTTCCTCCCCGCCGACACGCCGGAGGTGAACCAGATCGAGGCGCTGCTCGCCGGCGCACGGGTCTTCCGCGTCGACGGCCTGATCACCGACTGCGCGGCGATCGTGGCGGCCGGGAAGGAGCCGATGGGCTGGTTCGATTGCTCCACCCTGAAGGAGCCCTATCGCATCGAGGGCAAGAAGACGATGGGCCTGGAGCTCGCCGAACAATTCGGCTGGAAGCTCCCCGCCGCGATCCTCTACCCCACCGGCGGCGGCACGGGCCTGATCGGCATGTGGAAGGCCTTCGCGGAGCTCGACGAGCTCGGCTGGCTCGCCGACGCCGCGCGGCCGCGCATGTTCGCCTGCCAGTCGTCCGGCTGCGACCCGATCGTGCGCGCCTTCGACGCGGACGAGCGCTTCGCCGACCCGGTCGCGGACGCGCACACCGTCGCGAGCGGCCTGCGCGTGCCCAAGGCGGTGGGCGACTTCATGATCCTGGACGCCGTGCGCGCGTCCGGGGGCGCCGCGCGGCGCGCGCCGGAGGACGAGCTCGTCGGGTGGACGCGCCGTGCGAACGCCCTGGAGGGCATCGCCGTCTGCCCGGAGGCGGCGGCGTGCCTCGCCGTGCTCGCGGACCTCGTCGGCGAGGGCGCGATCGCGCGCGACGAGGACGTCGTGGTCTTCAACACCGGCGCCGCGCAGAAGTACGTCGAGGCGCTGCGCGCAGAGCCCCCTGAGCTGCCAGCGACCGGCTCGCCGGAGACGATCGACTGGGACGCGCTCGCCGCTACTTGACGGCGACGATGTACGTCACCCAGGCCTCGCAGTTCTCGCCCTTCGTCGAGCGGCGGTAGATGCCGTTGCCGCTCTCGCCGTCCTCGTCGGTGCCTTCCCAGTAGGTCTCCGCCTTCGAGAAGCCCGCCTCGAGCAGCGCGTCGCGCACCTCGGTGAGCCCCCAGAGCCGCCAGTCGTAGCGGAAGGCGCGCTTGAGCGTCGTCCCGTCCTTGAAGCGGAAGTGGATGTACGCCTTGTAGTCGCCGGTCGCCGGGTGCCAGAGGATCTGGTCCCAGACGTAGGTGAAGCCCTCCTCGACGTCGCGCTCCTCCTCCACCTCGTGCAGCGCGTCCGGGCCGCCGTAGATGTCGAGGACGAAGATGCCGTCCCTCTTCAGGTCGTCGCAGGCGGCGCGGAAGTACTCGAGCAGCTCCGCCCGCTCCTTGAAGACCCAGTAGCTGAAGTTCGTCGCCACGCGCACGTCGGGCGCCTTGTCGCTCGGCTCGCGCACGTCCTTCAGGTGGATCTTCGCGCGCGAGGCGCGCTCGCCCAGCGGCGCGAAGTTGTGCTGCACGCCCCACCCGACCGGATCCGGATCGATGTCGAACCCCTCGGCGGTGTTCGCCTTTCCGCGCTTGATCCAGGCGGCGCAGGTGAGCGCGGTGCCGCAGAAGTCCTCGCGCAGGTGGACCGCCGGTTTCTTGCGGATCGACTTGTAGACCCGCGCGAAGAACCGGGTGTCCTCCTCCGGCGACTGCACCGAGAGCTGGTAGAGCTCGTGGCGGTCCGCGGTCTTCGCCGTGAACTTGCGCTTCTCGGGCTTCTTCTTCCGCTTCTTCGCCTTGTCCTTCTTCTTGTCCTTCTTCTTGTCCTTCTTCTTCGCCTTCCTCTTCGCCTTCGACGAGGCGCGCGTCACCACGCCGTCTTTGACGCGGATGTCCGCCTTGGCGCGGGCGGAAGGCTTGGACTTGGGCGGGCGAGCGGTGGCGCGGGGGGACATCGAAACTCCTGGTGTGGCTCGAAAGGAAGCGCAGCATCCTAGCGGCGCCCCCCTGCGATCCCAACGCCCGACCGGCTGCGATTGCGGCGGAGAGCTAGTGCGGCTGCGACTCGCGGCGCAGCTCCTGGTAGAAGCGCGCGCGGGCCTTCTTCCGCGCGAGGTCGCGGATCGCGAAGAAGAGCTCTTCGTTCGACTTGGGGTCGCGCACCGGAATGCGCACCGCTCCGGAGACGTTGCGCGGCACGCTGACCACGCCCGGCTCCAGGCGGCGGTTGATTTTGCGCGCCAGCTCGCTCGGGTTGTCGACCTTCAGTAGGATCCACTCCCCGATCGAGGGCATCGGGCGGATGCCCCGGATCGTGGCCAACCGCGAGTAGAAGCGCTCCCGTTCCTCTTCCATGGGGTCCTCTCTTCCGTCCCGTTGTCTGTCAGGTTCCGCAGGGTCCCAGGTGGGGTGGGCTGGCGGTCGCGCAGCACCCTATCTAGTGTTTCTCCGATCCTCAAGCGCAATCCCTCGGGGGTTTTCGTGCATTCCGGCGCGGTAGAGCATCGCGTTCGGGTGCCCGCCTCCACCTCGAACCTCGGTCCAGGGTTCGACGCGCTCGGGATCGCCCTCTCGCTCTTCCTCGAGGTCCGGGTCGTCGGCGCGAGCGACGCGCACGTCCTCGCGACCGCAACGGGCGAAGCGGCGGACTGGCCGGCGGAGGGGAACCTCCTCTTCCGCGCCTTCGATCGCGCGCGCGGCGAAGAGGCCGCGGGCGGTTTCCGCTTCGCGGTGCACTCCGCCATCCCGATCGAGCGCGGGCTCGGTTCGAGCGCAGCGGCGATCGCCGCGGGTCTCCTGCTCGGCGCGCGCGTCGCCGGTCGCGAGGCCGACCTGCTCACGCTGGGCATCGAGCTCGAGGGACACCCCGACAACGTCACGCCGGCGCTTCGGGGTGGAGCGCGCCTCTGCGTCCCCGCCGCCGGCGGGCCGCTGGTGTTGCACCCGGCGATCCACCCGTCGCTCGCCTTCGCGGTCGCGTGGCCGGAGGCGCGCGTCGCCACCGGCGAGGCGCGCGCGGTTCTGCCGCACTCCGTGCCGTTCGCCGACGCGGTCGAGAACGCGCGGCGCCTGCCGCTGTTCCTCGAAGGCCTACGCACCGCGGACGGGGCCTTGCTGCGAGCGGGCGGCAAGGACCGCCTGCACGAGAAGCACCGGCTGCCGCTCATCCCGGGCGGCGAGCGCGCGCTCGCCGCCGCGTTGGAAGCCGGAGCGTGGACGTCCAACGTCTCGGGCAGCGGTTCCGCGCTCGTCGCGATCGCCCCGCGCGGGAGCGCCCCGGCGGCCGCCGACGCCATGGCCGACTCCTTCCGCGCGGAAACCGGCAGCGGGACGGCCGTGGTGGCAGACGTCGTGAACGACGCGCCCGGGGTGACTTCGGAGTAGTCGAGCCCTACGGCCGCGCGTAGCCGTGCTTGTAGCCGACCACGTGTGACTGCGTGTCCGCGGGGCAGGAGCCCTCGGACGCGCTCTTCGCCGCGGCGGCTCCGGCCTGCGTGTCGACCGCCGCGACGCTCTCCCGGAACTCGCGCAGGGTCGCCGGCGAGACGCAGAAGTCGCGCAACCCGAGCCCGAGCAGGAGCGGAAGATGGCGCGGATCGCCGGCGGTGACGCCGAAGATCGAGAGCTCGCGCCCGGCGGCGCGCGCCACCTCGACCACCTCGGCGAGCGCGCGCAGCACGACCGGGTGCAGCGACTCGAAGTGCGCGGTCAACCCGGCGTTCTCGCGGTCGGCGGCCAGGAGGTACTGCACGAGCGAATCCAGGTTGATCGTCAGGAAGTCGGCCTCGCGCGCCAGGTCGCGGATGCCGAGGAGCGCCGCGGGGGTCTCGACGACCGCGCCGACCGCGATCTTCTCCTGGAAGGGCTCGCCGAGCTTGCGCAGCTCGAAGCGCTCCTCGAAGAGGATCTCCTTCAACCGCCGGAGCTCGCCGCAGTCGGTGACAAAGGGCACGGCCACGCGCACCTCGCGCTCGCCACCCGCCGCGAGGATCGCCTGGAGCTGCCGGCGCAGGACGCTCTCGCGCTCCAGGAGCACGCGGATGCCGGCGCTCCCGAGCTGCGGGTTCCCCTCCCGGTGCGGGTGCAGGTATTCGATCTCGAGGCTCGCATCGGCGTTCAGCAGGCGAAACGTCACCACGCGGTCGCCGTTCGACCCTAGCGCGACGACCGCGCCGTAGTGGTGCTGCAACGCCTCGCGCGACGGCGGCGCCTTGTCGACCAGGTACAGGAGCTCGGTCCGGTAGAGCCCCACGTCCCCGACGCCCAGCGCGGCGGCCTGCTCGGCCTCGGGCAGGTTGCCGCACGCGGCGGCGACGCGCACCGTCTCGCCGTCGTGCGTCCGGAGCTCGCCGCGCGCCCATTCGGGCACGTCGTCGCCCTCGGGCTCCGGACGCTGCTCGGCGCCGTTCGCGTACTGCTGGCGCACGACATCGTCGGGGTTGATCCGCAGGCACCCCTCGGTCGCGTCGAGGATGACGAAGTCGCCCTCCTGAACGGTGTCGAGCAGCCCCTCGACGCCGGTGAGCGTCGGGATGCGCATCGAACGCGCGAAGATCGCCGCGTGGCTCGTCAGCGCACCCTCCGCGGTGACGATGCCCTGCACGCGGTCGTTCGCCAGGTTGAACATGTCGACGATCGAGAGCTCCGGGGCAATCAGGACGTACTCCTGCGGCGGCGGCTCGACGTCGCCGGCGTGCGCCGCGCGCTGCTCCAGGTTGCGGAGCACGCGGATCCCCACGTCGCGCAGGTCGACGGCGCTCTGGCGCAGCGTCTCGTTCTGCACGAGGCGGAAGATGCGGTCGAAGTCGCCGACCACCTTCGTGATCGCCGCCTCCAGGCGCATCTGCTCGCCGAGGATCAGGTTCTCGACGTCGGCGATGAAGACCGAGTCCTTGAGGTAGGTGACGTGCGTGTCCAGGATCCGGGCGTCGTCCGGCTTGACGCGGCCCGCCAGGCGGTGCTTCAGGTCCTGGAGCTGCTCGAGCGAGTCGTCGAGGGCCTGGCGGAAGCGGTTGAGCTCGCTCTCGACCTCGTCGCGCGGCGCCCGCTCGGCGCGCGTCTTCGACAGGTCGTAGTCCTTGCGGTGGACGATCCCGAGCACGAGGCCCGGCGAGACGGTCGACCCGCGGAGCAGGACCTCTTGCGATGGGTTCGGGTCGTCCATGGGCTGACCCGTATCGTAGCGCTCGTCGGAGTCGGGAAAAGCGGTAGCATGCCCGGATGAGAGTCCTCCCCCGAATCCGACGTTGTCTCCCCTTGCTCGCGGTTCTTGGACTCGGGCTCGCGCTCGGAAGCTGCGCGACGTCCGCGCCCGGGGAGGCCCGGCTCCAAGTCGACGCCGAGGACTGGAAGCCCGGCGTTCCGACCGAGCTCTTCGACGTAGTGCGCGTCGTCGACGGCGACACGATCCACGTCCTGCGCGACGGCGAGGTGGAGAAGCTGCGGCTCCTCTCGGTCGACACGGAAGAGAAGCTCAGCGGCCGGCCGAGCCTCTCGGCGACGAAGCCGGAGACGCTCTTCGGCCAGGAGTGCGCGGACTGGGCGCAGGCGTTCTTCGAGGACCTGCGCGAGGGCGACGCGCCGCCGCGCGTCGGGCTGCTCTTCCCCGGCGGCGAGGAGCGCCGGGGCGGTTTCGGGCGGCTGCTCTGCCACGTGATCCTGCCGGACGGCACGGACTTCAACCTGCTCCTCGTGCAGCTCGGCAAGAGCCCCTACTTCAACAAGTACGGCAACAGCCGGATCTGCCACGCGGCCTTCGTCGCCGCGCAGGAGAAGGCGCGCGAGGAAGAGCTCGGCGTCTGGAACCCCGCGACCAACCGGCCGGCGTCCGGGGACGCGCCCGCGGCGAAGCGGCCCTACGACCGCTTGCTGCCGTGGTGGGAGGCGCGCGCGGAGGCGATCGACGGCTTCCGCGCGGCGGATCCGGCGACGGTGGTCGACGCCGAGGACCCGGCGGCGCTCCGGGCGGCGCTCGAGCGTTGCGCTGCCGATCCGGAGCTCGAGCTCGAGGTCTTCGGCACGGTCGACCGCTTCTTCGACGAGGACGACGGCAGCCGCACGGTCCTCTTCCGCTCGTCTTCGCGGGACGAGGCCTTCCGCGCGTCCGTCCCCGCGGCCGCGCGCGGTGAGCTCGCGATCGACCTCGACGCGACGACCGAGGAGTTCCGCCAGAACTACGTCTACGTGCGCGGCAGGGTCACGCGCGGGCCCCGCGGGTACCGGATGGAAGGGTGCGGCGCCGGCAAGTGGCGGCTGGCCGGCCCCGAGCCGAGCCTCTAGGCCGTCGAGCGAACGGCCAGCGGCGCGCCGAGCGACCAGTAGCGCTCGAACGACGACACGAAGTGGTCGACGAAGCCGGGGTGCCGCAGCACCAGGTCGAGGTTGCGCCCGCCCGAGTGCGTGATCGAGCTGATCGACACCTGCCGGTCGAAGATGATCATCTTGCTCGGCAGGGTGTCGACGACGCGGTAGTCCGCGTGGAGGCTTCGGTACTTCTCCGCCTCGCGCTCCTGGCCGGGCTCGTCGAGGAACGCCTGCTCGACGAGCATACGCAGCTTGCCGCCGCGGTTCGCGAACGCCTCGAGCGCCTCGGAGATGTCCACGCCGGGCATGTGCGGGCGCTTGCCGAAGAAGAGGATCTCCTCCGCCGCGCCGGCGATGCGCGCGAGGACCAGGCGCTCCACCTGCGGGTGGCCCTTGATGATCTCGATCGGCGGCGCCCAGAGCTCCCGTCCCTGGCCGGCGATGCGGATCTCCTCGAGCTGCTCGGCCAGCGCCTTGACGCGCGCCTCGGTGCGGCGCAGCTCGGCCCGGTGCTCCTCGAGCGCGTCGGCCGGCGGAACCGGGCGGTAGCGGTTGATCGCGTCGGAGCCGAGCGTGCAGAAGCCCTTCTCGACGAGCGAATCGAGGGCCTGGTACGCCTTCGGTTGCGGGACGCCGGTGCGCTTCGAGATTTCGGAGACCTTGGCGGTCTCGTCCATGAGCAGGCCGAGGTAGACGGCGGACTCGTAACGTCCCAGCCCCACCTGTTTCAGCGCTTCGACCAGGGCTTCCTGCTCGGCGGCGTCCATCCCCACCAAGCGTAGCGCAACGGGCCGGAACAGGCCATTCCCGTACGCGCTTCTCGCGCGGTGGCGCGACGCGCGCGCGGTAGCAAAGTGCAAACGAGCGCGACGAACGTCGCGGTTCAGCCGTCCTGGATCGCCTTCTTCAGCTTCTCGAACTCTTCGTCGGCGTTTTCGGCGGTGATCTCCGCCTCCGCCGCGGCCTGCGCGTCCTCGGGGGACAACACGTCCTCTTCGACGACGAAGTCCTCGGCGGGCGAGGGCACCATGTCCGCGTTCCAGGGGACCTTGCCCCCTTTGTCGGCCTTGGTCGCGCCGCCGGGCTTCGCCTTGGTCGCGGAGCCCGGACCGGCGGCGGCATCCTCGCCGCCGCCGCAACCGACGGCGACCAGCAGCGTGAGAACGGAGCTCGCGTAGATCGAACGCTTCATGGTGTTCAGCCTCCCCGGCGCTTCGCTTCGTGCTCTTTCGCGTCGCCGCGCTGCTCCGAGCCGTGGCCGCGCTCCTTGCCGTGCTCGCCGCCGCGCTCGCCTTCGCCGTGGCCGCGTTCGCCGCCGTGCGTCTCCTTCTTGCCCTGCTGCCGGTGGAGCACGGCCTCGCGGATGCGCTCGCGGCCGCGGCGGAAGTTCTCGTCCCCCACGACGCGCTTCAGGCGGACGACCACGCGCTCGTGGCGCGCGAGCTCCTCCCTGTGGAGCGTCTCGAGCTCGGCCAGCCGCTTCTTGTCGTCCTGCTCCTTCGCGAGCTGCGAGAGGCGCTTGATGCTCGCCAGGTTCTTGTGGTGCAGGTTGTCCTCGTGGACGAGGCGCCGCATGAACTCGCGGATCTCCTCGCGGTTGAGCTCCATCTTCCCGTGACCGCGCTTCTTGACCTCCGCGTCGGCGGGCTTGGCGCCGCCGCGTTGCACGTCGCCGCCCTGCTTGACCTCGCCGCCGGCGCCGCCGCCCTGCTTCTTGGCCCCGGTCTGGGCGCCCGCCTTGCCGGTGGGCTTCGCCTCCTTGGTCTCCAGGCCGCCCTTGTTCTCCGTGCCGCGCTCCTGCCCCGGGTCCGCCGCGGCGCCGCCCGCCAGGAGGGCGGTCAGGGCGAGCGCCACGAGCGATCCCGTTCCTGCTTTCGTCGTTCTCATGTCTTCAGCTCCTCGCGCGTCGCGCGTTCGGGCGACCGTTCTACCCGATCGGGACATAGGATGCAGCCATGCACCCCGCGGCCCTCCTGCTCGCGCTCGCCGCCGCCCTCCCCGCCCAGGAGCCGGCGGAGGAACGGCCGCTGCCCCTGCGCGTCAACCGCTCGATCGCGCGCGGCGTGCAGCATCTCATCGAGAGCCAGGGGGAGGACGGCCGCTGGACCGGCGACGAAGGCCGCTACCCGGGCGGGCTGACCGCCTTCGTCGCCTACGCGCTCGTCAAGTCGGGCGTGCGCCGCAACGACCCGGACCTGGCCGAGGCCCTGCGCGCCCTCGCGACGATCGAGACGCGCTCGACCTACGGCGCGAGCGCGCGCCTGCTCCTGTACGAGTCCCTCCGCGACCCCGCCGCCTGGCGGGAGCCCGCGCAGCGCTACCTCGACCACTTGCTGGTGACGCAGCGCGGCGGGCTGTGGGCGTATCCGGAGGGCGAGATCGATCTCTCCAACGTGCAGTTCGCCGTGCTCGGCCTGCACGCCGCGGTCGAGCTCGGCCTCGACGTGCCCGAGCGGGCGCTCGCCGACTGCGCCAAGGCGCTGTGGCGCTACCAGGACGGCGCGAGCGGCGGCTTTCAGTACCGCTTCAACGTGCCGCAGACCGGCGGAATCACGGCGGCGGCGCTCGGCAGCGTCGCGCTGCTCGAGCGGCTCGAGCGGCTCGCGGAGACGCGCCGCGAGGTGGGCGGCGTGCTGCGCAAGTACCGGCGCGAGCGTGCCTCGGCCGACGCGTGGCTCGTCGAGAACTGGGATCCGGCGCGCAACGCCTGGGGCACGAACGCGTGGACGCCGGCCTGGAGCTTCCCCTACCTGTGGGCGGTCGAGCGCTACTGCGAGCTCAGCGGGCGCGAGCTCCTCGGCGAGCACGACTGGTACGCCGAGGGCGCCGAGCACCTCGTCGCGCTGCAGGAGGAAAACGGGAGCTGGGGCAAGCACGAGGACACGTGCTTCGCGCTCTTGTTCCTGCGCCGCACGACCTTCTCCGGCGGCGAGGAGCTGGCCGAGATCTACGAGGACATCGACGCCGAGGCGACGGAGCCCAAGCCGAAGCCTCCCACGCTGCACGCCGAGGTTCCGTGGCTCACCGACTGGCTCGTCGCCGGGCCCTTCATCGGCAAGCCGGGCGCCACCGGGCTGCACGATCCGCCCTTCGCGCCCGCGCGCGTGAAGCTCAAGGACGGCGGCAAGGTCGGGCGCAAGAAGTGGCAGCGGGTCGCCTTGAAGGACCACGACTGGACGAACGTCGAGGAGGAGCTCGCGCGCTTCGCCGACCATTCGGTGTGGGCGCTCGGCACGCGGCTCACGCTGCCCGAGGAGGAGGAGCCGGTCGACGCTCTCCTGTGGCTCTGGCTCGAGGACGGCTGGCGCGCGTACTTCGACGGCGAGGAGGTCTCGAGCGGGACCAGCGTGCAGGCGCCGATCGACGGCCGGATCCGCGTGAAGCTGCGCCTGACGCCGGGCGCGCACGACCTCGTCGTGATCGCCGAGGACGCGATCGGCGCGGCTCCCTTCGGCGCGCGCCTTTCCGGCGCGTACGGCGAGCGGCTCGACGCGCCGGTGGAGGCGGGTCTCGGCCGCCGGAAGAAGCGCTGATCAGTCGAAGCGGTAGTGGCGGAAGTCCGCCAGCGGCCGGTAGCCGACGTTCGCGTAGATCTTGTTGGACGTGGGGTTGGCCAGGTCGGTGAAGAGCACGCAGAAGTCGCGCCCCCCGTCGAGCAGGCGCTGGCTCAGCGCGGCCACGACCGAGCTGGCGTAGCCGCGGCCGCGCAGCTCGGGCGGTGTGTAGACGCCGCTGATGCACGTGCCGCGGCGCGTCGGGCGGGACCGCGCCGCCATCGAGACCGGTTGCCCGTCCACCTCCCAGAACGAGAGGCGCCCCTGGTCGAAGGTCGGCGACTCGTCCGGCGGCTTCTTCGGATCCGCTCCGAAGACGCCGGCTTCGACCGCGAACGCGTGCAGCCAGCGGTAGGCGAGCTCGCGGTCCCGCGCGACCGCCTGGCGCAGGCGCCCCGGCGTCGCCGGCGGCCGTTCGACGCGGTCCAGGCGGTGCAGGCGCATTTCCATGAACACG
>JANQEJ010000328.1 GCA_028278425.1 Planctomycetota bacterium | reverse complement strand
ATGGAAGACGTCGTGGAGCGCTTCGGGACGCCGGAGCGCGTGAGCGACTACATGCAGGTCTGCTTCCGGTACGTGAGCGATCGCGAGCTCTTCGGCGAGGACGACGTCTGGCAGCCGCCGGCCCGGGTCTTCGAGCGAAGGGTCGGCGACTGCGAGGACTACGCGCTCTTCGCGTGGCACGTTCTGCGCGTTCACGGCATCCCGGCGCACCTCTTCTCGGCGTTCACCGAAGGCCGCGGACACGCCATGTGCGTGTTCGAGGAGGACTGGAAGCTGCACACGATCTGCAACGCGGGTTTGCGCCGCTGGCACGTCACCCGCGGCGGCAGCCAGGCGCGGCCGAACGACCGCACGGCGCGCAAGCTGGCGGAGTGCATCTACCCGGGCATCTGGACCGCCTGCGGCTTCGTGAAGCGCCTGGAGGTGGGCCTGGGGCCCGGCGGGGACGTGGAGCGGCTCCTGCCGGAGTACGAGTGGGTGGTGCCGCTGGACGGCGGCTGACCGCGCCGTAGCACGTCTCGCGCTCCCTGCTACGATGTCCCCGGCGTCGGATGTCGCCGACACCGAGCCACGCACCCCCTGGCCGATTCCCCGGAGACCCCCGTGAAAACCGCCTCGTATCGCCCGCTCCTCGCCTGCGCCGTCGCGCTGGCCGCCTCCGCCACGGCGAGCGCCCAAACCCCCTTCACCTTCGACATCAACCAGAGTCAGTCGAACTGGACCTTCTCCGGGACGACGTCGCTGGGGCCGATCCAGGGCAATCCGAGCAACATGTTCCAGGTCGCGGGGACCGCGGACGTCATCCTGACCGGCGGCGGCTCTCCGGTCGGCGCCGTGCAGTTCGCGAGCGCCAACGCGCTGGTCACCCCCGACATCAGCGCCATCGTCCCCAACCCCCTGCCCTTCCTGCCGCCGCTCGCGTCCATCGACCTCATCGGCGTCACGCTCTCGCTCAGCTCCACCTCCGGCGCGGTCGACGGCTCGGGGTTCTTCACGGTGGTCATCACGCCGCTCGTCTTGTCGGGCACGGCCATCGTCGACGTGCCGATCGTCGGCCAGCAGACGATCGACCTGGCCGGGACGCCGGGGAACCCGACGCTGGTGACCGCCCAGCTCCTGACGAGTCCCGGCGCGTTCACCGTCACCTCCGGTCTCATCGACGACACGTTCGATCTCTCCGACCCGACCAGCGGCCTCACGGCCACGCTCAACATCGTCGGCTCGGTCGAGGCGGACTACACGTGCCCGGCGTCGCTCGTGGGCGCGCCGGCGAGCCTCTCGCTCGCGAGCGGCGGCGTCCAGAGCTTCGAGCTGAACACCTGCGTCGAGCACACGAACGACCTCTACGTGCTCCTCGGCACGGTCAGCGGCACCGCGCCCGGCTTCCCGACCGCGGCCGGCGTGCTCCCGCTCAACCCGGACCCGTACTTCAACTACACGCTGAACCACGTGAACCAGTTTCCGCTGGCGAATTCTTTCGGCGTGCTCGACGCGTCCGGCGTGGCCTCGGCGAGCTTCACGCTGCCGCCGGCGTTCCCCGGCCTGCTCGGCGTGGTCTTCCATCACGCCTACCTGGTGCTCGACGGCAGCCTGACCGTGAGCTTCGTCAGCAACGCCGTGCCGCTGACCATCACGCCCTGAGGGCGCTCGTTCGTCGGGAGCTACTGGTAGATGTAGGCCGCTCCGAGGACCGGGGCGACTCCGTTTCCCGGGGCTCCCACGATCCCGCGGCGCCCGGAGACGTCCGCGGAGAAGCCGAAGAAGCGCGTGTCTCCCGGAGTGGGCTCGGTGACCTTCAGCGTCTCCGTCCAGGTCGAGCCGTTCCAGCGGTACACGTAAGCGGCGCCGTCCGACGTGAACGTGTTCGACTTGAAGGGCGACCCTCCGACGATGATGTTGCGCGCCGCGCCGAGCCCGAAGGTGAACTGATCGCCGGTCATCGCGTCCGCCGGCATGAAGTCCTGCTGGAACACCCAGCTCCCGCCGGTGAAGCGGTAGACGTAGGCGGCGCCTTGGTTGTTGTCGTGGGAGTTGGCGCCGACGACCGCCATGTTGCCTTGGAGCGACACGGATCGGCCGAACTGCTCGACGGCGAAGGCGTCGGGCTGCACCAGCTTCTGCTCGAAGAGCCAGTTGGTCCCGTTGAAGCGGTAGACGTAGGCCGAGCCGCAGTCGGGGAGAACCGGGATGGGGCAGTTGTCGTCGAAGAACGCTCCCACGAGGAGCGCGTCGCCGCTCACGCTCACCGCGTCGCCGAAACGATCGTCGGTCGCGCCGTCGAACGCGGTGATGGTGTCCGTCAGGTTCCAGGACGTGCCGTTGTACTCGTACATGTAGACGGCTCCCGAGTTGCAGTCGATCGCGCAGCCCAGCGTCGGCGGCGGCGTGCAGATGAAGTCGGCCAGCGGAGCACCCACCGCGAGGACCGTTCCGTCGCCGCGGAGGGAGACCGCGTCCCCGAACGCCGTCGTGGCGATGTGGGGTCCGGGCGGCGCCTGCAGGACGGCCTCCTCGACCCAGCCGAGGACGGGGTCGGAGCGATAGACGTAGACGGTGGCGACCGGGGTGGCCATGCACTCGATCAAGAAGTTGAAGTTGGTGGCCGCTCCGACGATCGCAACCGTGCCGTCGTCGCTGAGGTCGACCGAGTGACCGTAGAAGGCGTCGTTGGCGAGTATGGAGGGCGTGAGCTTGGCCGTCTCGACCCAGGCGCTGCCGTTCCACTCGAAGACGTAGGCCGAGCCCACGTTGATGAACCCGGAGTGGTCGTCGTCGGTGGCTCCGACGATCGCCACGTTGCCCTCGATCGCGACGGAGTAGCCGAAGCGGTCCGTGATCGCGCCGTCGGACGCGAGGAGCTGGTGGGTTTGGAACTGGGCCGAAGCGGGGACGCCCAGGGTCGGGAGAGCGAGGGCGAGGGTCGAGCTCAGGATGGATCGCAGACGCATCGGTGCCTCCGTCGAGTCGCTACGGGATCTTGTCAAGCGTGAACCGGACGCCGGGACGGCGCCGGCCCTCCGAAAAGAGAACGCCCCCACAGAATAGGACGGCCGGCGCGATGCGGGGCCGCGGCGACGACAAACGCCGGGAGGACCTGCCGGCCTCGAGGTGGGCCGCGGCGCCATGGGCGTGGTCCGGGAGACGGAGCAGCTCTCGCTCAGCCGCACCGTCGCCCTCAAGCTGCTCTGGCCGCACTTCACGCTGTCGCCCGGCGCGCTGGATCGTCTCGAGCGCGAGGCGCGCGCCGGCGGCCGCTACTCGGTGACGGTGATCGTCCGGCTGTAGACCGTGACGTAGCTCGTGAAGGTGTTGATCACGACGTCGAGGAACGACCACTGGATCTGGATCGTGTAGTCGGTCCGGTTTCCAGCCGGCGCGGCTCGGCCGTTTCGCCGACCGCCGGCGCCTCCTCGAGCTGCGCCGAGCGAGCCCCGAGCGTCAGATCTCGACCGCGATGTTCTCCGGCTGCGAGGCCGCGACGGCGTCTTCGTTGATGGCGAGCGCCGCCACGCGCAGCGTCGTCCCGGCGAAGGAGGCGGAGTGCGCGAGCGTGATGCCCTCGGCCGCGCCTCCGAACAGCGAGATGGTGCCGGTGTGGTTCGTCAGGAGTCCGCCGAGACCGCCGATCGAAGCCGCCACCAGCGGGTCGGACGCGGCGAGCGGGACGATCGCGTCGCCGAACGGGGTCTGGCCCGGATCCATGCCGACGAGCACGAGGTAGAGCGGATCCGTCGATTGGCTTTCGAACGGGAAGCCGGTGGCCACGACCGACATGTCGACCACCCCTCCGGGCGAAAGGACGTGCCGGTCCACGTGAAGGTCCGCGTGCGGCTCGACCCTCGGTTGGATGCCCGACCCGACCGTCACCACGGCGCCGGCCCCCGGATCCGCGTAGGTCGCGCCCACGGAGTAAGGTCCGGGAGCGAGGCCCGGCACGGGAAGCGCAACCTGGAGGACCTGTCCGGACGCCACCGATAGTGAGCTCAGGTCCAGCTCCGCGACGGGTGTGGTTCCACCGGGCGTGAAGAGCTCGATGCGATCGCCGGACTGGAACGCGTGGTCGGCGGCGCCGACGTTGGCGAGCTCCCAGGTCGTCTGCGCGGGATCGTCGAAGTCGACGGCGTGAGCGATGGAAGGAAACTCGACCTGCGACGGGTAGAAGGCGAGGTCCAGGGCTCCCGCCGAAGGCGTGCCGACCTCCAGCTTGGCCGCGGCGCGGGGACCGTACGGGAAGAGGACGACGTAGGTGCCCGCCTCCTGGGGCGCCGGGAAGTCGAAGGTCGTGATCTGTCCCGGGCCGAGCTCCAGGACCTGGTCGCAGGCGAGGCCTCCGTAGAAGGGCGTGCTGACGAGCTCCCCCGTCGTCCGCAGGATGCGGACCTCGCAGTGCAGGACGTAGGAAAGGGGCTGTTGCATCCCGTTCCCGAGCGTCGCGGTGACGACCGCCCCCGCCTGCACCGGACCCGGTACGGTGAGATGGATCAGACCGTCCCTCAGCGCGAGCGGCACCGTGTCCGGTTGACCCTGTTTCGTGATCCCTTGACTCCAGGCGCTGGTTCCGATCACGGCCGCGAAAAGGACCGTCATCAGGCGCGCGCGTGCATACCCTGCTCTCATGCCTTGGTCTCCCTGCCCTGTGTGACGAGAAGGCGCTCCCCGTGCTTCCGGCGAGCGCAGAAGCCTCGGAGTGAGAGCCGACGACGGCGGGCGACCGCACGGCCGTTCCTTCGAATCGAGGCCGTCAGCGCCAGGGACTCTTCGGCCGCGTCCCCATCGCCTTCGCGAAGCGGTAGTACACCTCGAACGTCAGAGCGGCGGTCGCCGTCCCGAGATCACCTCGGCGTCGAAGGTCCCGTCGGGGTGATGGAAGGCGACCTCGCCCGACAGCACCGAGCGCGCAGCTCTTGTACGCGCCGTGGTTGATCTCCGCGTCGTGCTCGACCTCGCGCTCCGCGCGGAGCGTCCCGTCCTCGTAGCGCTCGCGCAGGACGTCGGGCGACTGGAGCTCGAGGAGAGCTAATCCTGCTTCCGCAGGATCTGGCTCTCCGCCTTGTACACGTCGCGGAAGGGTTCGCCCTCCGCCGCTCGCTTCAGTGCCCGCTCGGTCGCCTGAAGATTCGGGTCCGCGCTGACCTTCTTGAGGCGGCTCTCGTCGAACTCCATCCACTCGACGAGGCGCGCCGCGAGGGGCAAGGCCGCCATCATCCGGTCGTGCGCGCGGAAGAGCGGTTGC
>JANQEJ010000230.1 GCA_028278425.1 Planctomycetota bacterium | reverse complement strand
CGCCCCGCGCGCGACGCGGCGCCCGCCGACCTGGCCGAGGCCCGCGCCGCGCTCGACGAGATGCTCGCCGGACCGCGCGCGCAGACGCTCGACGCGGCGCGCGCCCGGGTCCGCGAGCTCGAGAGCGAGTCGGAGCTCGCGCGCTCGCGGCGCGAGCGGCGCGAGGATCTGCTCCTCAAGGACGCGGTCTCCGAAGAGGTCCGCGACACCGCGTTGCGCGACGAGCGCGCGGTGGAAGCGCGGCTCGACGCCGCGCGGGAAGTCCTCGACGAGCTCGAAGAGGGAACGCGCGCCGAGGTCGTCGCCGCACAGCGCGCGCGGGTCGCGCGGCTTGAGGCACAGCTCGACGCGGCCGAAGCCGACCTCGAGGACACCGTCCTCGTCGCCCCGTTCGCCGGCACGATCGCGCGGCGCGACCGCGACGAAGGCGCCGTCGTGTCGGCGGGCTCGCCGGTCTTGCGCCTGGTCGAGAGCGAGGCGCTCGAGGCGAAGGTGGGCGTACCCGTCGCCGTCGCGGCGCGGCTCGCGGCCGGCGACGTGCTCGCGCTGCGCGTCGGCTCGCGCGAGCTCGAGGGCCGCGTGCGCTCGCTCATGCCCGAGCTGGACGGCGCGACGCGGACCAGCGGCGTCCTCTTGGACCTGCCCTCGGGGTCCGCGCTCCCCGGCGAGGCGGCGCGACTCGAGCTCACCGAGACCGTCCCGGTGCAAGGCTACTGGCTGCCGGTGACCGCGCTGACCCGCGGCACCCGCGGGCTCTGGGCGAGCTATGCCCTCGTACCGCTGTACGACGAGGTCTACCGCGTCGAGCGCCGCGACGTCGAAGTGCTCTACACCGACGGCGACCGCGTCCTGGTGCGCGGCACGCTGAAGGGCGGCGAGCGCGTGCTGCCCGAAGGGCTCCACCGCGTCGTTCCCGAGCAGACCGTGCGGCTGGTCGACGGCCTCTAGGAGAAAAGGGAGAGAGCGATGTCCAACCTGTTCTACCGCCACCCGCGCCTGATCGTCCTCGCGCTGCTCCTGATCGTCGTCGCCGGACTGTCGGCGCTCGAGGTGCTGCCGCGCCGCGAGGATCCCGAGCTGATCACCCGCAACGCCCTCGTCGTGACCCGCTTCCCCGGCGCGAGCGCCGAGCGGGTCGAGTCGCAGGTCACGGAGAAGATCGAGGAGGAGCTCTTCGAGGTCGACGAGATCAAGCAGCTCGACTCCTTCTCCCGCGCCGGCGTGTCCCTCGTGACGATGGAGCTCCGCGACGAGGTCACCGAGCCCGACGAAGTGTGGTCGCGCGTCCGCGACCGGCTCGACGACGCCGCCGTCGAGTTCCCGCCGCAGGTCCTCGACCCGGAGTTCGAGGAGATGACGATCACGGCCTACACGCTGATCGCCGGCCTCGCGTGGCGGCGCGACGACCCCGCGCCGCTCGGCCTGCTCGGTCGCCTCGCCGAGGACCTCGAGGACGTGATCCGCGCCGTGCCGGGCACCGAGTCGACCGAGCTCTTCGGCGCGCCGGACGAGGAGATCCGCGTCGAGGTCGACGCCGCGCGCCTCGCCTCGCTCGGGCTGAGCGCCGAGGCGCTCGCCGCCGACCTCGCCCGCGGCGACGCGAAGGTGCCCTCGGGCCGCCTGCTCTCCGAGAACAACGACGTGCTGATCGAGGTGGACGGCGAGCTCGACACGCTCGAGCGCATCGCGTCGATCCCCGTGCGCGCCGGCGGCGACGGCGCCTTCCTGCGCCTCGGCGACGTGGCGCGCGTCGAGAAGGCGGTCGCGGACCCGCCGGCGGACCTGGCGCTGCTCGGGGGCGACCCCGGCGTGGCCGTCGCGGCGCGCATGCGCTCCGAGATCCGCGTCGACCGCTGGGCGCCGCGCGTTCGGGCCGAGCTGGAGCGCTACGCCGCCCGCCTGCCCGAGGGGATCGAGCTCGACCTCCTCTACGACCAGAGCCGCTACACCGAGGAGCGCCTCGCCGGCCTCTTCGGAAACCTCGCGCTCGGCGCCGCGCTCGTGATGGCGGTGATCCTCGTCACCATGGGCTGGCGCTCCGCGCTGATGGTCGGGACCGCGCTGCCGCTCTCCGCCCTGATGGTCTTCGCGGGGATGCGCATGCTCGGCGTGCCGATCCACCAGATGTCGGTGACCGGCCTGATCATCGCCCTCGGCCTCCTGATCGACAACGCGATCGTGATGGTCGACGAGACGCGCCACCGCCTGGCGCACGAGCGCGACAAGGCGAAGGCGATCGCGGCGGCGGTCCGCGCGCTCGCGGTGCCGTTGCTGGGTTCCACGCTGACCACCGTGCTCGCGTTCATGCCCCTTGTGCTCGCGCCCGGTCCGGTGGGCGAGTTCGTCGGCGCGATGTCGCTCTCCGTGGTCCTCGCGGTGGTGAGCTCGTTCGGCGTGTCGCTGACGCTCGTCCCCGCGCTGACCGCGATGCTGGACCGCGGGCAGGCCGCGGGCGCGCGCCCGCGCTGGTGGCGCGACGGCCTGACGAGCCCCCGGCTGACCGCCGCGTGGCGCTCCGTGCTGAACGTCCTGCTCGCGCGGCCCGCGCTCGCGATCGCGATCCCGCTCATGGTCCCGGTCGCCGGCTTCATCGGCGGGGCCGGACTGCAGGAGCAGTTCTTCCCGCCCGCGGGCCGCGACCAGGCGCAGATCGAGCTGCGGCTGCCGGAGCTCGCTTCGATCGACCGCACGTACGCCGTCGCCGAGCGCGCGCGCGCCGTCCTGCTCGAGCACCCCTCCGTCGTCGAGTCCCACTGGTTCGTCGGGCAGAGCGCGCCGAAGTTCTACTACAACATGCTCGAGGGCGAGGACGGGTCCGCCAACTACGCGCAGGCCCTGCTTCAGCTCGACGCCGCCGAGGGCGCGACCGAGGCGCTGCGCGAGATCCAGCTCGCGCTCGACGACGCGCTGCCCGAGGCGCAGATCCTCGTGAAGCAGCTCGAGCAGGGCCCGCCCTTCGAGGCGCCGGTGGAAGTCCGCCTGCACGGCCCCGACGTCGACGTGCTCCGCGACCTGGGCGAGGAGCTGCGCGCGGAGCTCTCGCGCGTCCCCGACGTCGTGCACACCCGCGCCACGCTGACGGCGGACCGGCCGAAGCTCCTCTTCCAGCCGCGCGAAGAGGACGTCGAGCTCGCCGGACTCGACCGCGTGAGCGTCGCCGGGCGCCTGCGCTCGGCGCTCGACGGCGCCGTCGGCGGCTCGCTGCTCGAGGGCGGCGAGGAGCTGCCCGTGCGCGTGCGCGTCACCGACGCCGAGCGCGGCGACCTCGGGCGCATCGCGTCGCTCGAGCTCGCCACCGGCTCGGCCTGGACGCCGCTCTCCTCGCTCGGCGAGCTCTCCTTGCGCCCCGAGCCGTCGAGCATCCCGCGCCGCGACGGCGTGCGCACGAACACGATCCAGGGCTACCTGACCGCCGGCACGCTGCCGGCCGACGCGCTCGACGGGTTCCGCGCGCGGATCGACGGCTTCGCGGAGCGCATGCCGGCCGGCTACTCGCTGGCCTTCGGCGGCGAGTCGGCCGAGCGCGACGAGGCGGTCGGAAACCTGGCCGCGTCCGCGGGCGTGCTGCTCGTTCTGATGGTCGCCGTGCTCGTCCTGTCGTTCCAGTCCTTCCGCCTGGCGGGCGTGATCGGCGCGGTGGCGTTCCTCGCCGTCGGCCTGTCGCTCGGCTCGCTGCGGCTCTTCGGCTACCCGTTCGGCTTCATGGCCATCGTCGGCACGATGGGCCTGATCGGGATCGCGATCAACGACGGCATCGTCGTGCTCGCCGCGCTCCGCGACGACGCGGCGGCGCGAACCGGCGACCTTAAGGCGATGGTCAACGTGGTCGTGCGCTCGACGCGGCACGTGCTCTCGACGACGGTCACGACCGTCGCGGGCTTCACGCCGCTCCTGCTCGAGACCGAGGGCCTCTGGCCGCCGCTGGCCGTGTCGATCGCCGGCGGCGTCGGCGGCGCGACCCTGCTGGCGCTGACCTTCGTGCCCGGGATGTACACGCTCCTGGTCCGACGCCGTCCGAGCAAGAGCCCGGAGCCTCAGCTCGTGCGCGCGACGCTCAGCGCCCAGCCGCAGTAGAGCAGCATCGTCGCCGGCGCGCAGAGCTGCACGAGGGCGACGGACTCGAACGTCCCCCCCACCGCGAGCCCGACGCCCGCGGCGAAGGTCGCCCACCCGAGCGCCGCGCCGAGGGTCGAGAGCCCGGCGCGCGCTCGCAGGGCGAGCGTGATCAACGGCATCGCGAGCGAGTACAGACCGTTCGCGCCGCACATCGAAAGGAGCGACGTGATCCGTTCCGCCGAGCCGAACCCCTCCGGCTCCGCCGCGAGGCTCGGAAAGGCGAAGGCGAACGCGAAGTCGCAGCCGAGGTCGACCGCGGCGCCGGCGAGGGTGAGCGCTACGGCGATCCGGCCCAGCCCGTGCCCCCGCGTGCGCCGGTGCGCCGCCAGCAGGAACGCGACGAGCAACACGGCGCACGCCGCCCACGTCATCCAGCCGAGCCGCCAGCCGAGCGGGACCCTCGCGAGGTAGGCCAGGCGCTCCTCCTCGGGCGCGACGAACGAGCCCTGCCGCAGGAAGAACCACGAGAGCACGAGCGCCGCCACGTGGAACACGACGTTGATCCAGGCGAGCCGCCGGAGATCCATGCGCGCGGAGGGTAACCTGGTGCGCGTCGTGGAAGAACGCATCCGGCTGGCCGCGCTCGCGGACGCTCCCGCGCTGGGACACATCGCGGCGACGTCCTGGCGCGCCACCTACCCCGGCCTGGTGCCCGAGGAGCTGATCGCGAGGCTCGACGAGAAGAGCCGGACCGACCGCTTCACCCAGATCCTCTCGCAACCGCAGCCCGAACGGCGCCTCTGGGTCGTCGAGGACGCCGGCGCCGTCCTCGGCTACGCCCACGCCGGCCCGACGCGCGACGACGGTGAGCACGACGGCGTCGGCGAGCTCTACGCGATCTACTTCCTCCCCGAGGCCTGGGGCCGCGGGCTGGGGCGCGCGTTACAGGAGCACGCGCTCGCGGACCTGCGCGCGCGCGGGTTCCGCGAGGCGACGGTGTGGGTGCTGACGACGAACGACCGCGCGCGCCGCTTCTACGAGGCGACGGGGTTCCACCTCGACGTCGAGGGGGTCGTCAAAGAGTGCTTCGAGTTCGAGCTCCCGCACACGCGGTACCGTCGGACGCTGTAGGAAGGACGGTCCACCCCCTAGCAAGTCGTCGTTCCCGTTCGTGGCCTCTCAGCGAGTCGATTAGTAGCTGTGGGGAAGCGAAAGACGAAGCATCACCAGGATCGATGCCTCGAGGCTCACTACCTACGCCTATACAGGGCCCGGATCCTATCGACGAGCGAAGCACGCAATTCCAACTCGTCAACCCAAGAGAGGTGGGGATACTGACGGGTATCAAAGGCCACCCGCTTCTGCTCGAGCTCTTCCTGTCGCGCACACCAGATGACCGGAATCCCTAGACCCATCGCAAAACCGGCCTCGAAGTACACGTTTGGACTAGAACCAGTGCATTCCACGACGACCAAATCAGAACGCCGAATCTCAGAGATGATGTGGTCGCAGATCTTCTGCTCGAACTGTTGGCGATCAACGCGAACAGGTTCCCAGTTGCACTCTCGTAGGGCCGGCTCGATGCCCTTCTCGTAGGCAGGCTCCATTTCTTCGGCGAAGGACATCGCGACGAACGCCCGTTTCCCCCCGCCTCGTCTTGATGGCTGGATCTCTTCCACAACTCGCCATCCTTTTCCAGTGACAACAAGCCCACCCTGCGCCTGAACCGCGATCGGGTCCTTCGGATTTCCCTCGAGGACGCCCTCTTCGCGCCAATACTCGAGCATGTCCGCGAACTCTCGCGCGTCACGTGCCTGCGCCAACGGCCAATCGCAAGCGAGGTCACACATCGATGGTCGACCGAATCCGGCAGTCTTGCTAGCGACACACAGAAGAGCTTGGTTCAGCTTCTCCGAGACAGGCAGATCAACCAGACCCTCGGGAAAGCGCTCGCCGTCCCGATCAGAAAAGGTGTATGGCCGCCCCGTTGTCTCGTACCGCTGTCGCAAGAAGCTTGAGAGCAGATAATGCGGTTCCTTCACCCAATCTAAGATGAAGTCCTGATCACAAGTCTCGAACTCGCCACAGCATGGACAACGATAGCGAGTGATCATTCTTGGCTCGTCCCTGGTGGCGACTGCAACGGCTTCGCAAAGTGGACACGCTTCCTTGGGGCTGGCCATGGCTACTAGTTCCTAAGAGGAGGTTTGAGGAGCGCGAGCGGTACTACGAGCATCGTTCTTTGCGCAATGACTCTCAAGTGACCTCCTCCCGAGTCAACTGCCGATGCCCTTCTCCAAAATGAGTGCTTGTGCGAATGGGTTGACAAAGGTACCTAGCCGGGCAGATCCAGGTCGAACCGCCATGCATCGGGGACGGCGGACTTCTAGGCCTTGAGCGGCCCGACCGCCTTCTCGACGACGCTCACCAGCTCGCCCGACACGATGAGGTCGTACGCCGCGTCCAGGTCCGGCTTCAAGTAGCGATCGCTCTTAAGCGGCTTCACGCGCTTGCGGATCGCGCGGTGGGCGGCCTCGGAGCCCTTGCCGGCGCGCAGCTTGCCGAAGTAGTCGCGGGCCTGTGCGGCGGCGACGTACTCGATCGCGAGCACGCGCTCGGTGTTGTCGGCGATCTGGCGGGCCTTGCGCGCGGCGGTCACGCCCATGGAGACGTGGTCCTCCTGGTTCGCGCTCGTCGGGATCGTGTCGACGGACGCGGGGTGCGCGTGCACCTTGTTCTCGCTCGCGAGCGCCGCGGCGGCCACCTGCGCCATCATGAGTCCGGAGTTCGTGCCCGGCTCGGGGCAGAGGAAGGCCGGCATGCCGGAGAGGTCGGGGTTGACCATCTGCTCGATGCGCCGCTCGGAGACGTTCGCGAGCGTGCAGAGCGAGAGCCCGAGGTAGTCGAGCGCGACCGAGACCGGCTGCCCGTGGAACTGGCCGGCGCCGATCACCTCGCCCGTGTCGGGGAACAGGATCGGGTTGTCGGTGACGCTGTTCATCTCCTCGCCGAGGACGTCGCCGACGTGCGCGAGCGCCGTCTTGAAGGCGCCGTGGATCTGCGGCACGCAGCGGAGCGAGTACGGGTCCTGCACGCGGTCGCAGTCCGCGTGGCTCTCCAGGATCTCGGACCCGGCCAGGCAGCGCAGCACGTTCTCACTCGTCCGCGCGTGGCCGGCGTGCCCCTTGAGCTTCGCGAGGCGCTTGTCGAACGGCTTGGCGCTGCCCTGGAGCGGCTCGATCGTGAGCGCGCAGATCGCGTCGGCCGCCTTGGAAAGGTTGGCGGCGCGGTGCCACACCCCGGCACCGACGGCGGTCATCACCTCGATGCCGTTGATCAGCGCGAGCCCTTCCTTCGCGGCGAGGACCATCGGCTCCTCGCCGATCTTCCTGAGCGCGGCCTTCGCGCGCATGCGCTTGCCGTCGAGGAACGCGTCGCCGTGCCCCATGTAGGCCGCCGCCATGTGAGCCTGCGGCGCGAGGTCGCCGCTCGCCCCCACCGAGCCCTGCTGCGGCACGAGCGGGACGAAGCCCTTGTTGAAGAGCCGCAGGAGCTTTTCCGCGAGCTCGAGCCGGATGCCCGAATGCCCGCGCACCAGGCAGTTCAAGCGCAGGATCTGCGTCGCGCGCACTTCGTTCAGCGGCATCGGCGGACCGCAGCCGACCGCGTGCGAGAGGATCAGGTTGCGCTGGAGCTCCTCTAAATCGCCCGGAGCGATGGCGATGCTCTTCAGCTTGCCGAAGCCGGTGGTCAGGCCGTAGACGACGTCCCCGGCGGCGACGTGGTCGTCGACGACCTTGCGCGCGCGTTTCACGGCCTTCTTCGCGCCCGCGGTCAGGGCGAGCGTCACCGGCGCGCCCGCGAAGCACGGGCGCAAGTCGTCGAGCGTGAGCGAGGTTCCGTCGAGCGTCAGCCGCATGGGGCGCGGGATTCTACGGCCGGCCGTCGGCGAGCCAGATCGCAAACCAGAGGAACTGCGGGACCCAGTGCGTCACCACCTTGAAGTTTTCGGCCCAGAGGTCCTCGCGCGCGAGGATCTCGCGCCAGCGGCGGTGGAACAGCGCGCGCGCCCCGGCGTCGCCGCCGCGCGCGGCGATGGCGAGCGGCCAGAGGCGCGTGATCTCGACGCCGAGCACGTGGACCGTCGAGAGCTTCACGCTCTCGGGGAGCGCGGGGAACTCGACGTGATCGAAGGCGGGGACGCTCCTCGTCGCCCTCGATCCGCGCGATCGTGAGGAGCGCCCAGTGCGCGAAGAGGTTGGAGTGCCAGTCGTAGGAGCCGTCGAACAGGCTCTCGCCCTGCTCGCGGCGAACGACGTTCGCGCTCGGCTGCGGGTTGCGCAGGCCTTCGCGCATCAGCTCGGTCAACCGCGGAACGACCGCGCGCACGTCGGCGTCGAGCACGTCCGTCGCTTCCGGCGCCGGCGCCTGGAGGGCGAGGACGAGGGCCAGCGCGACGTTCATGCGCGCCATGTTAGCGCGTACAATTCCGCCATGCTCGGTGTGCTCTCGGCCCTGATGCTCGCAGCGGCTCCTCAGGAGATCGCCTTCGAGCGGCGCCAGCTTTCCGACAAGTTCTTTTGCGAAGGAGCGACCTTCGCGGACGTCGATCGCGACGGGCACAACGACGTGATCTCGGGACCGTTCTGGTACAAGGGCCCGGAGTTCGAAGAGAGCAAGGCGATCTACCCGCCGAAGCCCTTCAACCCGCTGCACTACTCGAACAACTTCTTCGTCTGGCCGCGCGACGTCGACGGCGACGAGTGGATCGACGTCGTGGCGGTCGGCTTTCCGGGCCAGCCGGCCATGTGGTTCGAAAATCCCCTCGGCGAGGCGGAGAAGGAACAAGAGGCAGCAGAAGGGGAAGCGGAAGAGAACGAGGAAGAGGCGGGAGAAACGAAGAAGCCGAAGAAGCTCCCGGGCTTCTGGACGCCCCACGTCATCCACACCGCCGTCGACAACGAGTCTCCGGGCTACGCGGACGTCGACGGCGACGGCGAGCCGGAGCTCTACTTCCACACCGCCGGCGTCTTCGGCTACG
>JANQEJ010000229.1 GCA_028278425.1 Planctomycetota bacterium | reverse complement strand
GCGCTCGCCGTAGCGCGACGGCACGATGGGGCGCCCGAGGAGCGGGAGGTTCACCTGCCCGCCGTGGGTGTGCCCGGCCAGGGTCAGCGAGATGCGGCGTGGAAGCTGGGGGAAGACGTCCGGGTTGTGGGTGAAGAGCAGGAGCGGAGCGTCGCGCGGGACGTCGCGCAGGGCCTTCTCGACATCGTGCGCGCCCTCCCAGAAGTCGCTGAGGCCGGCCAGGTGGAACGCGCAGGCGCCGATCCGGATCGGCGTCGAGGCGTCCTCGAGCAGACGGATCCCCTCGGCCTCGAGCGCGCGGCCCACGCGCGGGGCGTCGTACCACCAGTCGTGGTTGCCGAGCACGGCCCAGACGCCGCCCGGCGCGTCGAGGTCGGCGAGGACCCGTGCCGAGTCCTCAGCGGGGACGAAGCGGCCGCCCACGACGCCGTGGATGACGAAGTCGCCCGCGAGGAGGACCAGGTCCGGCCGCGCGGCGTTGGTGGTGGCGACGACCTCCGCGAGCTGGTCCAGGTCGATCCAGGGGGCGCCCACGTGCAGGTCCGCCAGCAGCGCCACCCGGAAGCCGTCGCAGCCCGGCGGCCAGCCGGGAGGGGCCAGCTCGACGTCCTCGTTCCGGAGGCTCGCCGGCTCCATCCCGAAGGCGTAGACGCCCAGCGAGAGCGGCAGGATCAGGAGGGCGGCGAAGAGGGCGAGCGGCTTCTTCATCACCGCCTCATCGGACGGACGGCTGTGGCTCGGTATTCGAATCGACGGCCGGCTCGATATCCGGGTCCGCCTTCAGCATGCTCGTGCGCCGGGGGCGCAGGAGGCCGTCATGCACCGAAGCCGTCTGAGCACCGTCCTGATCGACTGCGCCGAGGAGGAGTGGGAGGACGGCCTCGACTTCTGGAGCGCCGCCCTCGGCAGGTCCGTCGTGGCCGTCGACGGCGACGAGCGCTACCGCTCGCTGCGCGGACGGGTGGGAGGGAAGGGCGGACCCTACGTGCTCCTGCAGAAGGTCCCGGCGGAGGAGCGCGCGGTCCACCTGGACATCGAGACCGACGACGTGGAGGCCGAGGTCGCCCGCCTCGAGAAGCTGGGCGCCTCGGTCAAGGCTCGTATCTCGCGCCACGTCGTGATGACCGCTCCGACCGGCCACCCTTTCTGCGTCGTCCCGCGCTACAGGGGCGACTTCGACGACACGGCAACCTCCTG
>JANQEJ010000153.1 GCA_028278425.1 Planctomycetota bacterium | reverse complement strand
TCGCGTACGAGGCGGACGACGGGGCTCCCCATCTCGATGCGGCTCCCGTCGCGCGACAGCACGTCGTCGAGCACGGCCTCCCAAAGCTCGCCGGCGCCGCGCCGTGGATACCGGAACCGGTCGACGAGCGACTTCGGCCGCGCGCCGTTCCGCGCGGGGACGAGCGCCTGGCGGACGATCTTGCCGAGCGAGAGGTCGCGGATGCGCTGCGCCGCCCAGTCCTTGTCGATCTCGTCGCACGGGACGCCCCACACCTTCTCGGTGTACGTCTTGAAGAACGCGCGATACAGGCGCTCGCCGAAGCGGTTGATCACCCAGTCCTCGAACGACGCCTCGCGGCGCGGGAGGAGCCGCGCGCGCGCGAAGCTCGCGCCGGAGAGAAGAGCCTCGCGCGGCCCGATGCCGGCGAGCGTCTTGCGCAGCTCGAGCGGGTACGCGAAGAGCTTGCGGCGGTAGAGGACGCGCGTCAGCCGCCGCACCTCGACGAAGCCGCCGGGCAGCATCGTCTCCCACAACCGCAGCACCTCGTCGCTCTTCGTGTAGAAGCGGTGCGGGCCGACGTCGTAGCGGTGGCCCTCGAGCTCCATCGTGCAGGCGAGCCCGCCGACGCGCTCGGGATCGGCCTCGAGCACGCACACCTCCTCGCCGAGCCGCGCGAGGTGCCAGGCGGCCGTCAGGCCCGCCGGGCCGGCGCCGACGACGACGTGGCGCTCCACGGGACCTCCCGGCAGGGGACGAGGCGGGGACCGAAGGCGGAGACGACGTGCCCGACGAGCGACCAGGCGCGCGCGCCGGCGCCCCGGCCGTGCAGGCGGCGGAGCGGCGCGGGCAGGTCGCGCCAGCCGGCGTCGCCGGCGACGAGCTCGTGCAGGTGCAGCGAGAAGGCGCGCGCCTCGCGCGGCACGAGCCGCGCGCCGAGCGGGTCGAGCAGGCGCAGCCAGGTCAGGTTGAAGGGCAGGACGCCGCCGCGCAGCGTGGCGGGGTTGGAGAGCGACGGACCGAGCGCGCCGAGCGAGGCGTCGTAGGCGTAGCCGGCTTCGCTCAACATCGCGGAAAGACCGGCGGGCCGGCGCAGGAACGGCGCGCGGAATCCCTCGACGGCGAACCCGGCCGCCTCAAGTCGCCGCCGGGACTCGACCAGCTCGAAGCGAGCCTCGTCGCGGGTTACGCGATCGAGCGCGCGGTGCGTCAGCCCGTGCGAGCCGACTTCGTGGGGACCGCCGGAGAGCGTCTCGGCCACCTCGCCCGCGAGCTCGCCGACGACGAAGAACGTCGCGCGCGCGCCGAAGCGCTCCAGGAGCGCAACCAACCGCGGGAGCGCCTCGTGCACGCCGCGCAGCGAGTCGCGGCCCCAGTCGCTCTCCACGTCGACGATGAGTGCGATCCCCACGAAGAGGTATCCTACCGCGCATCCGCGTACCTCGCCGATCCACGCTCGCGGCGGTCTTCCTCGTCGGCCTGCCCGCGGTGCTGCTCCTCGCCGAAGCTCTCTTCGGCCGGAAGGTGCTCGTCGCGGGCGACTGCCTGTATCCCTTCCAGCCGTGGAGCCAGGTCGCGCCCGAGGGCTTCGAGCGCGCCGCGAACCCGGAGCTGCTCGACCAAGCGATCGCCGAGGAGCCGTGGCTCCATTTCGCGACCGAGCGCGTGCGCGCCGGCGAGCTGCCGCTCTGGAACCCGCACAACTACCTCGGGCATCCGTTCCTCGCAGCGAACTCGGGGGCGGTGTTCTGGCCGCAGCACTGGCTCGAGTACGCCTTCCCGTCAAAGCAGTGGTGGGAGTGGAGCTCGCTCGCGCGCCTGTGGCTGGCGGGCGCGTTCACGGTGCTGCTCCTGCTGCGCATGGGAACGTCGCACGTCGCCGCGGTGCTCGGCGGGATCGCCTTCTCGCTCTCCGCGTTTCTCGTCACGTGGCTTTTCCATCCGATCGCGAGCGTGGCGTGCGTGCTGCCGCTTCTCCTCTGGCAGGTGGAGGGTCTCGGTTGCGGCGTGACGCGCCGCCGCGTCGCCGGGCTCGCGGCGACGTTTGCGCTCGCGCTCCTCGCCGGATACCTGCAGGCGGTCGTACACGTCGGCCTCCTCGCCGCCGGGTGGGGCTTCGCGCGCGCAAGGCTGCGCGGAGTGCTCGCGGTCGCCGGAGCCGCGGCGCTCGGCGGGTTGCTCGCCGCGCCGCAGCTTCTGCCCTTCGCGGAGTACCTGCTCGCGAGCCAGGCCTGGGTGGAGTTCGCCCGCGTCGACACGGTGGGGGAGGTGCCGCTGCCGGAGGCGGCGCTCCTCTTGGTGCACCCGTTCCTCTGGGGCGCCCCGCATCGCGGCACGTACGAGGGCCCGGTCGGGCACAACCTGACCTACCCCGACCTCGTCGCGGGCTACGTCGGCGTCGTGGCGCTCCTGCTTGCGATTGCGGGAGCGCTGCGCGGCAGGCGCGGCGCCGTGCTCGGTGGTCTCGTCCTCGTTTGCGCGCTGCTCGCTTGGAAGGTCGAGCCGCTCTACGCCGTCTGGCGCGCGCTGCCGGTGCTCGGCAGCTCGAAGACGCCGCGGCTCTTGCTCCTCGTAGCGTTCGGGCTGTCGCTGCTCGCCGCGCTCGGGCTCGACGGTCTGCGCGCGCGCCTGCCGGAGCGGTGGCGCGTTCCGGCGGGCTTTCTCGCCTGTCTTCTCGTCGCCGCGGAGCTCTTGCGCTTCGGCTTCGGCTTCAACACGGCGATCGAGCCCGAAGAGGTCCACCCGCCGACGCCGACGACGGACTTCCTGCGCGCGCAGCCGGGCCTCTTCCGCGTTCTCGGCGGCGAGCAGACGTTTCTCTTCCCGCAGGCGAACCTCCCTTACGGAATCTCGCTCGTCGCCGGCTACGACTCGTTGGAGCGCCGCGAAACGACCGAGCTCCTCCTCGGCCTCGCGAGCGTGGAGCCCGACTTTCCCTTCGTGAGCCGCATCCCCGCCTTCTACCGCGAGGAGGCGATTCCGCTCGGCTCGCTCCTGAACGTGCGCTACGTCCTGGCGGGAACGGAGCTCCCGCCGCCGTTCGAGCTCGCGCACGAGGCCGAGGGCCTCTTCGTGTACGAGAACCCGAACGTCCTGCCGCGCGCCTTCGTCGCGCGCGACGCGACCGTCGTCGAGGACCCGGACGAGCGCCTTGCTCGCCTGCACGCCGCCGACTTCGACCCGTGGACCGCGGTCCTGGAGGAGGAGCCCGACGATCCACTGTGGCCAGAGCTCGGCGGCGAGGGTGAGGTGCGCGTGATCTCCTACGAGCCGACCCGCATCGTTCTCGAAGCCGACCTGCCGCAACCCGCGCTCGTCGTCCTCACCGACGCCTGGGACCCCGGCTGGCGCTGCGACGACCGCGACATCCTGCGCGTCGACCACGCGCTTCGCGGCGTGCTGCTCCCGTCTGGACGGTCCGAGGTGGAGATGAGCTACCTGCCGACTTCGTTGACGGCAGGAATCCTCGCGGCGGCTCTCGGTTTCGTGTCGCTGCTCATCCTGCTGCTTCCAGAACGTTCCATCGGTGCTTGGGTCAATGAACTGCGCCGCGGCTTACGGCGAGCTTCACGAAGTCGGGCGGTGGATTCTTGACGCCGGTCAGGATGGCGCCACGGAAATCGGCATTGCGCCAATTTCGCACGCCGGCCATGCTCGCGCCCGCGAGATTGGCGTTCTCGAACGAGGCGCTTCGAAGATCCGCTCCGTCCAGGATGGCCTCGACCAGATTCGCGGTACGGAGGTTGGCGCCGGCAAGTTCCGCGTCTTTGAAGATGGCTCTATTGAGCTCGGCGCCTTGGAGCTTCGCGTAGTTCAGCTTGGTGCGCAAGAGGCTCGCGCCCGACAAGTTCGTGCCGGAGAGCACGGTTGAGCCGAGGTCGGCATCGGTTAAGTCGGCCGTTGAGAGATCGGCTTCCGATAGGTTCGCGCCTGACAGATCGGACCTGATCAACTTCGATTCGACCAGCTTGACGCGGCGCATCGCTGCGTTGGAGAAGACTTTTCCCGAGAGATCCAACCCAGACAGATCGGCTATTTCGAGCCGGAGGCCGCGCGGATCGGTAAGGAAGCTCAGGCTGCCGGTGGACCAGCAGAGAAAGAGCGTGAGAAGCCAAAACCCAGAGAACGGGAGTCGGCCGGTCGTGTCTGCAGGCTGCATCCGTCGAAGCTGCAAGAACAATGTGGCGGCCGATGCGAGCACAGCGGTCGTGCCCAGCACTTCGCCGATCCGAACGCCCTCGGGAGAGGCCGCAACCGCGGACCGACGAGCGAACATGAAGAGGATCGCGGGGACGAGCCAGTACATCATCAAAGTTGAGACGAAACGGGCGGTGCGGTAAGGCAGGTTGAAGACGAACGGGAGCCCGTGCTCGTATCTGTTCCCACCAAGGTTTGTCCAGTGACCGATCAGGATGTGTAGATAAAGTCCTCCCCCGACTAGGATCAGCGGCCCAACGATGAAGAAGCCGACAACGTCGACTTCTACGTCGGCAATAGGCACCTTGATCGTCTCGCGTGTCAGAAGGGCCGCATCCGACTGGCCGAGGAGCATCATAAAGAAGAAGCCGATGCCCAGCATCAAGAACAGCGCGCGACGGATGCCGTTGGAGACCTCGTCATGTTGACGCTTCAGTTCTTCGGCATTGCCGGCGAAGGGCGGGGCAACGGGGAAGAATCTACGGGCGAGCGCCCGGCCGGGGCCAGTCCAACGACTCAAGAACGTCGGACCGCTTGACGGCTCCTCGGATCCGCTTCCGAGTCTCCAGCCGGCTCTCAGGAACTGGGTTGGCGCAAGACCGGCCCCGACCGCCCCGAGCAGGCCCATTGGGAACAGCCCGAACTCAACCAATGCCAGGAACAAGAGCGCGCTCGAGGACACCTGGAAGAGGCCAAGAGCGGCAAATGCCGCGCGGCTCCCGATTGCGCGCGTAAGCGCTGCACCGACGGGATGATCGATGTCTTTCCGAACGGCGAACCAGACGGTCAGGATGATCGCACCGAGCGCACTCCAAACGGACCACGAGCCGAAGCGTCCTTCGAAAAGGCGGAGCTTGAACATGATCCGTCGGATCAGACCCACGTTGGTCGAGGGGTGATGGAGCACGTGGCCATCGGACAGCTCGTAGACATAAACTTCGCTGTCGTTTTGACCACCTGTGAAGCGCATGCCGGATCGCCGACCGCGGGCATCACCGAGTCCCCCTAGAACATTCGCTGCAAAGGTGGCGCGAAACTCGTTGGGATCCCATTGCGTTCCGAGGCCCGGCAATACGTCTAGAACGCACGACGTCGTGTCGTAGCTCAGTGCAGTTACTTCGTCCGGCATCGCCTCCGCCGACATCGCATCCTCTGACTCGGGTCGAACCACCGAGGCAAAGAGAACGCCGTCCAGGTCGTCGTGGAGACTCCTGACTGGCATCGGAGCAAAGAACACTGGCCTGAAGTTGGGAGCCGCGCTGGCGAACCCACCTAGAACCTGATCGATGTCCTCACGTCCTCCAAAAACGCCGACGGCTTCCGGACGACGCTCGATGACCTGCAAGACTTGATCGAAGGGATCACCACGCCGGAACGGAAGCGCGGAATAGAAGCGGCTCCCGAGATCGGTCAGTTGGCGGCGGAACGCCTCTTCGGCCTGCCTACCGAATCCTCCAGGCGCGGCGTCGGAGGCTAACTCCATGTCTTCGTTCTCTGCGAAGAGAACCGAAACGGATAGTACCCAGCGTTGCGTCAGGTAATCAGCGAGAGCGCCGAACCGACGATCCATGAGGACCCCGGTGCTCAAGAACCAATCACCTGGCTCGTTCTCACTGGGTACCCAGGAGATCACTGGTACCCGCCGGGGCAACTCGTCCTGACGCGCCTTGACTCGATCGAAGATGCGGGAATCAGGAGGGCCGAGAACGATGTTGACCTCGTCGTTCTGAACCAACGAGAGAAGCAACCGTTCCCCGTCGGACTCGTCGATATAGGGATGTCTCGCGACCTCGATTCTCGCGCCAAGGGGATGGTTCTCGACCGCGTCAAGGATGCCGTTCAGGTGCCGTTGCCCGGTCAGGGTGCTTTGGTAGAGAGCCGCCACAACGATCCGGTCACTATCCTGATCTGCAGTTGCCTGGGACCAACCGGCTTGGGCTGCGAGCGTGTGCGAGGCCAGCGTCAGCGCAACAACGCGAGTCCACTTTGTCATCATCCTGCTCGGGGTAAGCACCTGACATACTAGGCGGCGCCCGTTGCGTAGACGAACATGCAGGGCAGGAATGACTGCGTTCGAGGACCGCGCAACGGATTCCGACATTGCTCCAGAGTTTGGATTCATGGCTCGATCACCGCCGCGCCCTCGAAGCGGCCCGCCCGCAGGTCGTCGAGCGCCTCAGCCGCCCGCTCGAGCGGATAGACGTGCGCCCTCGCCCGCACAGGAATCGTCGGCGCCAGCGCGAGGAACTCGCGCGCGTCGTCGCGGGTGAGGTTGGCGACGGACAGGACCGACCGCTCGCGCCAGAGGATCTCGTAGGGAAAGGCGGGGATCTCGCTCATGTGGATGCCCGCGCAGACGACGCGGCCGCCCGGGCCGACGGCTCGCAGCGCGATCGGGACGAGCGCGCCGACCGGCGCGAAGATCACGGCGCCGTCGAGCTCGACGGGCGGCGGTTCGTCGGATCCGCCGGCCCAGACGGCGCCGAGCTCGCGCGCGAAGGCCTGGCCTTTCTCGTCGCCGGGCCGCGTGAACGCGAACACCTCGCGGCCCTGGTGGCGGAGCACCTGCGCGCCGAGGTGGGCGGCGGCGCCGAAGCCGAAGAGGCCGACCCGATGGGCATCGCCGAGCAGGCGCAGCGCCCGGTAGCCGATCAACCCCGCGCAGAGCCAGGGCGCGGCGTGCACGTCGTCGACGCCGGGCGCGATGGGAAAGACGAACGACGCGTCGGCCACGCACGCGTCGGCCAGACCGCCGTCGCGGTCGTAGCCCGTGAATTGCGCCTCGTCGCACAGGTTCTCGCGGCCGGCGGTGCAGCGCGCGCACGAGCCGCAGGTCGAGCCGAGCCAGGGGACGCCGACGCGCTCGCCCAGGCGCTCCTCGGAGACGCCTTCGCCGACGGCGTCGATCGTGCCGACCACCTGGTGGCCGAGCACGACCGGCCGCTTCGGCTTGTCCAGGTCGCCGTCGAGGACGTGCAGGTCCGTGCGGCAGATCCCGCAGGCGGCGACCGCGACCCGCACCTCGCCCGGACCCGGTTCGGGTATGGGGATTTCCGCGATACGCAGCGGCGAGCCGACGCCATCGAACAACACGGCGCGCATCGCCACACAGGCTACTGCGAAACCGATAGGATTCGCGGGCCATGCTGCTGCTTTCGCTGCTGACGCTCGTTCTCGCTCAGGACCCCGCCGCCGCCACCGAAGCCGAGCTGCGCGATCGCTGGCAGGCGCTGCGCGTGTCCGGCGCCGAGCAGCGCGCGGAGCTCGCGCGGTGGGCGCTCGACAACCGGCTCTTCCGCGAGGCGGGGCTCCTCGCGCGCGACACGCTGCGCGTGATCCCCGACCACGCGATCAACGAGATCACGGTCGAGCTCGAGCAGATCGACGCCGAGCGGTACCAGCGCGACTACAAGGACGCCTTGAAGAAGAGCGGTCGCGATTACAAGAAGCGCTACCGCGAGGTTCGCGAGCCGCTCTCGAAGTCCCTGGTCGGCATGGCCAAGGAGGCGGACGGAGCGGGCTGGGGCGAGCTGGCCGAGGAGATCTACCTGGACGCGCTCGGGAACGACCCGGACAACGGGGCGGCGGCGACGGCGCTGAAGAAGCGCGACTTCGACCTGATCTACAACTACGGCGCCGTGCCGAAGAGGGACAAGGCGGCGGCGCGCAAGGCGCTGAAGCGGCTGGGCGGCGACTTCCTCGGGCGGCGCGACCTCGCGGACTACCTCGAGTTCTGGACCGACGCCTGGGGGCTAGAGACGCGGCACTACCTCTTCATCACCAACGCGCCGCACGCGACGGTGTTCCGGTTCGCGCAGGCCTGCGAGGACCTGCACGCGCACTGGGAGGTCGTGATGAAGGATGGGAAGGTCGCCACGCGCAAGCTGCGCGACCCGCTCGTCATCTACTTCTTCGACTCGCCGCAGACCTACGAGGCGATCCTGCGTTCCTCCGGACTCGACGCGCCGACCTCGACAGAGGTCCTCGGCTTCTACGCGGGGGACACGAAGATCGGCTACTTCTACGACAGCCCGGAGTTCTACCAGGGCGACCTGACGCTGCTCTTCGAGACCTTCTACCACGAGGGCACGCACCAGCTCTGCGACCTGCGGATGAAGGCCGCCTGGCGCGGGATGCAGGCGAAGTACCCGATCGGCTGGATCGACGAGGGCTTCGCGACCTACATGGAGACCTTCGAGGTGCTCGGCGGCGAGGAGGACGGGAAGCGGAGCTTCCGGATCGGGGCGCTCCTGGACGACGACCTCGGGATCGGCGTGGACGCGTACCTCCTGGACGAGCTGATGCCGCTCGAGGAGTTCCTCCACTGCGACTCCGAAACCTTCGGCGAGTATCCGTACGCCTACCAGCACGCGGTGCTGCTCAGCCACTTCTTCCTCGAAGCGAACGACGGCGCCTACCGCAAGGCCTATTTCACCATCCTGCAGGAGACGACCAAGCAGGGCGGGCTGAAGGACCCGGTCCACAAGCTCGTGAAGCTGAGCGAGGAAGAGCTCGCGGCCGAGCTGCGCGCGCACGTCGAGCGCCTGGACAAGGAGCTGCCGCGGCGCGTGTACGCGGGCGACGAGGAAGAGGAGGAGGAGTGATCCGGCGCCGGGCTACCGCTTCTTGTAGTTGAAGCCGTAGTGGATCCCGTTGCTGTCCCCCCACACGAGACCGCGCGAGGTGTCGTTGTCCCCGTCGAAGGCCTCGTTGACCGCGGCGAGCACGAGCTCGTAGCTCTTGCCCAGGTCGCTCCGGACGCCGAGGTCGATCGACGCGGACTTCGCGGAGAAGACGTCGACGTCGTAGGTGCCGCCGAACTTGCTGTGGGGCTTGATCTCTTCGAGATAGGGCCCGTTCCACCCGGCCTTGCCGTCGCCGTCGACGAAGTGCTTCTTCGCGGCGTCGCCCGTGCCGCTCGCGAAACCGGCGATGTCGTTGAGCGGCGTCAGGCTTCCGACGTCGGCGTAGTAGCCGGCGACCGCGGCCTCGATCGCCTTGAAGTCCTCGACGACCGAGTCGATCTTGGCTCGCTCGAAGTGGCGGATGGCCGCCGGGGCCGCGAGGGTCGCGATGATCGCCAGGATGCTCAACGCGGCGAGCATCTCCATCGACGAGAGACCGAGGCGAAGCAGAGAGGGCTGCTTCATGGGTACGAAGCTCCGGGATTTCGATCCGAAGGGGTGGGGGCAGGGACCGGCAAGTAGGGGTACCGGGCCTCGTCACCCTCATCGGCGCAATCCGGCGGCGGCTTGAGCGCCCGAATCCCGTAGATTGTCCCGCCGCATGGACCGCCTGCGCGTGCCGTTGCGCTTCGAGCGCGAGTTCAAGGAGAAGGTCTGGGGCGGTCGCGCCCTGGAGCGGTCTCCCGGTATCGCTCTGCCGGAAGGTGTCGCCGTGGGCGAGACGTGGGAGCTCTCCGACCGCGACGACGTCAACTCTCGGGTCGCCGAGGGGCCGCACGCCGGACGCACGCTGCGCGAGCTCGTCGAGCGGCACGGCGAGGATCTGCTCGGAAGCGCTCCGCCAGCGCCGGGCGGGCGGTTTCCGCTCCTGCTCAAGTACCTCGACGCCAACGACAACCTGAGCGTGCAGGCGCACCCGAACGACGAGGCCGCGGCGCGGATCGGTGGGGGCGCGGAAGGCAAGACGGAGGCGTGGTACTTCCTCGACGTCGCGCCCGGCGGCCTGGTCTACGCCGGCCTCAAGCCCGGCGTCACGCCCGAGGGGCTCGCGGCGGTCGCCGACGGCCCGGGCGTCGTCGAGACGATGCACCGCTGGGAGGTGAGCGCGGGGCAGTGCATGCTCATCCCCGGCGGAACCATGCACGCGATCGGCGCCGGCGTGGCGCTCTTCGAAGTGCAACAGAACTCGGACACCACCTTCCGCGTCTGGGACTGGGGCCGCGTCGGGCGCGGAACGCACGTCGGGCAGGCGCTCGAGTGCGTGCGCTTCGACCTTCCCCCGCGGCCGCCGGTCGACCCGCTGTGGGAGCCGCACGGAGACGGCACCGCGCGCCGGGCGGCGCTGGCCCGCTCCAGCCTCTTCGCGATGAACGCGCTTCGCGTCGAAGGGCGCACCCGGTTCTCGACGCGCGGCCAGTTCCACGTCTACGCCGTCGTCGGCGGGAGCGGCCGGCTCACCGTGCAGGACGTCGAGGGCGAGCACCGGCTCGGCCCCGGCGACGTCTGGCTGGTTCCGGCGGCGGCCGGACGTCACTACGTCGAGCCGGAGGGCGACGAGCTGGCGCTCGTCCAGTTGATGCACGAGGCCTGATCGTGCCGCTCGTCCGCTTGAACAAGTACCTGGCCGACAACGGCATCGCTTCGCGACGGAAGTGCGACGAGCTCATCGCCGAGGGCGAGGTGATGATCGACGGCGAGATCGTGACGGCCCTCGGCACGAAGATCGATCCGGAGGTCCACCGCGTGGAGGTCGACGGCGTCGTCTTGAAGCCGGAGGGCGAGCGGCACCGCTACTACCTCCTGAACAAGCCGACGGGCGTCGTCTGCACCAACGACCCGCGCGAGGGACGCCGTCGGGCGATCGACTTCATCGACGACAAGAAGCGCGGGCGCATCTACACCGTCGGGCGCCTCGACGAGGACTCGTCCGGGCTCGTCCTGCTGACCAACGACGGCGAGCTCGCGAACCTGGTCAGCCATCCGCGCTTCGGCGTGACGAAGATGTACAAGGTCGTCGTCAAGGGCCGGATCAGCGACGAAGCGGTGCAGAAGGTGCGCCGCGGGGTGCGGCTGTCCGAGGGCAAGGCCAACTTCGAGCGCGTCTCCGTCAAGGGCCGGAACGACCGCCAGTCGACCCTGCTCGTCGTCCTGAAGGAGGGCAAGAACCGCCAGATCCGCCGCGTGTTCTCGCGCGTCGGCCACAACGTGATCTCGCTCGCGCGCGTGCTGATCGGCAACCTGAACGACCGCGGCCTCAAGACCGGGCACTGGCGCCCGCTCCGGAGCGCGGAGGTCGAAGAGCTGCGCGCCATCGCCCGCGGAGAGGTGAATGAGCGGCGTCGACCGGCGAAGAAGCCCCGGAAGAAGCCGCGAAAGTGATCCTGCTCGCCTGCCCCGCCTGCGACCGCCAGTTCGACGTCACCCACGTGCCGCGCGGCAATCGCGTGCGTTGCATGTGCGACGAGGTGATCACCGTCGGCGCACAGAAGAGCCTGCAGGTGCGCGCGCTCCACTGCTCGCACTGCGGCGGCGCTGTGAAGTCCGAGGACGAGCACTGCGCCTGGTGCGGCGCGAAGCTGACCGAGAAGGACCGCAAGGAGAGCACGCTCTGCCCGAAGTGCTTCAAGCGCATCGAGGACGACGCGAATCACTGCAGTGAGTGCGGCGTGGCGATCGCGCCGCAGGCGTTGACGCCGCTGCCCGAGGACAAGAGCTGTCCGCGGTGCAAGGGCGAGCTCCAGATCCGCTCGCTCGGGATCCTCGACGTGGTCGAGTGCTCGGCCTGCGGCGGGCTGTGGCTCGATGCGCACGTCTTCGAGGCGGTGTGCCGCGACGCCGAGCGCCGGCTCGAGTCGTTCGCCGTCGTCAGTAAGAAGGCCGAGCAGGAGTCCGTCGCGGTCGCGAACCAGCCCGTGCGCTACATCCCCTGCCTGACCTGCGGCGAGATGATGAACCGCCGCCAGTTCCGCCACGGGCGGGAGTCGTCCGGCGTCATCCTCGACTTCTGCCGCGAGCACGGCGTCTGGCTCGACCACCTCGAGCTCGAGAGCATCGTCGAGTTCGTGCGCACGCGGGCGGGCTCGGGGGACGCAAGGGGCGGAGGACTGAATCCCTATCCCATCGACAGAGGGAAGAAGTCGCCGCCCCCGATTCCGATCACGCGCAACGCGCGCCGGACGGACTCGCCCTGGGAGGTCGTCCTGAGCGTGCTCGAGGTGGTCGCGGGCGTTCTCTGGCTGCTTCGTTGACGTACGTCAACGAAGCAGACCGATGGTTTCACCGCCGCGCACGCGGAAGCGAAGGTAGTCGTACTCCCACTTCTCGTGCTCGCTCTCGCGGCCGCCTTCCGCCTCCAGCCGGCCCCTCCCGTCGGGGCCCTTGAGCGTGACCTCCAGGCGGGTGCGGTTCTGCCCGAAGTCCGCGTGAAACTGGATGTTTTGCCACGACATGCGGATCGGCTCGCCGAGCTCTTCGATCACGGCCGGATGGTCCTTGGCGTAGTCGACCGTGTCGCTCAGGAACGGGCTCTCCGCGATCGACCGGCCGATGAAGAAGATCCCGCCGCCGATCAACCCGCCGCAGATCAGGAACAGCATCACGACCCCGCATCCGACGGCGAGCACGACGTTTCGCGTCTTGGCCATGGCTCCCCTTACTCCGGCCCGGCGCCGGCATTCCGAGCCGCCGCCACAAACCTGCGAACTCGGTCGGGGTCGGTGACCTGGAGCTCGTACTCGCGCGGCGCCTCGCTCGAGCTCATCCGGACCCGGCGGTTGCGGAAGGTCATGAGGCTCTCGCGAGCCGTCCGCGCCGTGAAGTGGACTTCGCGCACGCCCGTGGCGTCGATCACGCGGCGGACGTTGTGCTCGCGCACGCCGCCGCCCGGCATGATGCTGAGGCGGTCGCCCGCCGCGTCGACGAGAGCCGCCAGGCGCTCGAGTCCGGCCGCGACGTTCGGCGACTGCCCCGAGGTCAGCACGCGGTCGACGCCGAGCTCCGCCAGCACCTCGAGCGCTTCGAGCGGTTCGCGGACGAGGTCGAAGGCCCGGTGGAAGCAGACTTCTAGCGGACGCGCGCGCGCGATCAGCTCGGCCGTGGGCTCCGCGTCGACGGTTCCGTCGGCGCGCAGGCAGCCGAGCGCGACGCCGGACGCTCCCGCGCGCTTCGCGTGCTCCACGTCGCGGCGCATCGCGTCGAGCTCGAACGCGTCGTAGAGGAAGTCGCCCCCGCGCGGCCGCACCAGGCAGACGACGGGGAGCCCGACCTCGCAGGCCGCTTCGAGCGCGCCGGCGCTCGGCGTCGTACCGCCCTCGATCAACCCCGCGCAGAGCTCCACCCGGTCCGCGCCCGCCTCCTTCGCGGCGTCGCAGCCGGCCACGGAGTCGACGCAGACCTCGAGGCGGATCATCGCTCGCTCTCGGGCAGGCCGCGCAGCGCCGCGGCGAGCCAGCGCGCGTAGCGCTCCGGGTTCGCCTCGACGTCGCGCTCGAGCGCGGCGACGTCGTGCCAGCGCCAATCCGCGACTTCCGCCGGGTTCGGCGCGGGCTCGCCGTCAAAGCGGCCGGCGAACACGTGGTCGAGCTCGTGCTCGACCAGGCCGCCGCCGACGTCGGCGCGGTAGGTGAAGGTGTGGATCGGGCGGAGCTCGCAGTCGACGCCCATCTCCTCGCGCAGGCGCCGCCGCGCGGCATCGGCGGCGGACTCGCCCGGCCGCGGGTGGCTGCAGCAGGCGTTGGCCCAGAGGCCGGCGGAGTGGTACTTCCCGGCGGCGCGCCGCTGGAGAAGCGTGTTGCCGCGGCCGTCGAAGAGGAAGACGGAGACCGCGCGGTGCAGGAGCCCGCGCTCGTGCGCGGCGAGCTTCGGCTCGGTGCCGAGCTCGCGGTCGTTCTCGTCGACCAGGATGACTTGCTCTTCGGTCACAGCGAGCTCAGGTATTCGATCAGATCGCGCATCTCGATGCGCGAAAGACTTTTGCCGAGGTCGTTCGGCATCGCCGAGAGGCCGGGACGGCGCTCCTCGACGTCGGCCTTCTCGATGTCGAAGACGTCGCCGTTCGAGTCGACGACGGCGACGGCCGTGTCGCTCTCCTCGAGGATGCGCCCCTCGATCACCTCGCCGTCGTTCAAGAAGAACGTCTCGGTCTCGTAGCCGGCGGAGATGCGGCGGTTGGGCTGCACGATCGACTCGAGAAGCTGAAGCCGGGTGAGCCGCTCGCCGACGCCCTTCAGGTCCGGACCGACCGGGGGTGCGCCCTCCGTCGTCTGGTGGCAACGCAGGCACGAGAGCTCGGCCTTCTGGCGGAAGATGCGCCGGCCGGCGGACTTGTCGCCGCCGAAGAGGCCGTCGATCCACGGCGCGAGCTCCGCGTCGGCTTCGCGCGGCGCACCGTGAACCTCGAGCCACATCGAGAGCTCCTCGTCGCCGCGCTGCTCCGCCGCGAGCACGAGGTCGAGCGCGATCTCGGCCGGGATCAGGTCGGTCGGGAGCTTCTTGACCTCGTCGAGCAACACCGCCGTCGCGTCGGGATGGTCGAGCGTGCCGAGGGCCCGATACGCCATGCGCCGCTCCGGCCACTCGCCGCGCTCGAGCACCTGGACGAGCAACGGCAGCGCCTCGGCGGGAGAGAGGCGCTGCAGAGCATCGAGCGCCGCCGCGCGCACGCGGCCGTCGCCATCGGTCAGCGCGACCGACACCGCCTGGCGCAGGTCGGGAGCGTCGAGCTTCTCGAGCGCCCGGAGCGCCTTCACGCGCGTCGCGGCGAGGCGGCCCGCGTCGCGCGCGATGTCGTCGAGGAGCGACACGCCGCCGGCGGCACCCGTCTTCGCCGCGCAGTGGATCCATGCGCTGACCACCGCGTCCGGTGCGCTGCCGATTCCTTGGTCCGCGAGCTCGGCGACCACGCCCGGGACGTATGACGCGTCGCGCGGCTCGAGCTCGATCCACCGGCCCAGCACGCGGTCGATGTTCAGCGGGTCGGCCCAGTCGGCGAGGTTGGCGAGCACCTCGACGCGATGAAGCTCGTCCTGGTCGTCGCGCAAGGCGTAGCGCGCGAGCCGCCGCGCCACCTCGACGTTGTTGCCGAGCCAGAGGTTGACGTTGAGCATGCGGCGCACGAGCGCGTTGCCGCTGAGCTCCTCGCGCTCGATGAGGTTCGCGAGCGCCGGCAGCGCCTCCCACATGACCTCGTCGTGGATCGCGGTCGCGGCCTCGCGCACCAGCAATGGATCGGGATCGTCGAGGAAGCGCTGGATGCGCGGGTCGCCCTTGCGGCGCATGACGAGCAGCGTCGCCATGCGGACGTGGCGGTTCGGGTGTGCGGACTCGCGCTCGAGGCGCTCGGTATCCGCGCAGCCAAGGAGGCCCATCACCGCGGCGTGGCGCAGCACGGGATCGGAGTCGCCGACCCGCTCGATGAGGCCGTAGAGCTCGCCCGCGGCTTCGGGAACGCCGATGCGGCCGAGGCCGATCGCGGCGTACATCTGGACCCGCGGCGACGGGTCCTTCAGCATGAGGAGCAGGTCGTCGCCCGCGTCCGCGAGACGAAGGTCTCCGAGACACCGCACGACTTGGGCGCGCGCTTCCGGTACGACCTGTTCGTCGTACAGGAGTTGCACGAGGTACTCCCGCGACTGCTCGCCCGACGGGGTGTCCTGCTGCGCGAGCATGCCGAGGCCCCAGACGCCGTGCAGGTTGGCCGGCGTGCGGCTTTGGCGGGCAAGCATGTGGAGGTCGTTCCATCTACGCTCCTCGACGAGCGCGAACTGCGCCTCCTGCCGGACGCGCCGGTCCGGGTGCTCGAGCAAGGGGTCGAGCGGCATCAACTTGGGCAGCTCGACGCCGTCCCGCAGTCGCTCGCGGACCTCGACCGAACGGGGGTCCGGCTCGGACGGCGTCATCCGGTAGATCCGCCCCTTGCCCGTCATCTCCCAGCCGTGCACCCAATCGGAGAAGTAGAACGCGCCGTCCGGTCCGAACTGGCAGTCGGTAGCGAGCGTGTTCCAGACGAACTTCTTCACCTCGCCGAGCTCGAAGCCGGCGCCCTTCGGTGAGTGCGTGAAGGCGTAGATCCCGCTGTACTTCGCGTCGCCGCGGAAGTCGCAGAGGAAGAAGTGGTTGTCGTACTCCGCCGGCAATCCCGTTCCCGGGTAGTACTCGAGCCCGGACGGCCCGCTCGCCAGGTTCGCGATCGGCGGCAGGATGTACGCCGGCTGCTCCGCGTGCCACGGATGCCAGAGCTTTTCGTCGTTCCACGGCCCGCGCTCGACCGGCTCGGTGACGTATTGATAGTAGAAGCGCCAGCCGGTGTCCGCTCCCTCAACGATCTGCACCCAGCGCGCCTTGTCCCCACCGTCGGAGTTGTTGTCGCCGGTGAAGAGGTTGCCGTAGTCGTCGAAGGCGAGCTCCTGCGGGTTGCGCAGGCCGGTGTGGAACACCTCGAGGTCGGAGCCGTCGAGATTGCACCGCAAAACGGCCCCGGTGTGCGGCAGGTCGAGGACCCTGCCCTCGTGCTCGACGCGGAAGCCGCGGTCGCCGATCGAGAAGTAGAGCTTCCCGTCCGGCCCGATCACGAGCCCGTGCATGTCGTGTCCGAGCAGCGCCACGTGCACGCCGTAGCCGCTCGACAGCTTCTCGCGCACGTCGGCTACCCCGTCGCCGTCCATGTCGGCCAGGCGCCACAGGTGGGGGATGCACGTGTAGAAGACGTCGCCCTCGTAGGAAAGGACGCCCGCCGCGATGCCGTCCGCGGGATCGTTGAACCCGTCGGCGAAGACGATCGCCTCGTCCGCCTTGCCGTCGCCGTCGGTGTCGCGGATCAGCCGGATGCGCTCGTGCTCGGTGCCGTAGGCGGCGAAGTCCTCGCCCTCGTGGCGACGGTACATTTCGACGCGGTCGTCGACCGTCAGGTTGGAGAGCTCGTCCTCGAGCCAGTCCATGTGCCGGCGCATGTCGGTCACGCCGGCGTTCACGCGGAAGGACTCGTTGACGTAGAAGTCGCCCTTGTGGTCGACGTGGAAGACCACCGGGTTCGCGAGCATCGGCTCCGCCGCGAAGAGCTCGACCTGGAAACCCTCGGGCACCTCCATGCGCTCGATCGCCGCCTCTCCCTCGGCGGAGGCCTCCGCGACGTACGGCGTGTAGGGTTCCTGCGGCGGAGCGGGGGGGACGAGGAGCATGGGGCGGCGGATTCTATCCGCGCCGGCGCAGGATCGGCTGGAGCTTTCCGTACGAGAGCGTGCGCCAGAACCACTCCAAGGGTCCCATCCGGAACGGCTTCAGCCACAACGCGCTGAGCACGATCTGCCCCGCGAACACGCCGCATACGATGAGCCAGAGCTCGGGACGCGAAAGCTTGTCGAAGAGCCCGAAGCCGAAGAACTCGAAGAGCACGTTCGCGGCGACCGACTGCCCGATGTAGTTGGTCAGCGACATGCGGCCGACGCAGGCGAGACCGCGCGCGAGCCACTGCAGCGCACCGCTCTGCGCGAACCAGACGATCCCCCCGACGTAGGCCGCGGAGAGGAAGAGGCTCGTCGCGAAGTGGAACGGCATCACGAGCAGGGCCGGCGCGACGTCGCCGACGTAGTAGAGATGCCCGCCGTACGCGACCGCGAACTCGAGCGGCAGACCGATCGCGAAACCCCAGAGGACGAGCTTCTTGTAGAGCCCGCGATCCCGGCGGAAGAAACCCCACTTCATCAGCGCGGCGCCGAGGAAGAAGGCGGCGAGCACGCGCGTGTTGAACCCGACCAGGGTCGAGTAGAAGAACCAGAGGGCGTACTCGGTCATGCGAAGGACCAACAGGCGTCCCAACGGCCCTTCGCTGTGCACCACGTGCTCGATGTGCGCGATGCGCGGGTCGTCCGCCACGACGAGCTCGGCGACGAGATCCCAGCCGCCCATCGGCACCTCGGCGTCCGTCTCCGCCTGGGCGGCCTGGTCTCCGAAGACGATCTCGAGCAGGGCGAACGGCAGGAACTGCAGGACGGCCAGCGCCGCCAGCGAGGCGCCGATCCAGAACAGCACGCGCGCGCTGAACTTCGCGAAGAGCAGCAGAATCAGACCCATGAGGGCGTATGGCAGCAGGATGTCGCCCGCCCAGAGGAGGCAGCCGTGAGCGAAGCCCATCGCGAAGAGGACCCCGAGCCGCCTCAGGTACGGAGCGGCGAACGGCCGCTCCGCCGCCTCGGCGCGCTGCATCTGCACGACCAGCCCGACGCCGAAGAGCATCGAGAAGATCGCGACGAACTTCGTATCGAAGAGCGCGACCTCGAGCAGCGCGAACAGCGTCTCGACCGTGTTCCCCTCCGGCGGCTTCGCCACCGCGAGCGCGTTCATGGCCATGTAGTGCGCGTTGACCATGAACACGCCGAAGAGCGCGAACCCGCGCAATACGTCGATCGACGCGATGCGGTCGCGCTCGGCGATCGGACCCGGTGAAACCACGGTGGGCATGCTTAAACGGACTCGGCTCGGCCGCTATGATCTTCCGCCCGATGAGGCGCAAATCCAACAACTCCCGCCGCGCCGCTACGGCGCTCAAGGCGGGGGCCGAGGTGTCGGAGCACCGGCTGGCCAACGGGATGCGCGTCCTGATCGCCTCCCGCCACTCGGACCCCGTGGTCGCCGTCCTGCTCTTCTACCGCGTCGGATCGCGCAACGAAACCGAGCGTGAAGCCGGAGTGTCGCATTTCCTCGAGCACATGATGTTCAAGGGCTCGAAGCGCCACGGGAAGGGCGAGGTCGACCGCATCACGACCGCGCTCGGCGGGAACAACAACGCCTTCACGGGCAACGACCATACCGGCTACTGGTTCGAGTTCGCCTCCGACCGCTGGGAGACCGCGCTCGCGCTCGAGGCGGACCGCATGCGGGACCTCCTCCTCGATCCGGCCGAGTTCGAGGCCGAGCGCGCGGTGGTCCTGGAGGAGCTCGCGATGGGCGAGGACGAGCCCTGGCGCGTCCTCAGCCGCCACGTCGAGGCCGCGCTCTTCCCGCGCCACCCCTACGGCCGGCCGATCATCGGCTTCCCCGACACGCTGCGCGCGATGACCGTCGAGGACCTGCGCGATTACTACCGGCGCTTCTACCACCCGGGCAACGCCACGCTCGTGATCTGCGGCGACGTCAAGAAGACGACGGCCCTGCGCGAGGTGAAGAAGCACTTCGGCAAGCTCCCCGCCGGCGTTCCTTTCCCTGAGGCGGACTGTTTCCGCCCGGCGATCGAGCCGCCGGCGGGCGAGACGCGCATCCGCACGAGCTGGGACGACGCGGCGAAGCGCCTCTGCGTCGCCTGGCCGACGACTCCGGTCGGCACCGACGACGACTACGCTCTCGATCTGGTCATGGCGGTGATGTCGAGCGGGCGCATGTCGCGCCTCCAGCGCCGCCTCGTGCTCGACGAGGCCCTGGCGACGACGCTCTCCGCGAGCAACGACACACGGGTCGAGTCCGGCGTCTTCTGGCTCTTCGGCGAGTGCGCCCAAAGCGTCGAGCCGGAGACGCTCGAAGCGGCGCTCGACGAGGAGCTCGAGAAGCTGCGCACCAAACCCGTCACCGCGGCCGAGCTGAAGCGCGCCAAGGCGCTGATGCACGCCTCGGAGGCCTACGACGGCGAGACCGTCACCGACCTGGCCGAGGAGCTCGGCGAGTGGGCGGTCGACGCCGACTGGCGGCTCGCCTTCGACGGCTGCGTGCGGCACGACCGCATCACCGCGGCGAACCTGCGCGACACGGCCGCGCGTCTGCTCGCGCCCGACCGGCGGGTGGTGGGCTGGTGCCTGCCGCGCGGGAAGCGATGACGCATCCCCCGCTCAAGCGCGCCGCCGCCGCGGTACCGCGGCTGCCGATCGAGCGCTTCACGTTGAAGTGCGGCGCGACGCTGCTCGTCTCGCCGCGCGAGGGCGCGCCGGTCTGCGCCGTGCAGCTCCATCTTCGCGGCGGGCACTCGCTCGACCCGGCAGGGCGGGAAGGCACCGCCTACCTCACCGGCAACCTGGTCGACCAGGGCACGGCGCGGCACGCCGAGGAGGAGATCGCCGGACTGCTCGAACCCACCGGCGGGAGCCTGACCGGCGACTCGACCGGCATCTCCGGCACGGTCGCGGGCGGGGACTGGAAGCTCCTGTGCGAGCTCCTGTGCGAGATGACGCTCGAGCCGACCTACCCGCGCGACAAGACGGAGCGCCAGCGCAAGCGGCTCGTCGACCGGCTCACGATCGAGGACGACGACCCGCGCTCGCAAGCGACGCGGCTCTTCAAGCGCCTGGTCTACGGCGACCACTGGCTGGGCCAGCCGGACTACGGGACGCTCGCCACCGTGCCTTCGATCCGGCGGAATCACCTGGTTTCCTTCCACAAGCGCAACTGGTGCGCGCGCCGCGCCGTCATCGCGTTCTGCGGCGACGTCGACCCGCAGAAGGTGCGGCGCTTCCTCGACCGCCGGCTGCGCGGTTGGGACGGCGGCCGCGATCTGAAGCGGCGGCGGTGGGAACCGCCCAAGCTCGAGCCGCGCGTGGGTGTGTTCAAGGCCGACCGCCAGCAGGTGCACGTCTATCTCGGGCACATCGGGATCCGGCGGCGCGATGCGGACTATGCGGCGCTCGTCGTGATGGACTACATCCTCGGCACGGGGCCGGGGTTCACGAGCCGCATCACGCGTCGCCTGCGCGACGAGCTCGGGTTGGCCTACACGGTCTCCGCTTCGATCTCGAGCTCGGCCGGCGTGCTGCCCGGCGCCTTCACCGCGTACATCGGCACGTCGCCGCAGCACGTCGCAACGGCGATCGAGGGCTTCCTGCGCGAGATCCGGCGCATCCAGGACGAGCCCGTGTCGCCCGAGGAGCTCGAGCTCGCGAAGAGCTACCTGCTCGGCTCGTTCGCGCTCGGCTTCGAGCGCTCGTCGCGTCGCGCGCAGTACTCGATCTTCGCCGAGCGGACCTCCCTCGGCGACGACCACCTCGCCGAGCTCTTGGCCGCGTTCCAACGGGTGACCGCCGAGGACGTGCGGCGCGTCGCCCGCGCGCACCTCCACCCGGACACGCCCTGCGTCGCCGCCGCCGGTCCGATCACCAGGCGCGAGCTCGACAAGATCGTCCGCCGCGTGGCCGGCGGCCGGGCGCGCGCTTCGAGCTGAGGCGTGTTGGGCCTCAAGCGCACGCTCGTCCTCCTGGTCGCGCTCGCGCTCGCGGTCGTCTGCGCCGAGATCGGCTTTCGCTGGCTCGGGCCCAAGCCGTACGCGCGGCCCATGATCCTCGACGCCGACGGGAACACGGTCGACCTGGGTCAGGTCATCCGCTTCTTCCGCGCGAACGACGAGCACCAGGTCCCCGCCGAGCCGAGCAACGGCATCCACCCGAGCTTCCGCGCGCGCTTCTGCTACGACCGTCCGGAATGGGACTTCTTCGACGCCGACGGCTGCGTCGACGTCTCGATCAACAGCCTCGGCTTCCGCGACGAGGAGTTCCCGCTGGAGAAGCCGCCCGGCGAGCATCGCGTCCTCGCGATCGGCGACTCCTTCACCTTCGCGCAGGGCGTCCCCGCCGAGCTCGGCTGGACCGAGGTGCTCGAGGACCTGCTCGCCGAACGCCGTGGCACGCCGGTGCAGGTGATGAACGCCGGCTTCACCGGCGGCGGAAGCTGGCCGCAGGAGTACCGGCCGTGGGTCGAAGCCCACGCGCTCGCCTTCGAGCCGGACGTCGTCGTCTACGGCATGTGCCTGAACGACATGGACCGCCGCGTGCCGATGCTCGCTTACACGAAGGTCTGGGACGACCCGACGGTCCTCGGCGAGCCTTGGCTCGGCGGGCGCTCGGAGATCCTGAACTTCCTGCAGCGCAAGCGCCGCCAGCGAAGCTTCGTCGAAAGTTACCCCGCGGACTTCGCCGCGCTGCTGCGCGCCGATCCCCGGCACTGGCAGGCGAACCAGGAGGCGCTGCGCGCGATCCACGCGCACCTGAGCGCGAACGGCGTGCGCTTCGTCATCGCGATCCTGCCGATGCTCTCGCTCCTCGGCGACGAATACCCCTACGCGGGACTGCACGACGAGGTCCGCGCCTTCTGCGAAGCCGAGGGCATCGAGCACGTGGACCTCTACCCGCCGTTCCACGAGCTCGTCGACCGCGAGCTGTGGGTGCACCCGTTCGATCAACACCCGAATCCGGCGGCGCACGCGCTTTTCGCCGAACAGATCTTCGAGCAGCTCACGCCCTGACCCGGCGGCGAGGCTGGCTATAAGTCCTTTGTTTGTATGAGCTTCTGTTGTTCCGCGAGAACCCAGATAGCGTTATGGCCTTGCCTAAAATAAGTCTAGTAACTAAATATAGTTGATCGGCTAAGCCGATCGAACGATCCGAATGGAGTTCAGGAACCCCTTCAAGCCCGGCGCCGGCCATACCCCGCCCTATCTGGCCGGGCGGGATGCGGAGCGCGAGGAGTTCCTGCGCCTGCTGGACCAGGACACGATCCTCGAGAACCTGGTGCTCACCGGGCTGCGAGGAGTCGGAAAGACCGTGCTCCTCGAGTCCTTCAAGCCCCTCGCGATTCAGAAGGGCTGGCGCTGGGTCGGCGCGGACCTCTCCGAATCGACCAGCGTGAGCGAAGACAACTTGGCGCTTCGGCTGTGCACGGACCTCTCCGTCGTGACCTCGGACATCGTCGTCGGGATCGAGGAACAGCCGGTGGCGGGCTTCGCGGGAGAGAACCGGCGGAGAGAGGTTCGTCTCAACTTCGAGACGCTTGTCGGGCTCTACAACAGGACGCCCGGGCTGGCTTCGGACAAGCTCAAACGGGTGCTCGAAGTCGTGAGCTCGGGCGTGGACAAGCAGTCCGGTCGGGGAGTGATCTTCGCGTACGACGAAGCGCAGACCCTTTCGGATCAGGCGGCGAAGGAGCAGTATCCTCTTTCGTTGCTCCTAGACGTCTTTCAGTCCCTGCAGCGGAAGGGACTGAGGATGATGCTCGCACTGACGGGCTTGCCGACTCTGTTTCCAAAGCTCGTCGAGGCGAGGACGTTCTCGGAGAGAATGTTTCGCGTCGTCTTTCTCGAGAGCCTATCGCCGGCGGAGTCTCGTGACGCGATCCTCAAGCCGATCCAAGATGGCGCTTGCCCGGTCCGTTTGGGCGACGACGTCGTCGCCGACATCATCGAGATGTCGGGTGGGTACCCTTACTTCATCCAGTTCGTTTGCCGCGAGATCTACGACGCGGTGAACCAGACGACCGGGAATGGAGAGCTGACTCTCATCCCGGTAGAGGAGATCGAGCGCAAGCTGGATTCCGATTTCTTTGCCGGTCGGTGGTCACGGGCGACGGATCGACAACGGGAGCTGTTGTCGGTCGTCGCTCGTCTTCCTAACTGCGATGAAGAATTCACGGTTCAGGAGATCGTCGAGGAATCCAAACAGGGGCCCGCGAAGTCATTCGGTAGCAGTCACGTCAATCAGATGCTGGCTTACCTTGGTCAACAGGGCCTCGTGTTCAAGAACCGGCACGGCAAGTACTCCTTCGCCGTGCCACTCCTGGGGCGTTTCATTCGTCGTCAGGTAGCTACCAGTTCCGCATAAACGGCGTGTACTCCTCGTAGAACGCGCGGTAGTCCGGATAGCGCTCCTCGCTCGCTTCGCCCCACACGCCGCCCATCGAGAGAACACCGGCCGCGCCGGCGAGGAGCGCAACGGCGAGAAAGCCGCGCGCCCAGGCTCCGGTCGGCGGTCCCGTGCGCAGGCCGGCGATGCTGAGCGCCACCAATCCGCCGTGCAGCAGGTGGTAGACGCCGCAGCTCATCAAGAGGAAGTAGTACGGCCACATCATCCACGGCCAGGTGGTGAGGCTGAACCGCAGGTAGGCGAACTCGGCCGGCATGTCCTCGAAGAGACCGGGCCCGCGCGTCGCGAGCACGTGCCCCACGATGACGAAGAGCAGGAAGTAGCCGCTCATCCGGTGCAGCACCAACCAGCGCGGCGCCGCCAGCGGCCGTCCCGCCTTCCGGTGCGCGCGCCGCCGCAGCATCCTCCGCAGCCCGCACACCGCGTGCACCGTCGCGGACACGCCGACGGCGACGATCTCGACCGGCGGGAACTGGTAGTACCAGCGCATCGCGCCCTGCCAGGCGTTGTACGCGCCCTCGCCGAGCGCGCCGACCATCGTGTTCGCGAGGTGCAGGACGAGGAACGTCGCGAAGCAGAGCCCGGAGAGCGCCTGCCAGCGGATCAGCGTCGCCTCGCTCGCGGCGGTGTCGCCCATGGCCACATTCTTCAAGATTTCTGGGACGATGGCTCCCTTCGCGGGCACTCCCCCACGAACCCATGGCCCGATCCCCCGATTTCGGCTCCCTCTTGGAGAACTCCGGCTGGGTACGCGCCCTCGCGGAGAGCCTCGTCGCCGACCCCAACGTCGCCGACGACCTCCTCCAGGACGCCTACGTCGCCGCCCTCTCCGGGCACGCCCGGGTGCAGGGCGGCCTCGGCGGCTGGCTCGGCGGCGTCGTGCGCAACCTGGCGCGGCGCGAGAGCCGTACCGCCGGTCGGCGCCGCCATCGCGAGAGCGAGGCGGCCCGCCCGGACGCGGTGCCGCCGGCGGACGAGCTGCTCGAGCAGGCGGAGCTCCAGAAGCGCGTGATCGGCGCGGTGACGGAGCTCCCTGAGCCCTACCGCTCCACGCTGCTCCTGCGCTTCTTCGAGGGGCTCAGCGTCGAGGAGATCGCGCGGCGCCAGGGCGTTCCCGGCTCGACCGGACGCACGCGGCTGAAGCGCGGGCTCGCGAAGCTCCGCGAGCGCTTCGACCGCGAGCACGGCGGCGACCGGGCGGCCTGGTGCGCGCTCCTCGTGAAGCTTGCGCCGGACCGCGGTGCGGTCACGGCGGGCGCGGCGGCGACGGGCGGGGTGGGACTCGTGCACGGAGTGATGGCGATGAACGGAGCGGTGAAGGTCGCGATCGCGGGAGCGGTCGTCGTGGCCGGCTTGGTCGGCTGGTGGCACTGGCAGGGCGAGCCCGAAGCGGCGCAGCCGCGCGAAGGAGCCGCGGCGGCGCCCGCAACGGTCGCGCAGGTCGAGGCGGTGAAGCCGGCGGCGGAGCTCGCCGCGCAGCCGGAGATCGAGCAGCAAGAACGCCGCGCGCTCGCGGCGCAGCCCGAGAAGGCGTCCGTGCCGGTCGAAGCGTCGGTGGCGACGCCCGAAGCGACCGAGGCTCACGTGCGAGCGCGGATCCGCGACGCCGACGGGCGCGCGGTTCCAGGGGCGCGGTTCACCGTCGAGAACGGCTCGTCGGAGGAGATGGCTTCCGCGCGGAGCGAGGCGGACGGCGACGTGTACGTCGAGGTGCCGATCGCTTTGCCCACGACCTCCGTGAACGTCGCGGTGAGCGCGCCGGGGCTCGCGACCCGCTTCGTCGCGGCGCGCCTGACCCGCGGCGAGACGACGCACCTCGGCGACGTCGTGCTCGGGCCGGCGGGCGTTCTTTCCGGGATCGTGCAGGACGCCCGCGGCAACCCGATCCTCGGCGCGCGCGTCTTCGTCAGCGACGTCGGCGGCACGCGCGAAGACGCGACCCAGGCGCGCAGGCACGGCCCGCTGCTCCGCCAGCCCGTGCCGGAGACCGAGTCGGACCCGGTCGGACACTTCGAGCTCGAGGGCGTCGCCGCCGGCTTCGTGCGCGTCTGGGCCACGACGCCGCGTCACGCCTACGCGTCGCTCGGCCCGATCGAGGTGACCGCAGATTCGCGCACCGACGACCTCGTGTTCGTGCTCGAGGAGCTCTTCGACCAGGACACGATCGAGGGCATCGTGCTCTCGCCCGACGGCGAGCCGGTGCGCGCGCAGTTGCGCTTCGCGTACCAGTACGCGCAGAGCCGCACGAGCTCGAGTACGCCGGTCGGAGAGGACGGACGCTTTTCCCTGACGCTGGATCACCACGTGCCCTACGAGCTCTGCGCCTCGGATCCCGAGAATCGCTGGGCCGACGTCGTCGCGCACCGGGTCGCGCCGGGCACGCTCGACCTCGTCCTGCGCTTCCAGGATCCGCGCTGGATCGCGCTCACCGCCGTCGACGAGAAGGGGCGGCCGGTGACGGAGCTCGGGCTCGAAGCGCAGGAGTCGCGACGGGGCGGGCACTACGAGACGCTCGAGCGCATCGACGTCGCGGAGCAGGCGGACGGCGTCCTGCGCTTCATCGAGCCGCTGGTCGCGTACGAGATCGGCGTCGACGCTCCCGGCTACGAACGCTTGACGCTCGGCCCCTACGAGCCCGGACAAACGCCGGAGACGCTCGCTGCCGAGCTCGTCGCGCTGCCCGGCGTTCACGGGCGCGTGGTCGCCGACGGCAGGCCGGTCTCCGGGGCCAAGGTCGCGTTGTGGGACGTCGTCGACGACGACACGCTCTACCTCAAGAACGGCTTCCGCTGCGGGCACACGTCGCCGTGGAAGAGCGGAACGACGTCCGACGAGAACGGCGACTTCCACCTGTATCCGCGGCGGAGCGACGCTTACGTCCTGCGCGTCGAGAAGGACGGCTACGCGCCGTCGGAGCGCGACCTCACGGTCGACGTCGAGGAGACCGTCGAGGACGTCGAGATCGAGCTCGGCCAAGGCGGCACGATCGTCGGCCGCGTGATCGTTCCGCCCGGCCGCGGCGTCGCCGGAGTCATCGTCGGCATCAACCACGGCGACGGGAACGCGCAGACGTACCGCGTCGGCCCGGACGGGACCTACCGGTTCGACGGGCTCGCGACGGGGGGCTGGCAGGTCCTGGCCCGCGACGAAGAGCTCGCGCCGAACACGAGCTCCTCGAGCATCGCGCCCAACCCGAAGCCCGGGCCGATCGAGTGGAGCTGCGAGGTCTTCGAAGGCCAGACGACGACCTTCGACCTCGACCTGCGCGAGCGGGATGCCGTGCGCCTCGTCGGACGCCTCGACCTCGGCGACGACTCGCCGGCGGGCTGGACCGCGTCGCTGAAGGGCAGCGGCGAGCTCGCGATGAACAAGGACGTCGTCGCGGGTCTCCTCGGCGAAGACGGCGCGTTCGAGCTCGAGGTGCCGGTCGCGGGCAGCTACCGGCTCGAAGTGCGCGCGCCCCAGGACCGGCCCCACGGGCTCGTGATCGCGTCGAAGCTCCAGCTCGAACCGGGCGAGACCGTGTGGGAGGAGAGCCTCGCGCTTGGCCGCATCTCCGGACAAGGCGCGCCCGCCGACGCCGAGGCGATTCTCGAGTACCGCTGGCTGGGCAGCCTCTCCGCCGACGCGGGCGCGGACGCCACGGTGCGCGTGCGCCTGGAACCCGAGGTCTCGGGGCTCTTCACCATCCCCTTCGTGCCCGCGGGGCCGGGCGAGATCGTGCGCTACGAGACCAGCGGCGGCGAGGCGTGGGGCTCCTGGGAGCGGGTGCTCGCGTTCGACGTGGTCGCGGGGGAGGAGAAGGAGATCTTCCTGCCTTAGTGCGCGGCCCAGAAACGGCCGACGGCGCGGTCGACGGCGGCGGCGCGGAAGCCTTCGACGGGGATCTCGCGCGGTGCGTGCGGTTTTCCGTCGAGGCTCGCGTAGATCTCCGCGAGCGCCGCGTGCCAGCCCGCGCCCTGGTGTTGGTGCAGGATGCGCGGTTGGAGCCGCTCGACCAGCGCGGCGCGTTGCGCCGGCGCGCGGAGCAGATCGACGGCGCGCTCCACGTACGCGTCCTCGTCCGCCGGTCGGTCGAGCACGTCCTCGACCGCGTCGCCGCACGAGATGAGAAGGTGCGTCTCCGGCGCGAAGCCCAGCACCGGCGCGGCGCCGCAGACGACGGACTCGAGCGTCGCGGTCATCGAGCCGAACGGGAAGGGCTCGAGATAAACGTCCGCGGCGCGCTGGTAGGGCGTGGGGTCGCGCACGCCCTCGGCGTGGAGCCGCGGGTGCGGCTCGCCACGGAAACCGCGCAGCTCGTCCGACTCGAGACCGACGACGTGCAGGTGCGCGTCGGGCTCGCGCTCGAGGATCCTCGCCGCGGCGCGGAGGAAGTCGTGCCGCTCGGTCGGCGCGTACTTGTAGCCGGTCCCGACGCTGACGAGCAGCGGGCGCTCCGGCGGTACTCCGAGGCGCCGCCGCGCCTCGCGGCGATCGAATCCGGGCGGGCGGTAGTCGAACGGGATCGGCAGCACCGCGGCATCGCCCGTGAAACGCCGCGCGCGCCCGTGCTCGAGTGCGAGCCGCCGCAGGTGTACGACGCAGTCGGCGATCGAGCTCCCCAGCCAGAACACGTTGTCCGCGTGATCGAGGAGCGCGATCGGCGGCCCTTCCGGCAGCGCGAAGGCGGCGGTGGGGAAGGGATCGTCGGGATGCGAGTGCAGCACGATGAGATCGAAGTTCCGTCGCGCGGCGAACCGCAACGCCGCGACCGCGTCGAGGTTCGAGAGCTCGATCGGGAGCATGAGAAAGCCGCCGCCGTGCTCGCGGACGCGGGGCTCGAGGTCGGGCCGGAACGGCTGCTCGCTCTGGAACGTGAGGAGCACGGAGTGCTCGCTCGCGCGGTCCAGCGCGATCCAGCTCATCACCAGACGAGTATGGCCGCCGATCTCGAGCGCGCAGCTGATCGCGTGCAGGACGCGACGCTTGCCGGTCGAAGCTCCGTCGAAGGTCGCCTTCAGCTCGCGCGCGAGCGGACCGGCGACGGCGCGCTGCAGGCGGCGCCCGATCTCGAGCGCCGCGTTCTCGAGCGTTCCGTCCGCGAAGCGGCCGGGATGGTGGAACCAGGCGAAGTGAGCGCAGCGGCGGATCGCTTCGAGCGCGGCTTCGTCTTCGCGCGCGGCGCAGAGCTCCTGCACTTCGGCCGCCATCGCCTCGTACGCCGCGGCGTTCTTGGCGAGGACGTCGCGCGCCGGCGCCTCAGCTCGGGCCAAGGAACACCTCCTCCCAGTGGCGGCACATCGTGACGAGCGCGAAGTCGTCGATCGGCTCCAGCCTTTGGCCGTCGGCGAGCTTCAGCGCGAGCAGCGGGATGTTCACGCCGGCCTCCGTCGTCAGCGTCAGCCCGCCGGAGGTGCGCGGGTTGACGTCCGTGAAGAGGAGCTCCCCGCCGTTCCGGAAGCACTGCACGTTCGCGGGTCCGTGCAGCTCGAGCGCTTCCGCGAGTCGCTTCACCTCCGTGATCACGGTCTCGTCGCGCTCGGTGCGACCCTTGTAGATCTGGCCGGACTTCGTTGCGAGGCGCACGCGCGGTACGGCGGACACCACGCGTCCTTCGTTCGCGAAGAGGTCCACCGTGACCTCTTCGCCGGCCGCGTGTGCCTGAAGCAGCGGCCCTTCGATGCGTGCCAGGAGGACGAGCTCCTCCGGCGAGCGGATCGTCTCCATGCCGAGCGTGCCGAAGCCCCGACGCGGCTTCGCGACGAGGGGGAAAGAGAGTCCCTCACGCGCAACCATTCCCGGCGCGTCCGCGACGCTCTCCACGGCGTGCGTGTCCGGCGTTCCGAAGCCGCGCTCGCGAGGGAATCGGTGCGTCGCGAGCTTGTCGACCGCGATCTCGACGGCGCGATCCGGCGGGATCTGCAGCACGCCCTCGGGGAACTCCGCGCGGTGGCGGGAGAGCAGGACGACCTCCGGATCGAGGCAAGCAAACACGAGATCGATATCGCGTTCCTCGACGGTCTTCCTCAACGCGTCGACGTAGTCGCCTTCCTCGCGAAAGGGGGGCACGCGCCGGAAGCCGTCGCAGAAGGCCGCGCCGGCGGTTTCCTCCGCCGGCACGCAGTCGACGCCGTGGATCTCGACCGCGAATTCGTCCTGCCTGCGCAGGGCCTTGACGATGGAGAGCGCGTTGGTGCTCCCCACGCACGTGATCAGCACGCGACGGCGGGGGGCCATACGGCGATTCTGCCACAGCGGTGGAGCCCAAATGCGCCAAGGAACGACACTTCGGGCTTGCCCCTAACCCCCGTCCTCGTAGGGGACAACGGCGATCTCGTTTCCGTAGTAGGGTGGATTGGACTTGCCAACTTCCGGACCGATGGGTCCGGATGAACCCAACTCTCAGGAGGTACCCACATGCATAGCATGATGCGGCCCTTTGTGCTCGCGGGAGCCATCGTGGCCACCACAAGCCTGGCGCTAGCCCAGGTGAACTCCAACAACAGCACCCTCAACAACGGCGGTGATGTTGTTTTCCTGTACTCAAGCCCGAGCTCGGGCTTCACTTCGGGAGCGAACCCACCGGACGTCGCTGGCGACTGGTACTACAAGGTCTGGGAAGGCGAGGGGACGTTGAACCACGTGACCGCCCTCGGGTCGGTCATGGAGGTGGACGGCTTCTACGAGTCCCTGTTCGACACCTTCTGGGGCACCATCGGTTCCCCGGCCTCGTCGGCCGCCGACTTCTACGAGCGGACCCTGGGTCCGGCCGTCGCATCCACGCTGAACCCGGGCATCCTTGAGCCCGGATTCGTTACCGCCGGCTTCACCACCGAGACCCTGGTCATCGTTGGCAACTCCGGCTTCGGTAACCCCTGCACGGTTGCTCCGTCGCTGTGCTCGCCCGTCGGCTCGACGTGCCCGCCCACGGGCTTCGTCAACGGGTACCTGGTCGAGCTGAACTTCAGCAGCACCCCGGGCACGGGCATCGTGCTTCCCGCTGACGGCACCTCCGCGTCCGACACGGCGCTGACGTACTTCGTCAACGGCGGCATGACCGCGACCGGCGGCGTGTGCGGCCTCGGCGACTACGGTCTCCAGGACGTCCACTCCACGGACGAGACCCAGCGCGACGACGCTGGCGGTGTGAACATCGTCGGCGGCTTCCAGCTCGGCGGCGGCGGCCCCCTGGCCGAAGCCGTGACTTCGATGGCGGAAGCCAACCTGACGTTCCGCGATCGCGTCACGTCGGCGGTGGCTGACAGCGGCACCGGCATAGGCGTCGAGGTTGGCGACAACGGCGGCGGCGCGACCAATGGTCGTCGTCTGGACGTCAGCAGCGGCCTCGCCACGCTTGGCGTCGAGCTGCGCGATCTTGCGGGTTCGGGCGGCGGGAACCTCGCCGTCGCCGGCGCCTCATTGACCCCGATCCCCAACCCGGGCGTCCCGATCTTCGGGGGGCTGGGTAACTTGATGGTGGTGCCGGACGGTGTCTTCAGTGCGACCTCCGCCATCTGGTCGGGCTCTATTAGCCCGACGGTCTTCACCTTCACCTCGGAAGGCGCGTTCATCGGCCCTCAGATCCCGGTCCCGGCCTCAGTCTTCGGCATCGAGATCTACATCCAGGGGATTTGTTTCAAGTTCTTTGGGACAAAGTTTGTAGTGACCTTCCCCAGGATCTGCATCAAATTCTAGTCGGCAACCTCTAACGACTAGTCGGCACGCTCTTTCTACAAGTCGGTACGCAGCTCTCTGGCGGGCAACCGCGAGAGACCTGATTTGGTTCTGAGAGAGGAACCCAAAGGCCTCCCCACCTCGAGGTCGGCACCTTGCGCTTGGTGGGGAGGCTCTTTTCGTTAAGAGCATTGCCAGGGGCAGGTCGGTGTTGGCCGAGATCGGCGCCGAGCGTCGCGTACCGAGCCCCTCTACCTCGATCGGTTCGCGGAGCCGGCGCGAGGCCGCCGGCGGTGGCGCGGCTCGGAGGCCGCGGCGGACTCTGGCCAGATGCCGCCGAGCGCCAGGCGCCCGCGGCCGTTCAGGCGGCTCCAGAGCTCCTCGCAGAAGTGCGGCGTCAAGGGGCAGAGCACCTGGATCAGGTGGCCGACCACCAGCGCGAGGGCGCGGCAGTCCTCCTCGTCCAGCTCGTCGTTTTCGTCGACGACCTCGTCCTCGAAACGCTGCACGGAGTCGAAGAGCTGCGTTGCGTTGCTCGCGACGAGGTGGAAGTCGTGCCGCTCGTAGCTCCCATCGATGCGGCGGATGGCCGCGGAGTGCCACTTGTCGAGCTTGCGGCGTTCTGCGGTCGACGTGTCGATCTCCTCGTTCTCGTCGAGATCGGCCTGGTCGAGCAGCTCGCGCCGCTCGTTGACGAAGGTCCAGAGCTGGTCGAGGAACGCGCGGCTGCGCTCGACGTGGTCGAGTCCCGTCCAGTTGATCGTCTTGCGCGGCGACGCCGCCGAGACGATGCCCAGGCGCACCGCGTCGGCGCCGAACTGCGCGAGCAGCTCGGTGGGCGCGACCGCGTTGCCGAGGTGTTTGCTCATCTTGCGGCTGTCGGCCAGGATCATCTCGTGCATCAGCGTGTCCCGGATCGGCTCGGCGTCGGGCACGTGCTGGAGCAGGCCGAGCTCGCGGCCGGCCTTGGTCAGGAAGCGGAAGCCCATCTGGTTCGGCGAGATGTCGACGCCGCACACCTCGAGCGTGACCGGGATCCAGCGCTCCAGCTCGGGATGGTCGAACAGTCGGTGCTTGCGCTCCTCGTTGGGCACGGCGTGCGCGCAGAGGAACCAGACCGAGTCGAACCAGCAGTCGATCGTGTCGGTCTCGCGCCGCGCGTCCGCACCGCACTTCGGGCAGGCGCAGCGCGCGAAGGCCTCGTCCTCCGCCAGCGGGTTGCCCTCGCCGGTCGGGACGACGTCGGTCGGCAGCACGACGGGTAGATCCTCCTGCGGCACGCCGGCGAGGCCGCAGGTCTCGCAGCGGATCACCGGGATCGGCGACCCCCAGCAGCGCTGCCGCGAGATCGAGATGTCCTTCTGCCGGAAGCGCGTCGCCTCGTGGGCCGGCACCTCGCGGTCGCCGCCGGCCGGCGGCGGCTCGATGCCGAGCCGCTCGGCGATGACGGCGTCGCTCCGCGCGGCGCCGGGGATGCCGAGCACGGCCCCGCCGCCGTACACCGTGTCCACCAGCGGGGAGATCACGAGCGGCAGCTTGCGCTCGATCCCCGGCAGGGAGAGGTGTGAGCCGGTCGGGACCAGGGGGACGTTCTTCGCGTTGCGGTCCTGGCGGTCGCGGTAGTCGCTCAGCGTCTCCTGTGCGCTCGCCCGCGCCTCCTCGTCTCGGAACCAGTGCTCCAGGTCGGGATGCCCCGGCGAGATGAGCACGAACGCGGCGTCCGCGGCGGCTTCCGGCGTCGCGGTGAAGGCGGTGACCCGGCGCTCCGTGCCGGCGGCGTACAGATCGACTTCGGCGCCGGGCGTTCTTCCGAGCAGGTTGCGCTGTCCCTGGATCCAGCGCGTGTTGCGACCGGCGTCCAGGAGCTCGTTCTCGAGCTCCTCCAGGTACGCGGTGATGCGGACGAACCACTCGTCGCGCACGCGCGTCGTCGTCGGATTGCCGCAGCGCCAGCAGGCCCCGTTCTCGACCTGCATCTTCGCGAGCACCGAGTTGCAGGTGTCGCACCAGTCCACGGGCGCGGTGGCCTTGTAGACCAGGCCGCGCTCGAAGAGCCACAGGAACACCCACTGCGTCCACCGGTAGGTCTCCGGCTCGCTGGTGACGTAGCAGCGCGTCCAGTCGAAGGAGAAGCCGAAGCGCTCGAATTCCGCGCGCATCGTCTTCATGCAGCGGTTGACCCACTCGCCGGGCGGCATCTTCTTCTCGATCGCCGCGATCTCGACCGGCAGGCCGAAGGCGTCGAACCCCACGCCGTAGAGCACCGCGTCGCCCCGCAGGCGCCGGTAGCGCGCGTAGACGTCGCCGAGCGAGTAGCTGCGGACGTGCCCGAGGTGGACGTTGCCGGAGGTGAAGGGCGGCGCGGTGGCGATGTGGACGTCCTTGCGCGCGGGATCGGGCGGAGGAGCGACGCCGACGCCGTCGCGCTTCCAGACCTCCTGCCAGCAGGGTTCGATGATTTCGGGGCGATAGTGGTCGTCGCCGGCCATCACGACCGCTTGGCGACGCCGTCGTACATCCCGCGGAAGAGCGCGCAGGTCTTGTGTACGGCCTCGAGCGCCTCCTCCTGCATCTTGGCCGTCGTGCACAGGTCGACCACGAGGTCCAGCCCCTGGTTCACGTGGCCGACGTCCTCCTTCTCGTGAACGCTGAAGAAGAGGAGGTCGTCGGCGCTGAGGCCGTACATGCGGCTGAGCCCGGAGTCGCGGCTCTCGTCGCCCAGCGTCTCGAGGTTCTGGCCCTCGCTCGCGATCAGGACCGCGGCGGCGCCGCGGTGGTAGGTCTCCGGGTTGGACACCAGCTCGCGGCGGTAGTCGATCAGCGCCTTGGTCTCGGGGTACGGCTCGACGGCGTCGCGCTCCTCGTCGGTGATGCCGAGGGCGCGGATGAACTTCTGCATCAGCACGACGTGGTTGTCGGTCTGCGAGAAGTGCCCCGTCTCCTCCTCGAAGAGGTTGATCAGGAGGCGGTGCTTGTGCTTCGGCAGCGGGCAGTAGAAGAACAGGTTCTCGATGTAGAAGAGGAAGTTCTTCGTGAGCTGGTACCCCTGCAACGCCATGTGGCGGAGCAGCTCGTGGTTGGGCTCCGCGCCCATCAGCTTCTGGAAGATCGGATGATCCAGGGTCACCTGGCTCTCGAGGGCGTCCACGAGCTCCTGGCGGAAGGCGGCCTTCGGCGTGACTACGGATTCCATCGACGTGTCCTGGTAAGTGTGGCCAGCCGCTGCTCGATCGCCGCGACCGTCTGTTGCAGGAAGACCCCGGCGTACGGAACGCCCTCGACGCGGGCGTAGTCCTCCAGCCGCCCGTATTCCTCGAAGCCGACCTTGCGCCAGAGCCGTTCCGAGCGCGTGTCGGCGCGGACGTCGATCGTGAGGAGCTCGACGCCGAGCGTGCGGCAGTGCGCCACGATCGCCGCGAGCGCTCGGATCAGGATGCGCGAGCCGCGCCACGACGGGTGGATCACGGCGCGCCGGATCTCCGCGATGTGGCGCTGGGTCGGGAGAGAGCGCGGCTCGAGGATCAGTGTGCCCACGATGCCCTCTTCCGGGTCGCTGGCCGCGAGGACGTGCAGCTTGCCCTCCGCCAGGCCGCGCGAGAGCTCTTCGACGAGCGCCTCGGCCTCCCGTCCCGCCAGCGCCTCGGGAAACCCGAGGATGCCTTCCTCGGGAACGGTGGCGTTGACGAGCTCGACGAGCCGTCGCGCCTCCGGAGGGTCGATGCGGTCCAGCCAGTGCATTCGCGGCGCTCCCCGGATCGCGCGCGGAATCACTTGCGACAGCGTCATGAAGCGGCGCGGCGAAGAGCGATCGACGAGATCGTATCGGGTTGCTCGCCCCGGACGATGGCTTCTCCGGTGACCTGGAATCTCGTCTTGACGTCCTGGTCCAGGTCGGTCGGCTGGTACAGCAGCGTGCGAAGCCCGTGGGACGTGCGGCAGATCACCCGGCAGTCGGGCCGCGCGGCGCGGTGGATGTGCTCGAGAATCCGCTGCTTCGGTTTGGCGAGGAGGGCGATGAGGATCAGGTCGTAGTCCGCCAGGTCGACCGTTTCGCCGTCGCCCAGGTGGACGCGAATCACGTCCGACAGCGAGAGCGCGCGCAGGGTCCGCCGCGAGCACTCGACCGCCTCGGGGTTGTGGTCGACGCAGTCCGTCGGCGTGCCCGCGATCTTGTTCAACCAGATCGCGCTGATGGGGAAGGGGCCCGAACCGATGAAGAGGGTGCGGCGCGGCTTGCACGAGACGAGATCCACCTCGCGCGATAGCAGCCGGCCGAAGCGATCGCACAGCGGGTAGCGGTGGTAGCTCTCCATGTCGCCGCGCAGGACGCCCTCGGCGAACAGGTGCTCCAACTGCGTCTCCCATTCGCAGTAGGCCTTGTTGAAGTCCTCGGTGACGCCGGGGGGGAGCTGGTGCGCGACATCGCTCACGTCATCGGGGCAACCGAACACCAGGCCTTCCAACGTCGCGATCACGCGCGACAGGTGCGCGTGGCTCCACGAGGAGGACCTCAGCTCGCCGTGGATGGAGAGCAGGCGTTCGAGGATGACCTCGGGGCGGCACACGGGGGGGGTTGCGCGACGGAGCGGAGGCGGGCCGACGCCCGCACCGTCGTGGGTCTTCTGCACCATGGGAGCGGTAGCCTCAATAGCTCTTTGGTGATGTGGGGCCGGTGTTAAGAGGGTACTACGTGCCGCGGTCGCGTGGGCCCGAGCGGCGCCGTTCCGGGCTTTTTTTTTGGTGGGGGGCTGGGGCGCGGCCGCCGCCGACCGCCGGGCCGCCCCCCGGGGAGGGGGCCCCGCGAAGCCGGCACGATTTGCCGCGAAAGACGGCGTTTGGCCCCTCCCGGATCCCCGCCCGGCCGGTAGACTCAACCGGTCCAGCAACCCAACGCGCCCGTAGCTCAAACGGTACAGGGCACGGTTGCCCGGTGGTCTTTGAACTAACGCAACTAGGAACGTGCGAGGCTCGCAGAGGGCCTTGGGGTACCGGCCACGGCGCTTTCATGAGAGGAGCGGCGCCCGGTGATCTCTCATCTCCAGGGAACCTGCGGGAATCCGCGCTCTGACATCCCCGACTCTCCTCAAGCCTGGGTTGATCGTCGGATCCCATGCCGACGGGGTCCACGGCTGAGCCAGGCCGGTTCGGTTTGCCGGGGGTTGCGCTGGGAGAAGGCCGATGCCGGCTGCCGCCCGAGAGCAACGGTTTTACAGATCGTACGTGCGGGTTCAAGTCCCGTCGGGCGCACCACCCCTCCCGAGAGCAAAAAGAACCGCGCTGGGAGCCCCCTGGGGGGGCCTGGAGAGGCGCGGGGAAGAGAATCGGAGCCTTTCCTCGCCGAGATTGCGATCCTCATCTTAGGATCTGCACAACCGGCCATCCGGACCTAGTCCGGAGATTCCCCTCAGTAAGACTCTCTCAGGAGGTAACTCACATGCGCAGCATGTTGCGGCCCTTTGCGGTCGCTGGGGCGCTCGTTGGCGCCACGAGCCTGGCTTTTGCCCAGGTCAACTCCAACAACAGCACGCTTAACAACGGCGGCGATGTTGTTTTCCTGCTCTCGAGCCCGAGCTCGGGTTTCACGGCTGCGGCCAACCCCCCGGACGTCACCGGTGACTGGTACTACAAAGTCTGGGAAGGCGCGCTGTCGCTGAACC
>JANQEJ010000148.1 GCA_028278425.1 Planctomycetota bacterium | reverse complement strand
CGATGGACGGCGCCTCGAAGTTCGTCCGCGGCGACGCGATCGCCGGCCTGATCATCACGGCGCTCAACCTGATCGGCGGCATCGCCATCGGGCTCGCGGGCGCGATGACCCTGAGCCAGGCGGCCGAGCGCTACTCGATGCTGACCATCGGCGACGGCCTGGTGAGCCAGATCCCGGCGCTCCTGGTGTCGACCGCGTCGGCGATCCTCGTGACCAAGGCGACGAGCAAGCAGAGCCTCGGGCACAGCCTGATGGCGCAGGTCGGCGGCCGGCCGAAGGCGACGGTGATCGCGGCGGGCATGATGTTCGTCATCGGGCTCCTGCCGGGGATGCCGATGATGCCGTTTGCCGTGCTCGCCATCGCGCTCCTGCTCGCGTGGCGCGCGACGCGCCGCGTGGAGGACGTCGACGAGCTCTTGCTCGAGAAGGCGACGCCGACCGAGGCGGAGCAAGCGGCCGAGGCGGGCGCGGAGGAGACCCGCGACGACACGCTCGACCTCCTCCAGGTCGACCGCGTCGCGCTCGAGATCGGCTACCGCCTGATCCCGCTCGTCCAGGACAAGAACGGCACCGGCATCCTGGATCACATCGCGCAGCTCCGGCGGCGCTTCGCGACGCGCGACGGCGTCGTGCTCCCTCCGGTGCGCATCAAGGACAACATCCGCCTCGACCCCGGCGCCTACCGGATCCTGGTCGGCGGGCAGGAGGTCGGCAGCGGCACGATCGAGCCCGGCTTCTACCTCGCGATGGATCCCGGCGGCGCGAGCGGCAAGCTGCGCGGCAAGGAGACGGTCGATCCCGCCTTCGGCTTGCCCGCGGTCTGGGTGCCGGAGGCGCAGCGCGACGAAGCCGAGATCATGGGCTACACCGTGATCGACCCGACCAGCGTGCTGGTCACGCACCTCTCCGAGCTCCTGCGCGGGACGATCCCCGAGATCCTGAGCCGCGACGACGTCAAGGAGTTGATCGAGAACGTGCGCGGCACGTCCGCCGCCGTCGTCGAGGAGCTCGTGCCGGACAAGATGAGCTACGGCGACGTGCAGCGCGTGCTCAAGAACCTGCTCGCCGAGGGCGTGCCGATCCGCAACATGCCGGCGATCCTCGAGACGATCGCCGACAACGTCGACCGCACGAAGGACGTCGAGACGCTGAGCGAGCTCGTGCGCCAGCGGCTCGGCCGCGTCCTGTGCGAGATGTACGCCGACCGCGACGGAACGGTGCACGCGGTGACGCTCGACCCCGCGGTCGAGTCGCGGCTCGCCGCCGCCGTCGGAACCGGGACCGATCCCGATGCGGCGCCGGTCAGTCCGGCGCTGCTGCAGGCGCTCGTCGAGCGCATGGGCGAATCGCTGGCGCAAGCCGCGCGAGGCGGCAAGGAGGTGGTCGTGCTCGTGCGCTCCAACGTGCGCCGCTTCGTCAACGAGCTGGTGCGCGCGTCGCTGCCGAAGGTGGCGGTGCTCTCCTACAACGAGGTCGTCCCGGCCCGCTCGGTCGAGACGGCGGCCATCGTGACTTTGGACGACTGACATGCAGATCCATCGCATTCGGGGAAAGAACCTGACCGACGCGCTCCGCCGCGCGCGCGAAGCGCACGGCGACGGTGCCGTCGTGTTGAGCCAGGAGACCGTCGCCAACGGCGGCGTGACCATCGCGGTCGCCGAGCCCGCGCGCATCCGCCGCGGACGTGCGCGCGCGTCCGCGAGCCGGAAGCGGACGCCCGGCCTGGACGACGTCCGCCGCCGGCTCCTGGAGCACGGCGCCTCCAAGGCGTTGACCGACAGGGTCGCCGCCGCGGTGGAGCGCACCGGCGTGCAGGGGATGTACGCGCTCGACGTCGCGGCGCGCGTGATCGGCAAGGTACTGCCCGTGCGCACGTCGCCCAAGCGCGACGGAACGACGCGGATCATCGCCCTGGTCGGGCCGACAGGCGGCGGCAAGACGACCACCCTGGCGAAGCTCGGCCGCAAGCTCTTCAGCGCGAACCGGCGCGTCCGCTTCGCGAGCCTCGATCCCGTCGGCGTCGGCTCGCTCGAGGCGCTCGACCGCGCGGCGGCGGCAACTGACCGCCACGAGATCCCGATCGCCGCGGTCTCGAGCGCGGAGGAGCTCGACGAGGCCGCCGCCGTTCGGGCGGGCATCGACGCGATCCTGCTCGACACTCCCGGCGTGCCGCTGCGCGAGTCAGAGCCGTTGGAGTCGCTCGCCCGGGAGCTCGGCGGACTGGGCAAGGTCGCGCGCTCCGAGGTCTACCTGGTCCTGCCGGCGACGGCGAGCCGCGCGGCGCTCGACGACGCCATCGCGGCCTTCGCGCCGATGAATCCGGCCGGCGCCATCATCACGAAGCTCGACGAGACCGCGCGGCCGACGCCGGCGCTCGAGCGGTGCCTGCGCGCCAAGCTCCCGATCGCGTTCCTGTGCGACGGCCAGGACGTGCGCGGCCACCTGCGGCGCGCGCGCGGCGATCACTTCGCCGACCTTCTCCTGCGCGGGAGGATCTCGCGGTGACGGTGCGCCGGAGCGACGTTCCGCACATGCCGTGTCCCTTCGTGCTCGTCACGGGCGGCAAGGGCGGCGTCGGCAAGAGCACGCTCGCCGCGAACCTGGCCGTCGAGCTGGCGCGGTCGGGACGCGACACGCTGCTGATCGACCTCGACCTCGGCCTCGCGAACCTCGACGTGCTGCTCAAGCTCCCGAAGGAGAACGACGTCGAGGATTTCCTCGCCGGGCGCCGGCGGCTCGAGGACTGCGTCGTCGAGGGACCGGGCGGCGTCCACGTCCTGCCGGCAAGCTCCGGTGAGCTCGAGGCGGCGCGCCCCTCCGCGGAGCGCCGGCGGCGCATCCTCTCCGAGGTCTCGCGCCTCGCCGCGCACTACGAGATCGTCATCGGCGACACCGCCGCCGGCATCGGCGACGACGTGCTCGCCTTCGCGGCCGCCGCCGACCGCGTGCTGGTCGTCACGTCGCCCGACCCGGCGGCTGCGACGGACGCCTACGGCGTGATCAAGGCGCTCGACGCCTTCGCGTCGGAAGCGGGCGTCGAGGTGGCGACGCCCGAGCTCGTCGTCAACTTCGCCGGCGTCGAGGAGGCGCGCCGCATCGCCGACAAGCTCCGCGCGGTGTGCGAGCGGTTCCTGGCGCGCTCGCCGCGCTTCTTCGGCTGGCTGCCGCGCTCGCACGGCGTCCTCACGGCGGCGCTCCGGCAGGAGCCCTTCTGCCTGGCCGATCCCCGTTCGACCGCGACGCGCGCGCTCCGCCGACTGACCGAGCGCCTGCTCGGCCGGGCGCGTCCCGGGACGGGTTCGCGCGCGAAACCGCTCCTCAAGCCTTTGGATTGCCATGTCCGATAGGGGTTCCGAAGAAGTTTCCCTGCGCCTCGCCTGGCGTCCGTTCGAACGGCGCGTGGCGGTGGCGGCGGGGTGTCTTGTCGCGCTCATTTCGCTCTTCCACCACGTGCCCGTCTCGGTGGCTTCCCTGCGCGGGGGATTGGCGTTCGCGTCGGTCCTGGCCGTGATGAAGCTCGGCCTCTTCGCGCTCGAGAAGTCGCTGGCGGCGGACAAAGCCGCCGGTCGGGGAGAGGAGGAGCCGCAGCCATGATCCCGAGCCTGGACCTGAAACCGTGTCGTTCGCCGAGGTGACGGTTGGCTGACGACGTGGGAATCATTTCCGACCCAGGGAGCGTGGATCGCGACGCGTTGATCCTCGATCACCTGCCGCTCCTCCACCACATCGTCGGGCGCATGTCCTTCGACGTTCCGGGGCGGGTGGAGCGCGAGGACATGCTCGGCTTCGGGATGATCGGCCTGATCTCGGCCGCCGATTCCTGGGAGCCGGAGCGCGGGCTGAAGTTCTCGACCTACGCCTTCCCCCGGATCCGCGGCGCGATCCTGGACGAGCTGCGGCGCATGGACTTCCTGCCGCGCGGGCGGCGCGAACGGGTGCGCGAGCTCGACCGCGCGGTGAACGTGCTCGAACAGGAGCACGGTCTCCCCCCGTCGATCGAGCAGATCGCGGAGCGCCTCGACATCGACGAGAGCGAGGTCGACGAGATCCTGCACCACGCGCGGATCGCGGGGACCGTCTCGCTGGACGACGGGCCGTCGGACGACCTCGTCCACATGCTGACCGATCCGCAGACCACGGATCCCGAGGGGAGCGCCGAGTACAACGAGCTGAAGGAGCTCCTCGTCAAGTCGATCAGCGACCTGCCCGAGCAGGAGAAGACGGTCATCACGCTCTACTACGGCGAAGAGCTCCTGCTCAGGGACATCGGCGAGGTGCTGGGCGTGACCGAATCGCGCATCAGCCAGATCCACAGCCGCGCGCTGTATCTCTTGAACCGCGGGATGAAGACCGCGATCGGCGCGCCGTGACCGGGAGCACGTTCATGGACACGAGCATCCGCAGAGTGCAGACCGACCGAAGCCTCTCGACGAGCGGCGCGGTGCACGCCACCCGCCAGCGCGACGAGGATCAGCAGATGGACCAGCAGGAGCGCGACTTCGGCGCCGAGCTGGCGGAGCAAAGCGGCGAGGGTCAGAAGCGTCCCTCCGCTCCGACCGCCGACCGGCGCGACGCCGACTCCCAGGCGCCGGCCCGCGGCGCCGACCCGGAGCTCGGCGGAAGCCTCGACGTGCTCGCCTGAAGAACACCATGTCCTCGATCATCAAGAACCACCTGGTCCGCCTCGGCGGAGACCCGTCGACGCCCGCGCCCGCGCGCGCCTCCTGTTCCCCCGCCAAGGAAGTGCGCCTGCTCCGCGCCGACGGAACCGTCCGCGCGATCGAGCTCCGCTGTTCGTGCGGCGAGGTCACCGTCCTGGAACTCGAATTCGAGCCGAAGGAGACAAGATGAAGATCCGGAGCTTTCTCACGCTCGTTCCGCTGGCGCTCGCCGGTTGCACGACGCCGATGTGGGTGGAGGACGGCGGCCTGCCGTCGTTCTACGAGCCCGGGCTCGACGACCCGGCGCAGCGGGCGGAGCCCGTCCCGCTCGGCCCGTACGAGCCGGACCCGGCACCCCGGAACGCCGACTCGGGCGGCGTGGCGCCGATCGACCTAGGGGTCGTCGACGCCGAGCCGCTCGGCACGCCGCAGGTCGGCTCCGCGACGCACGGCGTGCAGCCGACCGAATCGGGCCGGCTCTACATCCTCGAGCTCTACCAGCAGGTGCTCGACCAGCGCGACGCGCTCGAGCTGGAGGTGTCGTCGCTTCTCACCGAGCTGGAGAAGTCGCACACCCGCATCGGGCTCGTCGAGGGCGACCAGGAGACCCTGGGGCGGCGGGTCGCCGATCTCGAGCGCGAGAACGCCGAGCTGCGCGCCGAGAACCGCGATCTCGCGGGCCGTCTTACCACCGCGCAGATCCGGCGGCTCGAGGCGGAGAAGATCCTGCTCGAGTCGAAGATCGAGTGGCAGAAGGCGTTGCTCGAGACGATCGACCCCTCGGTCGACCTGAACGAGCAGGAGAACGACGTCGCGCTGCGCGAGGAGTAGCGAAGTGCGCCTTACCCCGTTCCTCGGAGCCTTCCTTCTCGCGGGCTGCAGCGCGATCCTCCCCGAGCCGCCGTCGATGCCGGCGCTCGCGACCGCGCAGGTCGCGGAGGACTTCGACACGTACCGGCTCCGACGCATCGGCCTGATGCCCTTCGAAGGCGCCGACGTGACCGTCGAGCAGGCCGCCGGGCTCAAGAGCGCCTTCTTCAGCGAGCTCAGCCTGTCGACGCCCTTCGAGCTGGTGCCGCTCGACGGCCGCGACCTCGAGGAGGTCCACGAGAGCGATCCCTACCGCCGCGGCTGGTACAGCCCGGACACGGTCGTGGACCTCTCGCGGCGTTACAGCCTCGACGCGATCCTCTTCGGCACGGTGACCCAGAGCCAGTTCTTCCCGCCGCAGAAGCTCTCCGTCCAGGTCGACATGGTCGCGGCGGAGACCGGCCTCGTGATCTGGTCCTCCTCCGTTCACCTCGACGCGAGCGAGGAGCGCGTCCGCGAGGGGCTGGAGGTCTACTTCACCACCCCCGACGGCGACGACGAGGACGGACGGGACTGGCGGATGGCGCTGCTCTCGCCGTCGCGTTTCGCGCAGTTCGCGGCTTACCAGATCGCGTCGTTGCTGTAGCCCGGCTGTTTCCCCGGCGGACCCACGCTCGAGAGCGGGCGCGCGTCAGCTATCGGAGTTCTGGTTCGCGAGCTCGGGCGGGCGGGCGTTCAGGATGCGCTCGGCGGCGCGCTCCATGCGCTCCGGGTTGTTGAGGGTGCCGGAGTGGAAGGCGCGGCGAAGCCGTTCGACCCTTTCGCGACGGTGCTCCTCGCCGCCGTGGTCGAGCATCTCGTGGATGCGCGCCATCGCGGCGTTCGAGATGTCGACGCGGTCGCGGGTGTTCGCGCCGCTGTTCGGCCGCTCGGGTGCGCCTTGGTCGGCGTGGCGCTGCGGCGAGCGCTCGACGTTCGCGCGCTCCTTGGATTCGGCCCGCCGGTTCTCGCTCACTTCCTGGCCGTGCCGGACGGCGGCCTGGCGCGCCGACTGGACCCTGGCACGGGTCCGGCGCAGCAGGTCGGCCATCGCTTCCCGGTAGCGCTCGTGCGCTTGGGAGGAGCCTGAGCCGTGTGAATTTCCGACGTTCATGTCCGTCTCCTTTGTCCCGCTGTAAAGCGGGGTCTCCGAAGCTCCTTATCGGTACCCCCGCGCCGCGGATGAGAGGGTTTTGGAGAAAAGTGCTTTAGCTCGTCCCGCGCCTGGGGTCCAATTCCGGGCGTGGACCTAACCGCTTGTCAAATAGGGGCTTGCCGAGGACGAGCGGTGCTCGCTGCCGCGCTCGTCGCGTCGCTCACCGGCAGCATTTGGGCGGCGCAGAACGCCGCGAGAAGCCCGTCTCGGACGGACTACGAGATCACGGCGGAGCTGGACGGGGACACGAAGATCCTGACCGGCGCGGAAACCGTTTCCTGGACCAACGGGAGCGGTGAAACCGTTTCCGACCTCTGGTTTCACCTCTACCTCAACGCGTTCTCGAACAACCGCTCCACGCACCTGGTCGAGGCCAAGGGCAAGCTCCGCGACACGGAGATGGAAGAGGGCTGGGGCTGGTCGCGGGTGACCTCGATCAAACTGGTGGATCCGGACACCAAGGCGCTCAAGGACCTGATGCCGAGCTTCAAGTACCGGTATCCGGACGACGGCAACGAGGACGACCGCACCGTTTTCAGCGTCGACCTTCCCTCCGGGGTTCCGCCGGGCGCCACGGTGGACGTCCGCGTCGAGTGGGAGGCCCAGCTCCCGCGGGTTCGGCGGCGCACCGGATACAAGGACGACTTCCTCCTGGTCGCCCAGTGGTTTCCGAAGCTCGGCGTCTACGAGGAGGGACGCGGTTGGAACTGTCACCAGTTCCACATGAACTCCGAGTTCTACTCGAACTACGGAAACTACGACGTCGAGCTCGACCTGCCGGCGAAGTACGAGGGCAAGGTCTTCGGGTCGGGCGTCCAGGAGAACCAGCGCGTGAGCGGCGACCGCGTGATCGTCCGCTTCCTGGCGCCCTCGACGCGGGACCGCTACGACGCCGACGCCACCGGGAAGGTGCCCGCCGTACACGACTTCACCTGGACCGGCGATCCGCGGTACCGGATCGAACGGTTCATGTTCGACCCGGCTGAGTGGGAGGAGCAGTATCCCGAGGAGGTCGCCTTCGCGCGCGCTGCCCTCGGCGAGGACAGGATCCGGATGCGCAAGGTCGACGTCACCGTGCTGATCCAACCCGAGCGCGCGGACCAGGCGCGGCGGCACTTCCGGGCGACCAGCGCGGCGCTCTTCTTCTACGGGCTCTGGTTCGGTGAGTACCCCTACGAGCACGTCACGGTGATCGATCCGCGGTGGGGCGCGCGCGCGGCGGGGGGGATGGAGTACCCGACGCTCTTCACCTGCGGTTCGCGGTGCTTCACGACGCCGGACATGTACGTGCCCGAGAGCGTGACCGTGCACGAGTGCGGCCACCAGTTCTGGTACGGGCTCGTCGGCAACAACGAATTCGAGGCGGCGTGGCTCGACGAGGGATTCAACTCCTACGCCGATTCCGAGGTGCTCTGGCGCGTCTATGGCCCGCGCCGAGCCACGACGGACTTCGCTCGCCTACCGGTGGACGGCGTGGCCGTCGGTTCGACGTTCGCCGAGGGGAAGACCGGCGAGATCCTCTCGCTGCGCCGCATCCCGCTGCCCTTCGGCATTCCGCTGAAGCCGGTTCGGCCGTCGGGGTTTCTCGACCGCTGGCGCGCGCAGCCGCGGTTGACGTTCGTCAAGCAGTGGTCCGATCCGCGCTGGCGCGACCGCTCGGGTTACCTGAGCGATCCGGACTCCGACCCGATCGACACCTTCGCTTGGGAGCACGTCGACCGTTCGTCCTACCGCACGAACAGCTACCCGCGCACCGCGGCGGCGCTCCGCACGCTCCAGGAGGTCGTCGGCGACGAGGAGTTCCTCCGCGGGATGCGCCATTACTCCGAGACGTGGCGCTACGACCATCCCTACCCCGACGACTTCTTCCGCACGTTCCAGGAGGGCGCCGGCGTCGACTGCCAGTGGTACTTCGAGGACGTCTTCCGCAGCACGAAGACCGGCGACTGGAGCGTCGAGGTCTCGCAGCGGGTCCGCCCCCGAAAGCGGGGTTTCATCCAGGGCCAGGGCGGCGTTTTCATGGAGCACCGCCCGGAGGAGGAGGAAGACGAGCGCGACGAGGACGAGGGCCCGTGGCTGGCGGAGGTCGTCCTGCGCCGCGACGGCGGGCTGCGGCTTCCGCTTCCGGTGCGGCTGACCTTCGCGGACGGCACGACCGACGACCAGGTCTGGACGCGCGCGGAGCAGGAGCAGGAGACCTGGAAGAAGCTCGTCTTCGAAACCGAGACGAAGCTCGTCGCGGTCGAGCTCGACCCGGAGGGCCGCAACTTCCTGGACGGCGACGTGTCGAACAACCGCTGGTACCACGAGGTCGATTCGACCGCGCGCTGGCGGTGGGGCGAGCGCGTGCTGTCGCAGGCGCAGCACTACCTGCACTGGATCGGGGGCATCGGGGGCTGAGATGGAGCACGCCGAAGGCACCTCTCGTTTCCCGGTCTTCCTGAGCGCGCTGCGCGGCGCGATCGGACGCACCCCGATCTGGCTCGTGTGCTGGCTCGTGCCGCTGATCTTCGCGCTGGCGGTCGCGCTTCCGTGGGTCCAGTGGTTCGGCGACGCGACGGCGAACCGCTACGCGCCAGGGTCGGTGCTCGCGGCGCTGGACGAGCCCTTCCGCCACGACCATCGCGAGGAGCTAGCAGGCCTGCGCTCTCAGAGTGCGTACGTGACCGCCGTCCTCGCGCTGGTCGTGATGCTCTTCGGCGTGTTCTCCGCCGGCGGTTGGCTGCAGGTCTTCCTCGAGCGCACCTCGGGCCACTCGGTGCGCCGGTTCCTGTGGGGTGCGTCGCGGTACTTCTGGCGCTTCGCGCGGCTCTGGATCCTGACGATCCTCGTCCTCTCCGTCGTCGCCTGGCTGACCTACGCCTGGCCGTGGAAGACCTTCGTCGCCGGGTTCCTCTTCGGCGCGCCCGACGGGGAGATGGAGGTCCTGACCTCCGAGCGCACGGCGATCTGGCTCGAGTGGCTCCAGAGCGGGATCTACACCGCGGCCTTCGCGCTGGTCCTGGTCTGGGGCGACTACACGCGCACGCGGATGGCGATGCACGACACGCGGTCGGCGATCTGGGCGGGGCTCGCCACGCTCGGCCTGATGATCCGCTACCCGCTCCGGTCGGTGCGTCCGATGGTGCTCCTGCTCGCGGTCGAGTGGCTCATCCTCTGGCTCACCGGCATCCTCTCGTGGAGCGTGAACACCGGCCTCGCCGACGGCGGAGGGTGGAAGCAGGTCCTCCTGCTCTTCCTCGTCGGCCAGTTCGCGCTGATGTGGCGCGCGATCACGCGCGGCGCGCGCTACCACGCGGCCGTACAGGTCAGCCGCGCGCTCGTGCCCCCGCTCGCGAAGCCCGACCCGTGGGCCCACCGCGTCGGCGGGCCAGGCGGACCGCAGTACCCGATCGATCAGAGCGACGAGTACGGGGTTTCGCTCTAGCCGCTAACCGCCGGGGTTCTGCGGGAACTTGAGGTAGGGGATCTTGACCCCGTCGTAGCTGAAGTTGTCGACCCGGATCTCCGGCGGAGGCTCGAGGTCGATCGGCGAGCCCGCCAGCTCCAAGGCTTCCTCGGCGAACTGGATCCCCAGGGCGGTCACGAAGTCGTCCTGCTCGACGCCGTCGCCGGACACGCCGAGGCCGCCGACGAGAGTCTGCACGCCGCCAATCTCCTTATAGAGAGGCGCACTTCCCGGGAAGAAGATGACCCCGCTGCGCTGGTTGCATAAACCCGTCGGATCGAACTCGTGGCCCTGGCAGTCGAAGTAGGCGGGGTTCCGGTTGACATCGACGAGGTGGTGGAGCGGTCCCACGACCCCCGAACCATCGATCGTCGGCGGGTAGAACGGCTGCGACAAGAACCCGAGGGTACGAGCGGTGACCGCGATGCCCGGGTTGTTCGGGTTTCCCGCCGGTGTGATCAGACCAAGCGCCGCGTCGTCTCCCAGAGGGTCCTGGAACACGGAGAACAAAGGGTGCTCACCGGGGAACGGCGCATCGGGGCCCATGTCTCGGGAGTCCCCCTTGCTGAAGTACACGGCGTTTCGCGCTTTGCTGACCGAGATCTCCAGCGAGAAGAGTGTTGCGTCCGGCTCGCGGTACACGCCGATGATGACACCATCGAGGTCGCACACCGAGATGACCATCTGGCAAGCCGCGTTGGGCGGCAAGCGGATCGCGGCGTGCGTTTGTTCGGAAGCGCGGCGGCAGCCTTCGAGGATCGCGGCGACCTCGTTCGCCGCGAGTCCGCCGCCCGGTCCCATCACGGCCGGCGGATTATTACTGGGATCCGGTCCCACCAGATCGGGGAAAGGATCGATTTGCCCGTTGAGCTGAGCCACGCAACTGGGATCCCCTGGCGCTCCGGGATCCCCGGTGCAAACGACGTCGGCTGCATCGAACATCCCTGGGCCGGTGTCTGCGGGCCTGATGGGCGGATCGAAAGCGGGAAGGAGGATCCCGACCAGGTACACGGCCCCCGCCGGTGGGATTGGTACCGGGAAAAAATAGTTCTCGGCCATTGTTGCCGGCGGAACCACCGGGACGGTCGCGCTCTCCGTTCCAACCGCCGTCACGGCGACGAATTCCATGATGTCGGGCCGCGGAACGGCGTCCACTCCCATGGGGTCCGTTCCGCTCGGCGGCGTGCCGACATCCCAAGCATAGACACCGATCGCGCCCACAGCTCGCTTGGCCACGTGATTGGGCGGTGGCGTGACGCCGACCGCCGCGATTGGGGTCTTGTAGAGGGGTACGCCGCCGGGAAGCGGCCCGAAGCCGGGAGTAGGTCGCGAGCCGTCCGGGTTGACCAGTACCGGAATCGACATCCCGGGGTTGTAGTTCAACTGGTCCATGCCCCCGCGGTTCGACGCGTCGATCTGCCATAGCGGGGCCTGCGGCGTGTTGGCGACCCCGATCGTCGGGTTGATCGGCGGCGTGAACATCGCGTAGACATCCGGTCCGTCGGGCTCTGTGACGAACGTCGCAGTGTCGAAGACGCCGGGGAAGTGGAACGTTGAAAGGAACTGGCCCGTTCGCGAGGTCAGCGGAGCCTGACTGTGGCTGAGGTACGCGGCCGCCCGCGCGTGCGCGACGGCGAACTTGTTCTCAATGTCCAGCATTTCCGCCGGGTCTCCCGCGATGACCGGACTCATCGGGTTGACGAACCCGGACGGCGTGCGGTTGTAGAGACGCAGGAGGTTCCCGACTCGGTCGACGATCGCTATCGCGATGTTCGGGTGATCCACCGCCTCGGCGGCGGTCATCATGATGGCGTCGACGTCCGCCGCCTGGAGCGTGTCGCCGGCGGTGATCGGCTCAAACGTGAAGTTGGTGACGTTCGGGTCATCCCCATTGCCGCCGACGCACGCCACCGACATCGCAAGTCCGATCGGTCCCAACGCGCCGCGCAAGCGTCGCTTCACGGAACTCCTCGCCATGGCTCCTCCTTACGAATTCTCTTTTCCGCGATCGACGACCGCGGAACAACACCGATCACGTCGCGAGCGCGCGAGGATGAGACCGGTGCCTCCGGAAACACCCTACGACAAGCGCGGCGGCGCGCGCTAGTGCGAGCGTTTTTTCTTGCGGCTTCGCCGCAGGAGGGTTCACACTGGCTTTCGTCCTCGACGGTTCGAGGATCGAGAGGGACAGGAGGAGTTAATGAGGGCGAGATCCCTTCCGGGGCTGTGGTGCACTGCCGCGATCCTGTCGGTGGCGTGTTCTTCACCCGGCACGTATTCGGAAGAGCGATGGTCGTACTGGGACCTCGACGACTCCGCTGACACTCCGATCGCCGTCGCGTCGCAACCCGCGCCGCATCCCTCTCCGGTTCCACCGCCGCGCCGCACGGTGCATCGGCCGACGCGTCCGGGAAACGGAGACGACGAACCGACCGAGCAAGCGGCCGACGAACAGCCTCCGCACTTCGCGCCGATCTACAACCGGTGGTACGCGCCGGGTCGGCCGAACATGGATCTCGGCGTTCCGGTCGAGCCGCCGCCGTACCTGGAGGTCAACAAGCCCGCGTCGCCGTGGAACCCGTACCGCCAGAACGTGCTGAAGGGGGACTTCCCGATCCTCGGCACCGAGGATGTGTTCCTCAACACGATCTGGACCTATCGCCAGTTGGTCAACAACCGCCGGGTGCCGACGCCCTCCGGCATCACCGGAACCGGTTCGATCGTCGATCCGGGGTTCTTCGGCGACAGCCACCAGGACTTCTGGCGCCACGACGCCGCGCTGACGATCGACCTCTTCAAGGGCCAGCAGGCCTTCAAGCCGGTCGACTGGCGGGTCAGGCTCACGCCGGTCTTCAACTACACCGACCTCGGCCTGGAGGAGCCCGGCGCCGTCAAGATCGACGTCTCCGAGGGCAACACGCGCCAGGAGCGGGATTTCGCGCTTCAGGAGGCGCTGATCGAATACCACCTGTTCGACCTGACCGACCGCTACGACTTCATCAGCTCGGAGCTAGGCATCTTCCCGTTCCGGAGCGACTTCCGGGGGTTCGTCTTCGACGACGTGAACCTCGGCGCGCGGATCTTCGGGAACTACGACGACAACAAGTGGCAGTACAACCTGGTGTTCTTCGACATGCTCGACAAGGACACCAACTCCGAGCTCAACAAGTTCGACGACCGCGAGCAGGAGGTGTTCATCGCGAACCTCTACCGGCAGGACTGGCCGGTGCTGGGGTTCATCACGCAGGCGTCCTTCCACTACAACAACGACCACCGCGGCCAGCACTTCGACGACAACGGCTTCCTCGTGAGCCCCGCCCCGGTCGGCCTGGCGATGGACAACGAGGTCGAGTCGTACTACTTGGGCCTCGCCGGCGAGGGGCACTTCGACCGCATCAACGTGACCGCGGCGTTCTATCAGGCCTACGGCGAGGACGACCTCAACCCCTTCGCCGCGCGCAAGGTCGACATCAACGCGCAACTCGCCGCCCTCGAGCTCTCCTACGACATCGACTGGTACCGCTGGCGTCTCTACGCGATGCACGCGTCGGGCGACGACAACACCCGCGACGGCGACGCCGAGGGCTTCGATGCGATCTTCGACGCGCCGAACTTCGCCGGCGGTGAGTTCTCGTACTTCAACAGCCAGCTCATCCAGCTCCTCGGCGTCCGGCTGACCAGCCAGTTGAGCCCGCTGGCCGACCTCCAGAGCTCGAAGCTCGAGGGCAAGTCGAACTTCGTCAACCCGGGCATCAACCTGATCGGCGTCGCCTGGGACGCCGAGGTCACGCCGACGCTGCGGACGATGATCGGCACGACCTATCTGCGCTTCGACCACAGCGAGGTGCTCGAGACCTATCTCGAGCTGCCCGAGGTCGAGCGCGAGATCGGCTGGGAGTTCTTCATGGGCACGCAGTGGCGACCGCTCCTGACCCAGAACATCATCTTCCAGCTCGGCACGTCGGCGCTCATTCCCGGCGACGGGTTCGAGCGCATCTACCAGTCGGACGAGACCCTCTATTCCCTCTTCCTCAACACCATCCTCACCTGGTGATGAACGCGACCAAGACCCCGCACCCTCCGTCGAAGCTCGCGCGCGCCGCCGGGTTCGCTTTCGCGGCCGTGAGCGTGGGAAGCCTCGCATCGCTCGCGATCCTCGCGGGCTGTGTCGAGCACGCCAAGTGGACGCCTTCCTTCGAGGATCCCGGCGAGGACCGCTTCCGCATGGAGATCGACGGCGCCCTCGTGGACGTGATGAACCGCGCTCCCGAGGACGCGCTCGCCGCCAGCGCCGGCTGTCTCTCGTGCCACGAGAACGTCGACGAGCCGCACCCGCAGACCGTTCACCTCTCGTGCGTCGACTGTCACGGCGGCAACGGCGAAGCGGTCACGATCGAGGAGGGGCACCCGAAGCCCAGCCATCCGGAGCTGTGGCCGAGCTCGGCGAATCCGGAGATCCTGTTCAACCTCATCAACACCGAGAACCTCGAGTGGATCCGCTTCGTCAACCCCGGCGACCTGCGGGTGGTGCCGCAGACCTGCGGCCGTTGCCACGTCGACGAGAGCCTGCACGTGGCGAAGTCGGTGATGACGACCGCCACGCACTTCTGGGGCGTCGCGCCTTACGCGAACGGGATCCTGCCGAATAAGCACTCGATCCTCGGTGAGTCCTACAGCCCGCAGGGGATCGCGCAGGCGGTCTTCACGGTCCCCGAGCCGAACGCGGAGCAAGCGGCTCGCGGCGTCATTCCGTTTGCCGTCCCGCTCCCGCACTTCGAGGTCGGCCAGACGGGCAACATCTTCCGCGTCTTCGAGAAGGGCAGCCGCCTCGGCGGCGCCGCGCTCGGCCTCGCGGGTCTCCCGGTTCCGCTCATCGGCTTGCCGGACAAGCTCGAGGATCCCGGACGGCCGAACAACCGGCTCTCCGACCGCGGGCTCGGCACGCTGAACCGCGTCGACCTGCCGCTGCTCAACATCTTCAAGACGCGCCTGAACGATCCGTTCCTGTCGTTCTTCGGCACCAACGACCAGCCGGGCGACTACCGCTCCTCGGGTTGCACCGCGTGTCACGTCGTCTACGCCAACGACCGCAACCCGATCCACTCCGGTCCCTACGCGAAGTTCGGGAACCGCGGGAAGGGCCCCGTCGACACCGATCCGTGGGGGAATCCCGTCAAGCCCGATCCCGCCCTCGTCCTCGACGACAACGGTCAGCCGAAGCCGCTCGAGTCCGGCCACCCGCTGCAGCACAAGTTCACCCGCGCGATCCCCTCGAGCCAGTGCATGACCTGCCACATGCACCAGCCGAACGCGTTCGTGAACTCGTACTACGGGTACACGATGTGGGCCTACGACACCGACGGCGAGCCGATGTGGCCCGAGGAGCAGCGCTATCCCACGAACCACGAGTGGTGGAAGTCGATCATGCACAACCCCGAGGGCGCCGCGGTTCTCGGGAAGTGGAACGACCGTGAGTTCCTCGCCGACGTGGCGAACCTCAACCCCGAGCTGAAGCACACGCAGTTCGCCGACTACCACGGACACGGCTGGATCTTCCGCTCGGTGTTCAAGAAGGACCGGAAGGGGAACTTCCTCGACTCCGAGGGCAACATCGTTCCGTACGACGAGCCGACGAAGTTCGACGGAGCGATTCCCGAGCTGGGAAGCGATCCCACCGCGCAGGAGATCAAGGACGGCGCCTTCGCGCCGAAGAAGGGCAAGCCCGTCCACCTCAAGGACATCCACGCCGAGCGCGGGATGCACTGCGTCGACTGCCACTTCGAACAGGACGTGCACGGCGACGGCAAGCTCTACGCGGAGTTCCAGGCGGCGATCGAGATCACCTGCCAGGACTGCCACGGGTCGATCGCCGACGCGCTCGACCATCCGGAGGTGGAGGAAGGGCTGCCCACGGACGGCAAGACGAGCGGACCGGCCACCGGCTTCCGCCGCCACCCCGACACCGGGGAGCTCATACCGCCCGAGACGGAGCCGGACAACCGCAACGACCTCTTCCAGGGCACCACGCCCTGGAACGAGGAGCGCTTCTACTGGGACGAGGAGGACGGTGAGAACGTCCTGAAGCAGCGCTCGATGCTCTACCCCGAGCTGGAGTGGACCGTCGTGCAGGTCGTCGACACCGTGACGCCCGGCCACTCGCGCTACAACGAGCGCTCGCGGCGCGCGAAAGAGATCCGCAACCGCGAAGGGCATCGCGCCCACGGCGACGGGAAGGTGGACTGCTACACCTGCCACACGTCGTGGATCACGTCGTGCTTCGGCTGCCACCTGCCGCAGAAGGCCAACTGGAAGACGCCGACGAACCACTTCGAGCCCAAGGAGCTGCGCAACTACTCGTCCTACAACCCGCAGGTCGTGCACGACTCGGAGTTCCTGCTCGGGATCTCCGGCAACGCGAAGGGCAACCGCATCGCCACGGTGCGCTCGTCGTCCGCGCTCGTCATCTCCTCCGAGGACGCGCAGCGCCGCCGGATCTACGGGCAGGTCCCGACGATCGCGGCGAACGGAATGTCGAGCCAGCTCTTCAATACGTACTTCCCGCACACGGTGCGCGCCACCGAGACGAGGGAGTGCGAGGACTGCCACGTCTCCGACGAGAACGACAACAACGCGTGGCTCGCGCAGACCTACCTGCTCGGCACGAGCTACGTCGGCCTGATGGGCCACAACGTCTTCGTCGGCGAGGGCGACGAGGGCTTCGTCGCCGTCCGGGTGACCGAGTGGGAGGAACCGCAGGCCGTTCTCGGCTCACACCTCCACAAGATGGCCTATCCGGACTACTACGAGGACTTCGTCGAGGGCGGGCGCATCTTCAAGAAGTCCGAGCACCACGGCGGCGTGGACATCCGCAGCCTCCAGTTGCGCGGGGAGTACCTCTACACCGCGAGCGGCGAGGGCGGTTTCCGCGTCTACGACGTCGCCAACGTCAACAACAAGGACTTCTCGGAGAAGCTCGTGACGGCGCCGTTCTCGCCGTTCGGCCAGGACACGCACATCTCCACGGAGTTCGCCACCTGCGTCGCGCTGCCGACGAACAACCACATCTCGATGAGCCGCGAGTGGCGACCGGGGAACTTCGAGCAGCCCTACTACTACAAGAGCGACGAGCCGCAGAACATGCACGAGGTCTACCGCTACTCGTACGTCAGCGACCTGTACGAGGGCTTGATCGTGGTGGACACCGACATGCTCACGGACTTCGACCCGCAGAACAACTTCATCGAGCGCAAGGCGACGTTCAACCCCGACGGGATCCTCAACGGCGCCGTGTATCTGACGCTCGCCGGCACGACCGCCTACGTCTGCTGCGACCGCGGGATCGTGCTCGTGGACCTCGACGATCCGCTCGCCCCGCGGGTGATCGGCGAGATCGGCGCCCCCGAGGTCGTGAAACCGACGTCGATCGACGTCCAGTTCCGCTACGCCTTCGTCACCGACGCCGAAGGGATGAAGGTGATCGACGTGACGCTGCCCGAGAAGGTGAAGGCCGTCCCGGGTGCGACCGTCCGGATCGCCGACGCCCGCCACGTCAACGTGGCGAAGACGTACGCCTATGTCTCCGCCGGCGCGGCGGGTCTTTTCATCATCGACGTGGAGCGGCCGGAGAAACCCGGCAAGCCCGAGCCGTTCAACGCCGGTGGAACGATCAACGACCTGAACATGACGCGCGTCGCGATGACCAACGACACGGTCTTCGCCTACCTCGCCGACGGCGAGAACGGCATGCGCGTGGTCAAGCTGATCGCGCCCAACGACGGCGGCCGGAGCGCCTATGGGTTCTCGCCGAAGCCGGTGCCCGAGCTGATCGGGACCTACCCGACCGACGGGCCGGCGCTGGCGATTTCCGAGGCGCTCGACCGCGACCGGGCCGTGGACGAGAGCGGCAACCAGATGGCCGCCTTCGGCCGGATCGGTGGCCGTCCCATGAATCTGAAGGAGATGCAGCGGCTGTACCTGGACGAGGAGGGCCAGCTCTACACGCTGAGCAACGAACCGGAGGAAGGGGGACCCCAGGGGCCGGGCGGCTCCGCCGGCGGCGGCGTCTCGTCGCCGGGCGGTCGATAACCGCGCCGGAGAAGCTATCCTGTCCCGAGGAGGAGGTCGTGGTGGCTTCTTCCTCTCGAGCCCAGAAGCCATGTCCGAATGGATCCTTCGAGTCCACGTGCCCGGCGAGCCGCCACGTGACGTCCCGATCGGCGACGGTCTGACGCTCGGGCGTCACCCCGACAGCGGCTGCGTGATCCAGGACCCGCGGATCTCCGCCAACCACGCTCGCATCGAATCGGCGGGAGACGGGTACACGATCGAGGATCTCGGGAGCTCGAACAAGACGCTGATCGAAGGCGGCGCCGCGCTCGGCAAGGGGGAAACCACCGAGCTGCGCGGCGGCCAGGTGCTGATCCTCGGCGAGACCCGCGTCGAGGTCATCGCTCCCGACCCGGTGCAGGCCACGGTGGTGGACGTGAAGAAGAAGCCGGTCGAGAGCACCGTGGTCGTCGACGGTCCTGCGGACGACGTGGCGACCGTCGACGCGACCGCGCCCCTGCCGGACATCGTGGACCCGGAGGCCGAGACCCGGCCGGAAGAGCCCGAACCCAAGACCGAGCCGGAAGTGCGCAAGCCGGAGCCCAAGCCGGCGGCCGACGCGGACGAGCCCGAACCGCCGGCGCCCGCCGAGAAGGAGAAAGTGGAGCAGACGATGTCCAAGGAAGACCTGCCCGCCGAGGCCGCCGAGCCCGTCCCGGCCGCGCAACCCGACGAGTCCGACGCCGACCAGTCGAGCTACATGGGCACCGTGATGGGCGTCGAGTCGCCCATGGGCGAGCTCGCCAAGCTCGAGTCGCTGAAGGCGGCGCGCCCGCGGCTCGTGGTCGTGAACGAAGCCTTCGGCGGCATCTACGACATCGAGAAGGACAAGTTCACCATCGGCCGGCGCAAGAAGGACGACCCCGACCTCTTGATCGACGACCGGGCGGTGTCGGGACGGCACGCCGAGATCACCTACGACGGCCGCCGCTTCTTCCTCAAGGACCTGAACAGCACGAACTACACCTACATCGGCGACGAGCGCCTGTCGGCGGACTCCCCACGCGAGATCCAATCCGACATGCGCGTCCGTTTCGGCTCGGTGGAAACGGTGTTCTTCACGACCCAGGACGCCGAGGGGCGCCCGATTCCTCCCGAGCGCACGCAGGCGGCGCTCGACTATCTCGTCAACAACGGCCGGATCACGGCCGCGCAGCGCGCCAACGCGCAGCGCGAGGCGCAGAAGGAGGACCGCAGCGCCGGCGAGATCCTGCTCAAGGCCGGCAACGTCATCTCCGCCGCCGACTGGGTCGAAGCCGTCGATCGCGGCCGCGTCATCCGCACGATCCAGGCGTCGGCTGCCGGCAAGAGCTCGAACACCCAGATCGTTCTCTGGATCGTCATCGCACTCCTCCTCATCGTCGTCGCCATTCTCGCCTTCCAGTTCTTCGTCTAGAGCATGCGCTTCGCACCCTGGAGCACCGCCAGCGTCAGCCTGCTCCTGAGCTGGACGGTCCTGCTCGCCCCGGGACAGCAGGAAACGACCGGAGCTTCCGGCGAGCCGACCCGCCCCTTCACGCACGCGAAGCACGTTCAGGACGGCTGGTACCGCGGCGACGTCGAGGAGGTGTGGCGCGATTGCCGCGCCTGCCACGTCTACGACCCGGAGGACAAGGACTTCCGCCGCGACCCGCAGGAGGTCTGCGGGAACTGCCACTACCGCGGCGAGTTCGAGCTTCAGGCGCGGCCGGGCTGGGAGAAGAACCTCGACGCGCTGCACAAAGAGGTCGACGTCGCGGGGTTCTGGCACCGCGACCACCTGAACCTCGCGTGCCGCGCGTGCCACGGCCCGCAGTACGACCTGAGGACGGCGCGGCTGCGTCCCTGGAGGCAAAAGAGCGAGCTCGGGAGCCTTAACGTCCCCTCGAACCTCGGCGCCTGCGTGGCGTGTCACGAGGACGAGCCGCAGATCCCCTTCGAAGACATCGAAGCCGTCGCGGGAGCGACCATCCAACCGGCCCAAGAGCTGAGCGAGAGCTTCCTCGACGCGCTCAACGCGTCGGAATCGATGGGGCCGACTCAGCTCAAGAAGTTCCTTCACAACGAGCACATGCCGAACCTCACGCCGGAGGACGCCGACGTGACCGCCGCCATGTCGGTGGAGAAGCTCCTGGAGGGGAAGGGCACGGACAGAAACTGCGGCGCCTGCCACACGCCGGTCTTCGACTGGGCCGGCAGCGAGCCCCCTGCGCCGGAGTTCGCGACGAGCACGAACTGCGCCGACTGCCACCTCGAGCAGCCCGACCCGCCGCCGGACAGACCGATGACCCGCGCCGACGGCCTTCCGATGAGCTTTGAGGAGAGGCCCGAGGCCGAGCGGACGGAGAGCGTCGCGCTCGGCACCTTCGACCACAAGCTGCACCTCCGGCCGGAGAGCCTGCGCAAGATGGCGGGCGTGGACCCGGGCCCGGGCGCCGTCAGCAACAGGGAAGGCTACGAGAGCATCGCCAACAAGGGTTGCATCGTCTGCCACGAGTACAGCGAGAGCGAGATCGACTTCGTCGTAGGCAAGCTGCTCCGTGACGAAGGGCGCGGTCCGCATCGCTCGGACACGTTTGAGGGCTGCGCCGAGTGCCACAGCGAGCCGCAGTGGAACACCTTCCACGGCGACTGGTCGCAGCCGACGAGGGACTCGCAGGGCGAACGGCAGCCCGGAGCGTGCACGACCTGTCACGCGTTCGGGCAGGACATGAAGAACGACCGGCTCAGGGTCTCCGTGCGACGTCCGAACCCCTCGACGTTCCGGATCGAGGGGCAGGCGCACCTGGGCATCACCGGGAAGAGCGCTCAGGAGTGCTCGCGCTGCCACCTGGCTCCGGTGGAGCAGTTGCCCTCGCGCCTCGAACCGCAGGAGTTCAGCCACGACACGCACCTCCCGGAGACTCCGACCCCGGCGGACTGCGGCCTCTGCCACGACAAGACGATCTCGGCCACGGACGGCCCCGAGGAGATCGGCCTGACCTACGACGTCGATTCCTGCGCGACGTGCCATTTCGGATCCGTGATCACGCCCGACATGGGCGAAGGCGAGCCCAAGAACCCGTTCGACTTCCCGCACCAGTTCCACATCGGACGGCAATGGAACGGGGCGCCGATGGACTGCATCACCTGCCACACCCCGGCCGGAGGCTTTGCCGGCAAGGGCATCGGCACCCCCTCCGACGTCGAGGATTGCTCGAAGTGCCACGACCACGGCGAGCACTGGCGCGACACGGGACACGTCGACCGCGTCGGCGTCGACGCCTGCGCGAAGTGCCACACCCAATTGGCGGGCGGAGTGCCGGCGCTCGAGAAGAGGGCTTTCGTCACCCACGCCGAAATCGCGTCGATCAGCGGCGTCCAGTTGCACCCGGCGGGGGAGAGCTGCTCGACGTGCCACATGGTGGAGGAGTGGTTGCCGGGGCGGGGCGTCCGACAGATTTCGGTCGGCACGTTCGGGAGAGAGCTGGGAGGGCCTGCCGACGAACCGGACATCCACGGACCCCTGCTCCCCCACGAGCCCAGCGGCCCCGTCCTGCCGACGCAATGCCTCGACTGTCACTGGGGGCGGCGGGTCGACGGCGCGGATGACCCGGCCAAGGAGCGCGATAGCCTCGGTAACGACACAACCACCGCCGACCAGCAGACCTATCCCGGCCGCAGAGATCTGTTCGAGATGTTCAACCGGTGAACAAGAGCTTCTTCAATTCGCCCTACGCGTTCGCCGCCCTGCTCATCGCCGGCGGCTTCGTCGCGTGGCTGGAGATGAAGGACTATGCGATCGGCCGCGGCGGGGGCTCGGATCGCGGTTACCTGCTCTGGTCCGGCTGGATCGCGTTGACGCTCTTCGTGGTGGTCGCGCTCTACACGGCGCGCAAGTACGTCCACCGCATGGGCATCTCGCACGAGTTCAAGCAAAGGGTCCCGCCGAAGAACGTCGAGGCCGCGGAGGCGAAGATCAACGAGCTCCGCCGCAAGGTGGCGCAGGGCGCGCTGACCGAAAAGAACGACGTCGCCAAGCAGGCCCGCGCCGCGCTGAAGCAGAACGGCGTCGACAAGATCATGCGGGTCGTCGTGGAACCCGGCGGGCCGAACGAGCCGGCCTTCGAGATCACGGTGCGTCCCACGGAGCCCCTCGGCCGCGTCGCGAAGTGGATGCACATGCACCTCTACCTGGGCTTGGCGGCCGCCGTTCTCGTGTTCGTCCACGGCGGCGCGAACTTCGAGTCGCCGATGGGGCTTCTGCTCAACGCCCTCAGCTTCCTCGTGATCGCGACGGGCGTCTTCGGCATCGTGGTCTGGGCGCTCGGGCCGAGCTGGATGACCAAGGCGGAGCGCGACCTCTCGGTCGAGGAAGCCTTCGTGCTGGACACCAGCATCGGGCGCAAGCTCGCCGGCAAGCTGAAGGACAAGGGCTACGAGAAGGCGCTGGAGACGGCCGAGGCCGGCGCCTGGAAGGACGCCTACCTCGCCGGTGTCCAAAAGCGCGGTCGCTTCAGCGGCGACGTGTCGGCGGGGCTGCGCTCGGCACGGCTAGACGCGCTGACCGCGGCGCAGGAAGCCAAAGCCGCGAAGGAGAAGGAGGATCAGAAGGCCGCGGAAGCGCGCGTCGCCGCATGTGGCGAGCTGCAGGACCTGATGACGCTCTTCGGGCAGCGACGCCGCGTGCGCGGGACCCTGGCCGGCCTCGAGCGCTTGAAGCACGTGATGAACGTGTGGCGCATCATCCACGTGCCGCTGTCGGTGTTCCTGCTGGGCCTGCTCGTCCTGCACGTCCTCTCGGTGTGGTGGTACTGATGGCCGACATCGAACGAGCCAAGGAGCTGATCGCCGAGGTCGAGAAGCTCCAAAAGGAGAAGGGGGCCGCGGAGCGAGCCACCGGCAAGGTCGTCGACGACAAGAAGATCAAGCCCGAGGAGCGCGACGCGGAGGTCGCCAAGGCCGAGGGCGAGCAGCGCGCGGTGGAGAAGAAGGTCGAGGCCCTGCTCGAGGACCTCGTGCCGCTCCTGGAGCAGGTCGAGGAGCTGACCGTTCCCAACCTCGAGGACGAAGAGGAGCAGGCGGCGGTCAGGAAAGAGCGCGACGAGCTGAGCAAGAAGCTCGAGGACTACCGCGATCTGCTCGAGATCTACCGGCTGAAGTCGCGCTTCGACTCGGTTTATCTCCTCCGCGCGTTGAAGGACAAGGCGTGGGAGGCCCTCGTCAAGTTCCGCCACGTCGAGGTTTGCCCGCCGAACAAGGTGTTCATCAACCAGGGCGACTACACCGGCCAGTTCCACGTGCTCATCGAGGGTCTCGCGGGCGCTTACCGGACCGAGCCGGGCGGCGAGGTCGTGCGGCTCGGCGCCCTGGGTGCCGGCGACTGGTTCGGCGAGATGAGCGCGCTCGCGAACCAGCCCGCGATGGCAACCGTCAAGTCCGAGCAGCGCTGCACGGTGCTCGCGATCGACCCGCCGCTCTTCAAGATCCTCTACGGGCAGAACGCGTTCAAGAACAAGATCGACGCGAAGTATCGCCAGCGCGCTCTCGCCGCGCACCTGCGGGCCGCGCCGGTCCTCAAGGGCGTGCCCGAGGAAAAGATCCTGCCGCTCCAGGACGAGGCCGAGCTGCTCGTGCTGCCGGAGGGCACCACGCTCTTCAAGGAGGGCGACCCGGCCGACGCGATGTACCTGATCCGCACGGGCTCGGTGAAGTGCACCCGCGTTCACCCCGAGACCGGGGGCGAGCAGATCGTCGCCTATCTGATGGACAACTCGTCCTTCGGCGAGCAGGCCCTTTCCTCCACCGACCGCACGCGGGCGCTGACGGTCACCACGCTGGAGCGCACCGACGCCGTCAAGCTCTCGCGCGACCTGCTCGAGCGCGTCTATGCCGACGACCGGCAGACGATGGACACGATCATCGCGACGGCCGACGCGATCCTCGCGGCGGAATCCGGCCAGCACACCGCGATCTTCGACATCCTGTCCGACGAGGGCATCGCCGGACGGCTGACGCGCGACGAGCTCGACGTCATGGTCGCGCGCCAGGCGGTGAAGGGCGGCGAGGCGCTCGTGATCGACCTGGAGAAGTGCACGCGCTGCAACGCCTGCGTCGAGTCGTGCGTCGCCGTGCACGACGACCGCGCTCCGCGCTTGTCCAAGGCAGGAACGCGCATCGCCGCGGACAAGGTGCTCACGACGGCCTGCTACAACTGCGAGACGCCCGGCTGCATGAGCAAGTGCAACGACGGGGCGATCCGGCGCGACATCAAGGGCTCGATCCACTTCATTTGGGACAATTGCACCGGCTGCACGGCGTGCGTCATGGGCTGCCCCTACGGCGTTATCCGGATGGCCGACATCTCGCAGGAGAAGGCGGCGAAGAGTCCCTACGGAGGTCCCGGCTTCCTCGAAGGGATTCCGTTGTTCGGCCGTCTGCTCGCGAAGCTCGGCAACAAGGAGAAGGAGGAAAAGGGCGAGCTCGACCCCGTCGCCGCGGGACTCGTTTCCGCGCGCACCGGCCGCCAGGTGAAGGACAAGAAGGCGATCAAGTGCGACCTCTGCGCGGGGCTTCCGTTCGAGGCCTGCGTCTACAACTGCCCGTGCGGCGCGATCGACCGCGTGAACCCCGAGGCGCTGTTCGCGAAGAACGGAGGCTCAGCCTAGGCCCATGGCCAAGTTCGTCGTCAAGGGCAAGGACAAGATCGGCAGCGGCAAGATCGCCTTCGACGCCGACGTCCAGGCGATCGACTTCGGCACGCACTCGAACTCCGCCATTCTGATCGAGGATCCGGTCGTCGCGGATCACCACTGCGAGATCCAGTTCGTCGACGGCGCGTTCCGCGTCCGCGACATGGGCAGTGCGCTCGGTACCTTCCTGAACGGTGCCTCGGTGGACGAGCCGACGGCCCTCGCGAGCGGCGACGAGATCGTCATCGGCCTGACCCGCCTGGTCGCGACGGTCGACGGCGAGAAGCTCACGCTCGACGTGACGGTCGGCGGGTTCGCCTACGAGAAGGGCGACCTGGACCGCTTCGTCGAGCAGGAGGTCGCCTTCGGCCGCTACGCCCCGGTGCGGATCGGCAACTGGCTGGCGGTGTTCGCGATCATCCTGCTCGTCCCGGCGATGTTCTTCGACGCGGTCGAGGAGCCGCTCCTCGACCCCGGGCCGCTGAACCAGCATCACGCGATGCTCTTCACGACCGATCCGGCGACGCTCGAGGAGCCGCTGGCGGGCTACGCCCGGCTCGCGCAGGCGAACGGCTGCACGACCTGCCACGACACGATGAACCGCACCCCGATGGACCGCTGCGCGCAGTGCCACGCGGACCTGATGGGCGGGCAGCACCCGTTCCGCGTCGAGGCGAGCGACGACCCGGGCAGGTCGACGCGCGGGTACTTCGAGCACGACTGCCTGCTCTGCCACGTGGACCACCGCGGCCCGGTGAGCGTGGACGGCTCGTTCATCCCCACGGGCGATCAGACGCGCGAGACGTGCGATACCTGTCACGAGTCGTTGCCGTCGACGACCCGTGAGCCCGCGGCGGTAGCGCTGAACCGGGCGTTCCCGGTCGCCTACAACACCTTCCCGCACGACAAGCACCTCGCGGCGGGGGTGGAGATGGCCTGCACCGAGTGCCACGCCCTGCCGGAGAACCCCGTCGCGGCCCAGCCGGTGGCCGGACACGACTTCCGCGAGGACGAGGACTTCGAGCCGGTGCCCTACGAAACGTGCATGCGCTGCCACGAGACCGGCACGACGGAGAGCGAGGACGCTCCGAAGTACAAGCCGGAGTGGCACGGCACCGACGATCCGGCCAACTGCCTGCAGTGCCACCAGAAGCTCAACGACGAAGAGCTCAAGCAGGTCCAGACCAGCCCGGTCGCAATGCTCGGCTTCCAGGTCAAGCGCCGCGATCACCATCCCGAGTTCCAGCTCGACGTGAAGCTCGACGGACGGGACTGCGTCGACTGCCACCGCGACGGAGCCCCGACCACGGCGGGCGCCGACGTCGTCGCCCCGTTCTGGCACGGCGTTCACATGGCGAGCCTCACGCCCGGCGACGACGGCGCCTGCATCGACTGCCACGTCGAGGTCTCCGACGGCGGTGCGCTCGCCGCGGGGCTCGCCGAAGGCCACTACGCCGGCGCCCAGGGCAACTGCGCGGAGTGCCACGACACCGGCGCGCCGGTGGCGGACGCGGGCAGCCTGCCGGCGCCGGTGTCCAGAAACGATTTCCCGCACGGCCTGCACCTCGATCGCAACGCGGACGAGACGCTCAAGGACGGCTGCTTCGCCTGCCACGACTTCTCCGAGCCCTCCGATCAGTTCTTCGCCGCCGTCCCGACGACGAAACCGGGCGCCAAGGACTGCACGATGTGCCACGTCGTGAACGAGCCGCCGGCCCCCGCGGTCGCCCACGCCAGGGTGCAGGAGGGCTCCTGCCTCTTCTGCCACCGGGCCGGCGATCCCGTGTACCGCAACGAGCCTCGGACGCGGCAGTGGCCCGAGCTGAACCTCTTCGACCACTACAGCCGGGGTCACCTGAAGGCCACCGTCGAGGGCGACTGCGGCGCCTGCCACACGGGCACGGAGACCGCCACGGACGTCATGACCGTCCCGATCCCCGACGAGAGCCAGCAGAACTGCCGCGACTGCCACGTGGACGAGAAGGCCCGCTTCCACTGGCGGTAGGGACCGAAAGAAAAGCCCGGTTCCCTACGGATGGAGACCCCGCCGGTTCGACAGAGTCACTCTCAGGTCCCGGATCCCCGCGAGGCGAGACCCACCCCCCGACGCCCGGGTCTACGGCGGCTAGCTTGCAGCCCAAACGCGACTTCTCAACGCCGCCCCTGTGTTCTCGCAGAGCCTCGGGGGGATCCGGCCTGGGGCCTCAGAGCGCGGGCTGCGGCGTCAGGTCCGCCCGCAGCTTGCGCTCGATCTCGAACCGCTGAGGCTCCACGCGAGTCCGGTAGGCGAGGACCTCGACGCCGGCGTCGGCCGCTTCGCGCAGGGTCTCGCCGTACTTGGGATCGATCGCGTCGGCCGAGCGGAAGCGCGTGACGTCCCCGCGGCTGATCAGGAAGAACTGCACGGCGCGGTGGCCGGCGCGCACCATCTCGACGAGCTCGCCCAGGTGCTTTCGGCCGCGGTCGGTGACCGCGTCGGGGAAGAGCGCGAGGCGTCCTTCGGCCAGCGTCGTGCTCTTCACCTCGACGTAGCAGCGCTCGCCGGTCTTCTTCGTCAGCAGGATGTCGATGCGGCTGTTCCGCCCGTACTTGACCTCGCGGCGAGCCTCGGCGTAGCCGCGCAGCGGGCCGATGCGTCCGGCCGTGATCGCTTCGAAGGCGACGCGGTTCGGCAGGTTGGTGTCGACGTTGACCCAGGCGCCGTCGACCTCGATCGCCTGCCAGGTGTAGCGCAGCTTGCGCTTCGGGTCGCGCGAGTCACGCAGCCAGACGCGCGCGCCTTCCTCCTTGCAGCCGAGGAGGCTTCCGGTGTTGGGGCAGTGCGCCGTCACGACGTCGCCGCTCGAGAGCTCGACGTCGGCGAAGAAGCGCTTGTAACGCCGGAGGAAGCGACCCAGGATCGGCGGCTCGTCGAAGAGCATGGAAGGGGATTCTAGGGAGCCTTCGCCGGAGCTCGAGCGCTATCGCGAGGTCCAGCGGGTCGCGGCCCGCGCGCTGGACGAGGTCGCCGGAGCGGCGAGCGCCGGCGTCACCGAAGCCGAGCTCGCCGCGCGGGTGGAGGAACGCCTGGAAGCGGACGGCGCCCGCGGCTTCTTCCACAAGCCGCTCGTTTGGTTCGGCGAACGCACCGCGCCGACCACGCCCCGCACGCGGACCGACGCGTTTCCGAGCGCGAAGGTGCTCGAGGACGGCATGGCCGCGATCATCGACGCCGCGCCGCTCGTCGACGGCTACACGGCGGACGTCAGCGTGAGCTTCGCCTGCGGCGAGAACGCGACGGTCAGCCGCGGCAAGGTCGTGCTCGCGGAGCTGCGGATGGCGATCCCGAAGTGGGTCAGCGGCGGCCGGACCGCGCGGCTCGTTTGCCAGGAGGTGGAGCGCCACGTCGTTTCGGCCGGGTTCGCGAGCTGCCAGAAGAGCTATCTCTTCGACGCGCTCGCGCACCGCGTCTACCGCTTCCCGCCGTCGCCCCTGACGCGCTGTCCGCTGCTCGGGATGAGCGCGGCGTCGATCCTGCGGCTCTTCGGGCAGGCGTTCCGCGCGAAGCTGCCCGGCGACGCCGCCGGCTGGCCCTTCTGGAACGATTCCTCCGTCGCGGACCTGCGCCCGGGGCCCGGCCTCTGGTCCGTCGAGCCGCACTTCGCGCGCGGCGGGGTGGGCGTCAAGCAGGAGGAGCTCCTCGTGATCGACGGGCGCGGCGCCTGGTGGCTCGCGGACGGACCGGGAGACCTGTGACCGCTTCGGGGGGGCGGGCTAGCATACGCGCCTTCTCGGTTCCGACCCCAATCCCGCCCCATCCCGCATCGGAGGGAGCTATGACGCTCGCGCCCTTCCTGCTCGCTCTTCTCGGTCCCCAGAACGCCGTTCCGCCGCCGACCTGCGTGCTCGACAACGGCCCGAGCGACAACCGCATCGACGTCGTCATCCTGGGCGACGGCTACACGAAGAAGGACCAGCGCGCCTTCGACAAGCTGGCCGAGGACGTGCCCGACATCCTCGCGCGGGAGGAGCCGCTGAAGGAGTACGCCTCCTACTTCAACTTCCACAAGGTCAACCTGATCAGCGCCGAGGAAGGCGTCGACGGCTTCGGCCGCACGTACGACACCGCGCTCGACGCCCGCACGATGGACACGACGGAGGGGCACGTCACCGTCGACATCGAGCGCGTGCGCGAGATCGTTCAAGGTGTCGAGCGGGCCGACGACCTCGCGCTCGTCTACGTGCCCAAGGGCATTCTCGGCGTGCACTACCCCGGCATCACCGTGATCGGCGCGCGCGATCCCTCGGTGACGTTCACGGGTTGGGCCGGCTCCTTCGCCTCGCTCGCGAGCGAGAGCTCCATCTCCAGCAGCCTGCGCGGGCAGGGCGAGTTCAAGCCCGCGCCCAACATCGCGGACGTCAACGACCCGAAGTCGGTCCCGTGGGCTCACTGGCTCGATGCCGGCGTGCGCGGGGTCGGCGTCTACCAGGGCGCCGACGGCCACCTGAAGGGTCGGTTCAAGCCCACGGCGGGCAAGTGCCTCCTGGACAACGACGAGAACTTCTGCGTCGTGTGCCGCGAGGCCTTCATCTTGGAGATCTACCGTCGCGTGGATCCGATCGACGGTTGCGTCCCCGAGGCATTCGGCCGCGGTTCCGACGCCCTCGAGGCCGCGGAGCCGATGGAGTTCCAGGTCACCGTCATGCAGCCGGAGAGTCACTTGCTCGAGGTGCGCTGGTGGCTCCTCCCCGAGGACGACGTCTCGCCGCGGGCCGCGCCGGGCGAGGGCGAGCCCCGCGCGACCGGCCCCTTGCCGCCGATCCAGGCCAAGCCGTTCAAGGAGTCCAAGAAGGGCAAGAAGGGCGTGCACAAGCTGAAGGTCGATCCGCGCAAGCTCGAGCCCGGTCGCTACTGGCTCGTCGTCCGCGCCGAGGACACGACCAAGCTGCGCAAGGAGAAGTTCCCGTGGGTGCTGCGGGACGACGAGGGCCTCCTGCAGTCCGAACGGGCCTGGTTGATCGAGGTGGCGGGCGACTCCTGAGAATTCCCGGGCGTGCGGTATCCTGCGTGCCATGAAGCACGCCCTCGCCGCCGCTCTCCTCGTCTCCCTCTTCGTCGCTCCGTCCCCCGCGGACAAGGAAAAGGACGTCGTCAAGAGCGTCCAGCGCACCGGGGACGGCAGCCAGGTTTGCGGCCTCGGCAAGGAGTTCCACGCGGGGCGCCGCAAGGAGCTGATGAACCGCCTCGAGGAGGGCTACGTCGTCGTGCGCGGCCTGCCGACCCCGCGCTCCAACGAGGAGTTCACGCAGGACAAGGTCTTCTGGTACCTGACCGGCATCGAGAGCCCCGACGCGGCGCTCGTCCTCGACGTCAAGAAGAAGAAGGAGATCCTCTTCCTCCCGAAGGCGAGCCGCATGTGGGAGACCTGGAACGGCGAGCGCTGGGACGTCGAGGACGACTGGGTCAAGAAGCTCAGCGGGTTCAAGGACGTGCGGCCGTCCGAGGAGCTCGTCGAGGAGCTCGACGACATCCTCAAGAAGAGAGCCATCGTCTGGGTCCACCTGCAGCCGCACACCGCGCTTTCGGACTCCTACGACACGGCGATCAAGTTCGTGAACGAGCGCGAGCGTGACCCGCTCGACGGGCGGGTCAGCCGCGAGGAGACGCTCAAGAACCACCTCGAGGAGCGCTTCGGCGTCGAGGTCCGCGACTGCACGCCGGTCGTGAACGACATGCGGCGCGTGAAGACCCCCGAGGAGGTCGACGCGATGCGACGCGCGGCCCGCGCCGGCGCGATCGCCCTGGCCGAGGCGATGCGCGCGGCCGAGCCCGGCGTCGGCGAGTGGGAGCTCGACGCCCTGATGAGCCACGTCCACATCCGCGAGGGCGCCGACGGTCCCGCCTACGCGGCGATCGTCGGGTCGGGAGCGAACTCCTGCGTGCTGCACTACCTCGACTCGTCGCGGACGATGAGGAAGGGCGAGATCCTCCTGATCGACTACGGCCCCGAGGTCGACCACTACGTCACCGACATCACGCGGACCTGGCCGGTGGACGGCAAGTTCTCGAAGCGGATGAAAGAGCTCTACGAGGCCGTCCTGGAGGCCCAGAAGGCCGGCATCGCCGCCGTCGCGCCGGGCAAGACCCTGGCCGAGGTCAACGCCGCCTGCGACAAGGTCCTGCGCGACAAGGGGATGATGGGCATGCGCTCCCACGGCGCCTGCCACTACATCGGCATGGAGGTGCACGACCCCGGCGACACCTTCGCGCCGATGGAGCCCGGCGTGGTCTTCACCATCGAGCCGGGCCTCTACGACCGCAAGCTCGGGATCGGCGTCCGGATCGAGGACGTCATCGTGTGTACCGAAGACGGCGCCGAGGTGATCTCGGCCGCGGTTCCCAAAGAGCTCGAGGAGGTCGAAGCGCTGATGAAGGAACCGGGCATCCTCGAGCTTCTCGAAAAGCACGGCGAATAAGCGGCTCCGTCCTTTCTCCGCGGGTGGCGAGCCCTAGAATGCCGCCCATGTCCTCCTTCAGCGAATGCCAGGAGATCGCCCGAGCCGCGTCGTCGCGGCTCGAGCAGCTGAAGGAGGGGCTTTGACTACGCCCAGGCGTTATCGCGTCTGAGCGAGGTCGAAGAGCTCCAGAACTCGCCGGACTTCTGGACCGATCAGGAGAAGGCCCAGACCCTGATCGCGGAGCTGAAGCGCCTGCGGGCGGCGGTCGATCCGGTCAAGCGGGCGGCGACCGCCCTCGAGGAGGCGGAGCTCCTCGTAGAGATGGGCGAGGAGGCCGGCGAGGAGGAGGTGCTCGACGACCTCAACGAAACCGTCGGCCGGCTCAACAAGGAAGTCGACGAGCTCGAGTTCCGCGTGATGCTCGGCGGAGCCCACGACGCCTGCGGCGCCTACCTCGCGATCAGCGCCGGAGCCGGCGGCGTCGACTCGTGCGACTGGGCCGAGATCCTGCTCCGCATGTACCTCCGCTGGGCGGAGACCAAGGGCTTCGACCTCTCCGAGGTGGACCGCATCGAGGAGCCGGAGGCGGGCATCCGCAGCGCCACGATCCTCGTCCGCGGCCCCTACGCCTTCGGAAACCTGAAGGCGGAGACCGGCGTGCACCGGCTGGTGCGGATCAGCCCCTTCGACGCCCAGGGCCGCCGCCACACCGCCTTCGCGTCGGTGGACGTCACGCCCGAGCTCGACGAGGACAACGAGGTCGAGATCAAGGAGGCGGACATCCGCATCGACACGATGCGGGCCGGCGGCGCCGGAGGCCAGCACGTCAACAAGACCGAATCCGCGGTGCGCATCACCCACATTCCGACGGGGATCGTGGTCCGCTGCCAGAACGAGCGCAGCCAGCACAAGAACCGCGCGACGGGCCTCAAGATGCTCAAGGCGAAGCTGGTGAAGCTGCAGGAAGCCGAGCGCGACAAGGAGATGGCCGCGCTCTACGGCGAGAAGGGCGAGATCGCCTGGGGCAACCAGATCCGCTCCTACTTCATGCACCCCGAGCAGCGCGTGAAGGACCACCGCACGAACGTCGAGCGCGGCAACATCCAGGCGGTGCTCGACGGCGACCTCGACGACTTCATCCAGGCGTACCTGCGCAAGCGGGGGACCAAGGCGTGAGCGCGGAGCGAGTCCTCTGGCCGGGTCTCGCCCTAGCCTTCGCCGCCGCATGGACGTCTTGCGGAGGCGGGGCCGACCGCGACCACAAGAACGTCGTCTTGATCGTCGTGGACACGCTGCGCGGCGACTTCCTGCTCGATCCGGACGACCGGATCAAGACGCCGGAGCTCGACGCGCTCGCCGCGGACTCGGTCGTCTTCCCGCACGCCTTCAGCCACGCGCCGATGACGCTGCCGGCGCACACGAGCCTCTTCTCGTCGCAGCACCCGTTTCAGAACGGCATCTTCAACAACGGGATGGACGTCTACCCGGGCCTGCCGCTCGTGGCCGACTGGCTCGCGGAGGCCGGCTACGACACGCGCGCCGTCCTCAGCCTCGGGACGATGCGGCCCACGCCGGGGCGCGGCCTCGATCGGGGCTTCGACGAGTACGACGTGGACTTCTCGCGGATGATCCAGGCGCCGAAGGTCGCGGAGAAGCTCGACGCCGTCCTCGACGACTTGAAGGAGGGCGACGACCCGTTCTTCCTCTTCGCGCACTACTGCGACCCGCACGAGCCGTACAACGCCCACGGCACGGCGGCGCTCGAGGCCACGCTCGAGCTCGAGGGGGAGAAGCTCGACACGCTGACGACGTCCGAGATGGACTTCTGGAACCGCGAGATCGAGCTTCAGCCCGGACGCAACGTGTTCGACGTGCGCGCGGACCACGCCTTCCGCATCCGCTGGTTCGGGTGCCGGGCGCCGAACACCACCGTGACGTGGGAGGAGTCGGCCCGCCTCAAGGCCGCGAAGTGGGCGCGGGTCGTCATCGAGGTCGATTCCGACGAGCCGGTCACCGGAAGGATCGACATCTGGATCAACGAGGCGCTGAACGGCGGAGCATCGGCCGCGCGCTACGTGCTCGAGGTCGAGTTCGTCGATCGGTACGTCGGCGACCTGATCCAGGGCTTGAAGGACCGCGGCCTCTACGACGACAGCCTGATCGTCTTCACCTCCGACCACGGCGAGGCCCTCGGCGAGCACGACCACGTCGGGCACGTCCAAGGGCTCTACGACGAGCAGATCCGCGTGCCGCTCTTCCTCAAGCTTCCCGCCGGCGATCCGCGCGCCGCCGACCTCCAGGTTCGTACCAAGAACCTCGCCGTCCACGTCGACGTCGTGCCGACGCTGCTCGACCTCCTGGAGATCGGCGCTCTTCCCGATCAGATGGGGCGCTCGCTGCTCTCCTTCGCCCCGGACTCCAACGAGCGCATCCTGATCGCCGAGACGCACAAGCCGCAGGCGCGGCGGAACCTGATCTGCCTGCGTGACCTCGCCTTCAAGATGATCTACGACGCCGACCAGGACTCCTTCGAGATGTACGACCTCGTCGCCGATCCCCTCGAGCTCACCGACGTCTTCGCCGAGCGGAGCGGCGAGCGGCCCGATTGGCCCGATCAGCTCCGCAGCATCGCGCGCGCCGCCGAAGCCGTCGGCAGCGGCCAACTCGAACTCGACCCCGAGACCCAGGCGAAAATCGACGCTCTGGGCTATTGAACGAGACCCATCCCCATGACCGACAAGATCTCACGGGCTCTGATCAGCGTTTCCGACAAGCGCGGAGTCGAAGGCTTCGCGCGCGTCCTCCGCGAGCTGCACGGCGTCGAGCTGCTCTCCACCGGCGGCACGTGCCGCCTCCTGCGCGACGCGGGGATCGAGGTCACCGAGGTGGCCGACTACACCGGCTTCCCCGAGATGATGGACGGGCGGGTGAAGACGCTGCATCCCAAGATCCACGGTGGGATCCTGGCGCTGCGCGGCGAGCGCTCGCACGTCGAGGCGATGGAGCGCGAGGGCATCGGCCCCATCGACCTGGTCGTCGTCAACCTCTACCCGTTCGAGGAAACCGTCGCGAAGCCCGACGTGTCGCGCGAGGACGCGGTCGAGCAGATCGACATCGGCGGCCCGTCGATGGTGCGCTCCGCGGCGAAAAACCACCGGCACGTCGCGATCGCGACCGACCCCGACGACTATGGCCGCGTGCTCGACGCGATGGACAAGAACGGCGGCGCGATTCCGCTCGAGCTACGCCGCGAGCTCGCCGTCAAGGCGTTCCAGCTTACCGCGCGCTACGACGCCGCGATCTCGGGTTGGCTCTTCGCGCAGGAGGAGGGCGCCTTCCCGGAGAGCCACACGCTCGCCGGCACGAAGACGATGGAGCTCCGCTACGGCGAGAACCCGCACCAGGTCGCCGCCTTCTACCGCGTCGGCGGCGAGGACGAGCCCAGCGTCGCGTCGGCGGAGTTCCTCGGCGGCAAGGAGCTCTCCTACAACAACCTGGTCGACCTCGATGCCGCGCTCGGCCTCGCGAAGGAATTCGACGAGCCCTTCGTCTGCGTCTGCAAGCACAACAACCCCTGCGGCGCCGCGCAGGCCGCGGAGATCGCCACCGCGCTCGCGGGCGCGTGGGCGGGCGACCCGCTGTCCGCCTTCGGCTCGGTGCTCGCCTTCAACCGCCCGGTCGACGTCGCGAGCGCGGAGTTCCTGACCTCCGAGAACCGCTTCGTGGAAGCGATCGTCGCGCCGTCGTTCGACGACGAGGCGCTGGCGATCCTGCGCGAGCGGCCGAAGTGGGGGCGCAACGTGCGCTTGCTTGCCTGCGGCCCGTTCGGGCCGGCGGTGCGCGACGCGACGCTCGAGCTCAAGCGACTCGGCGGCGGCTTCCTGCTCCAGGGCCGGGACCTGAACGCCTCGACCGCCGAGAACCTCAGGGTGATGAGCCGCGCCGAGCCCTCGCCCGATCAGATCGCCGACCTCCTCTTCGCGGAGCGCGTCTGCAAGCACGTGAAGTCGAATTCCATCGTCCTCGCCCGCGACAAGCAGGTCCTCGGCGTCGGCGCCGGCCAGATGAGCCGCGTCGACGCGGTCGGCATCGCCTGCGAGAAAGCCGGCGAACGCTCGAAGGGCGCGGTGCTCGCCTCCGACGCCTTCTTCCCGTTCCCCGACGGCGTCGAGAAGGCGATGGACGCCGGCGTCGCCGCGATCCTCGAGCCCGGCGGGTCACGCCGCGACGACGAAGTCGTCGCCGCCTGCGACGCCCGCAACGTGCCGATCGTCTTCACCGGCGAGCGCCACTTCCGGCACTAACGTATCGCGCGATTGGTCAACAGCATCAACTCGAGGACGCCCCGGTTAAGCCGCTTGAGGCATCGCTATCAGTAGCGGATGTTTCGGATGCGGCTCCCTCGTACCTGCGGACTGTCTCTCGAAGCTGATCTGAGAGCGAAAAGATGTCTTCTACTCTCGCGATAGGGTGCTTAGTCTCGCTCTTGTCGGTGTCGAAGGTGCCAACGTATTTCTGAGCACTATTGAACCAGAGCCTGCAGATAGGCTTGCGGTTGGTGTCGTCAAGTAGGATGCCGCAATAGCGCTTTCGATCCCGCATGAAAACACGCCTGGAATCTACGAGTTCGGCCACGATGGCTTTGACCACGTAGAAGCCCTCCAACTCTTCCTCAGTTGTAACGATGCCGTCGTCCGTATCTTGCTCGCTTCCAGACTCCTTGTCGTCGGTGGGCATCTCGGCTCCGCCACCCTCGCGCTCCAACGCAGACTTGAGGCGTTGGTTGACTCGTTCGCTGAGGAACTCGTGAAAGGCCTCCCGTGTGATCTCTGCGAACTGCTCTCTAGTCCCCTGCGTCATGCGTCCGGAATAGACCTTGCCGGCGAGCAGTCGGACCAGCTCGTCGGAAGGGTTAGCCCACTCCTCGGCCAGGATTCGCTTGATCCCGCGCCGGTGCTTGAGGTCGCTGGCAGTCGAGAGGATCGAGTCGAGATCGAAGGCCTCTTTGCTGAACTGCTTGAGCTCGCTCGCAAGTTGCGGAGTCACTTCGCGTAGGCTAAAGGTCAGGAAGGGCCGTGAGTCCATCTTGTTGGGTGCTTCAAGGTCTGAAAAGAACTTGAAGTCGATACCGTCGGTGAGGACTCCGAACCTGGCTTCAGTCACCGAGAAATATCGGTAGAGCTGAGAGGTGTGTTCAACATCGAGGCGTGTGCCAGCCGTCTTACACTCGACGAGGATGCAGGGTTTCCCATCCCGGAGGATGACGTAATCCACCTTTTCGCCCTTCTTGGTGCCAACATCGGCCGTGAACTCGGGCACGACTTCAGTAGGATCGAACACGTCGTACCCTAGCGCTTGGATGAAGGGCATGATGAGCGCGTTCTTAGTAGCCTCCTCGGTCTTGAGGTGGTCGAGTTGACGCTCAACTCTGGCAGCAAGCTCGTTGAGTCGATCAATGAGGTCCATAGGCTCTCTCCTGGTTGGGCAGAATCACCATAAGTCTCCACATCGGGTATGCCAAGACGACTCCTAGCAGCGTGCCCGTCTTTCGCCCCCGCAGCGCTAGCTCAGGGAGGTACCTGCGGGGGCCTCAGTCGCCCTCGCCGTCGACGTACCCGAGCTTGGCCAGCTCCGCCACGTCCTCTTCCGATAGCGTCGCCGGTGTCGCCGGCTCCGCCGCGCGGCCTCGGGCGATGTCGCGCTCTTCCATCAGCTTCATCAGGACGTCGCGGAGCTCCGCGAGCTTTTCGGGGTGCTCCTCGGAGAGGTCGTGCTTCGCCTCCGGATCGTCGGGCAGGTAGAAGAGCTCGAAGATCTCCCTTCGCCCCGCTTTGCGGAGCTCCTTCATGCGCGTCTTGTAGTCCTCGCGCGCCTTGAGCTGCTCGTAGAGCTCTTCGGTCAGGCCCGTGTCGATGAGCTCGGGGAAGTGCTTCTCGATGTAGCGGCGCGGGATGCCGGGGTAGGTCAGGATGACGGGCTCGGCGGACTGCAACGAGGGGATGCGCAGCGTGAGCTTCCAGCCGTCGAGGTGGACGGCGCTCTGGAACATGAGCCCGCTCTCGCACAGGGTCGGCGCCGGCGGCAGGTCGCCGCCCTCGAGCAGAGGCACGAGCGAGCGCCCGTGCAGGTACTCGCGGTCGTGCGGCAGGCCGACGAGGTCGAGGATCGTCGGGTAGACGTCGACGAGCTGCACGGTCTCGTCCACGCGCAGGCCGGCGTTCTTGCCGCCGGGGAGCTTGACGATCAAGGGCACGTGCACGACCGGCTCGTCGAGCACGCCGTGGCCGAAGAGGTAGTCGGTCTCCGCCATCGTCTCGCCGTGGTCGGAGGAGACGATGATCAGAGCGTCGTCGAAGATGCCGCGGCGCTTCAGGTCGTCGAAGAGCTTCCCGACGTCCACGTCGACCATCGCGAGGCCTTCGTCGTAGGCCGCCGTCACCATGCCCGCGGCGACCTCGCGGGGCGTCTGGCCCTCGGCGTACATCCCGGCGGTGATGTACTCGGGGATGATGCCGTACGCGTTCGTGATGCCCCCGGCGAAGCGGGTTCCGCCCTCCTCGTAGAGCGCGTCGCCCTGATATCGGCCCGCGAACGGTTCTTCGGGCAGGTAGGGGCCGTGTACGTCGAAGCAGTGGAGGAAGAGGAAGAACGGCCTCTCGGCGTTGCCCGCGTCCAGCCACTCTCCGGTGCGCTTCGCGACGTGGCGGATCCCCCCGTTGGGATCGAGCTTGTCGATGTCGCCCGCGCTCGTGTCGTAGTCGTCGAATCCCTGCGGGAAGCGGAAGCGGTCGGTCAGCCAGAGGTTGTCGACGATGCCCGCGGTGCGGTAGCCCGACGAGCGCAGCGACTCCGCGAGCGTCCAGCGGTTCTCGGCGAGGAACCAGCGCTCCCACATCTTCGTGTCCAGGCCTTGATCCTGCTTGAGGAACAGCCGGTGGGCGTTCGCGTAGAGCCCGCTCATCAACGACATGAAGCTCGGCAGCGTCCAGGGCGCGTTGGTGATGCAGCGGTCGAAGACGACGGCCTCTTCCGCGAAGGCGTTGAGATGCCGCGTCGTGTCGCGGTCGTACCCGTAGAGCGACATGTGCTTCGCCGAGAGCGTGTCGATACTCAGGAAGATGATCGGGAAGCGCTCCACCGGCTCGCGGTCGAGCGCGTCCAGGCGCGCGAAGCGAAGCGTCGATCCCGTGTCGCTGCGCCAGGTGACGCGGAGCTGCAGCACGTTGCCGCCCGGGCTCGGAAGACGAAACCGGCGGTCGATCTTCGACTCGATGGAGAGGTCGTATCCGTCGTCTTCCGCGAGCGGCCCGGCCTCTCCGGTCACCGGGTCGACGCCCGCGAAGTCGATCTGCAGGTGACCGGGGCC
>JANQEJ010000123.1 GCA_028278425.1 Planctomycetota bacterium | reverse complement strand
CCGCGAAGCCGGACGACTTCACCGGGCCCCGGGTCGTGCCGGCGCGGGGGGCGCGCGTCGCGACGCAGACCGGCGGCGAGGCGGACGGCCTGTGCTTCGACCTGCGCGGCTCCACCGGCACCCAGATCGTGCTCGCGTTCGCCGGTACCCCGAGGCTCGAGACGACGCTGGGAGAGCTCTTGCAGGCGCCGGTGGTCGTGCCGGCCGACGGCGCGGGCAACGTCCTCTTCGCGCAGGCGGCGGACCTCGACGCGGAGGCGCCGTTTTCGGTCGACCACTTCGGCACGCCGGCGCACCGGGTCTCGCTCCACACGCACTCCTGCTTCAGCACGAACGAGGCGGTGCTCGAGCCGGTCGTGGAGAGCCTGCGCCCGTTCGCGCGCACGGCCTGGTGGACCGACCACAACCTGGGCAACGACCGCTTCGTCCTCGGCGGCGACTTCGAGGACAAGGACCTGGTCCGCAAGTGGTGGCGCATGCGCGCGCACGAGGCCGACGTGCGCTGGGCCGGCGTGGACCTCGACGCGGCGTCCGGCGACGGCTCCTACCTGCTGGAAGGGCGAGGCAGCGCGCCGCACGGTGGGCGCGTCACGATCGACCTCGGAAAGGGCGCCGGCCAGTTGAACAGCCCGCTCGGCCTAGACCCGGTACTGCGGTGGTCGTGGAAACCGCATCCGGAGGACGACGGCGCGGCGAGCGTCGCCTTCGTGACCGTCGAGCTCAGCTCGGGGCGCGTGGTGCGCTACCTCTCGGGCGAGCCGCCGAAGCGGGGGCCGAACGACGTGGTGCTCGCGGCGGCGGCGGGCGCCTGGACCTCCGTCGAGCGCCGCGTGGCCGACGACGTTGTGGCGCTCTTCGGGGATCCCGGCACCGACGCGCTCCGGCGCGCGGCGTTCGGCGTCCTCTGCCCGGCGGGATCGCTCGCCGGCGTGCGGTTCGACGACGTCGAGCTCGACGTACCACCGCCGCCGGAGGTCATCGGCTTCCAGGAGGAGCTCCTCGCGGGCTTCGACGACTTCCGCTTCCACATGGGGATGGAACAGACCGCGTGGATCGGTCCGGAGGGCTTCGGCGTGTTCTACCCGCACCTCACCGCGCTGGTCCCGGGCGGCGCGATCGGTCGCTTCCCCGGCCTCGACGCCCCGCCGACCGCGGCGGACCGGGCCGCGTTCGCGCGCGCGATCGAGGAGGCCGGGGGATGCGTCGGCGTGCACCACCTCAACGTGGACGAGCACTACGAGGACTTCCTCGACGCCGGCGGGCTCGGCGTCGACCTGTTCGAGGTGGGCGGCGCCTGGTGGCACGTCCCCGCCTACGCGACCGCGGCGGAGCGCGCGGCGCGGGACGCGTGCGGGTACCCGGCCGAGAGCGAGGACGAGGTGTACCCGCTGCTCGTGCGGTGGGACCGCATGACGGCGCGCGGGCTCTTCCTGACCGGGTACGGCGCGCCGGACCTGCACGGGCGTTTCCACCGGTCGGTCGAGGGCTGGCTCAACCGCTGGCTGACCTGGATCCACGCGGAGGACGACGCGCCCGGCGCGCTCCTGGCGGCGCTGCGCGCCGGGCAGGCGACGGCGAGCGAGTGGCGCAGCGGGGCGATCGTGACGCTCGCGGTCGACGGCAAACCGTGGATGGGGAAGCTCGTCGCGACGAACCGGGGCGAGCACACCGTGACGGCGCGCGTCAGCCACGCGATCCCCGGCTCGAGGCTGCGCTGGATCCGCGGCGAGCTCGCGCGCGGAACGGCCGCGGACGCCGGCACCGAGCCGGGACCCGTCGGGGTCGCGGGCGAGGAGCGCCTCGACGCCGTTGAGCTCGAAACGAGCCTGACGGTCGACGCGGCGCGCGGCGTCTTCTTGCGCGCGGAGCTCCTGAACCCCGCGGGACATCTGGTCGCCTTCACCAACCCGGTCGTGCTCGTTCCCTACCGGCCGGCGGGCGTCCCGGAGGCGAAGCTCGCGCTCGCCTGGGACGGCGACGCCCCGCCGGAGGCCGACGCGCGCGCGCTTCCGAAGCGCAAGGAGCGCTTGCTCGCCGTCGACGTGGGGCGCGTTCCCCCGGAACGCTGGGGCCTCGACGGCTTCGCCTCCTTCCATCGCGGTCCGCTGCTCCTCGGCCCGCTCGAGGGCTCCTACGGCGTCGTCGCGCGGACGCCGGTCACCTTCCGCCTTCCGGTGCCCGTCGGCGAGCGCGTCTGGTTGAAGCTGCGCACCCACGGCTTATCGCGCGCCGCGGGAACGGTCTCCATGGACGGCGTCGAGCTTGGCGCCTTCGAGCGGATGTCCGCGCTCACCTTCCCGATCGAGCCGGCGCGGCCGGGCGAGGACGGCGAGGAGGAGCGCACGTTCACGCTCGCGCTCGACCCGGCCGGTCCGAAGCCCACGCAGCTCGACCGCCTGCTCCTGACGCGGATCGAGCTCTGGCGCGGCGACGGCGTCGTCGACTACTGACGCCGCACGAGCGCCGGCCACCAGGCGTCGTCGGCGAGCTTGAAGATCTGCCAGCGGTAGCCGTGCTTCGGGTTCGCCATCGTCGGGTAGTAGCTGTAGCGGTTCGGGCCGCCCGGCTGGTAGCTCTTGTGCGCCGCCTCCTGCGTGGGCAGGAGCCGCGCGTTCCCGGCGATGAGGTCCGGCTTGCGCTGCGCGAGGTACGCCGCGTTCATACGGGTGCCCCAGACCTGCTTGATCAGATCGGGGCGCTGCACGGCCTCGCGGTCGGTCAGGCTCCACGTGTCGAGCACGCGGTGGTGCGTGTAGAACGGCAGGATCCCGCCCCACTCGACCGCGACGAGCTTGTCGGGCGGGAGGTTCGCGTCGAGGAACTCGCCGATCCGGCGCGCGTCGTGCGGGTCGAAGTGCTTGCCGGCCACCTCCTCGAAGGCGAGCGCCTTGCGCATCGGCGCGAGGTGAAACGCGAAGAGCAGGAGGACCGCGGCGGCCGCGCTGAACCGCGGCGAGGGGACGCGCTCCTCCAGGGCGTCGACGAGGAGGACCCAGCCCTCCTGCATCAGTGCGAAGAGGAGTGGGAGCACCGGCAGCAGGAACCGGAAGTGCGGCATCCAGTCGCCGCCGACGACGGCGACGTAGCCCGCCTGCCCGAAGACGACCCAGGCGAGGTGGCGCGCGGTGGCGGACGCGTGCCGCAGCGCGAAGGGCAGCAAGCCGAGGAGGATCGGGATCGTCGCCCGCTCCCGCGCGAAGGCCGCGAGGTGGTCGAGGCCCTCGAGCACGCGCCCGGGCGAGAAGGCCACCTTGGCGAGGACCGTGTTCGGAAGCGCCGTGGGGTAGTAGGCGATCCGCCAGGCGTTGTAGGCGACCAGGCCGGCGAGGAAGACGCCGAGCGGCACCGCCAGCGCGCGCCACGCGCCCTCGCGCCGCTCGAAGAGGAGCGGATAGCTGACGAGGAGGATCACCGGCACGAAGCCGTCGAACCGCGTCAGCGGCAGCGCGAGGAGCAAGAGCCCGAGGAGCAGCGCTCCGCCGCGCGTGCGGTGCCAACCGCGCCGCAGCCCGAGGAAGGCGAGCGTCACGAGCAGCGTGAAGAACGTCGTCTCCATCCCCGTCATCGGGTACGCGAGGAACGCGATCGACCCCGCGAGGAAGAGCGGCGCGAAGAGGGGCCGCCATCCGGCGTGCCCGGCGGTTCGCCCGATCTCGTACAGCGCCCAGAGCGTGGCCGCCTGCGCGAGGAGCGCCGCGCCCTGCGTGAAGGCGAGCGGCTCCGCGCCCAGCGACATCCCGAGCGCGGAGACGAGCATCCACAGGAAGTTCGAGTACCCCTCGACCGGATCGCCCGCGTTGTAGACCAACCCGTTGCCCTCGACGAGCTGCCGCGCGTACCGGAACGAGATGAACGAGTCGTCGATCCAGTAGTTCTGCGCCACCACCACGAGCGAGAAGAGGGCGGCGGCGGCGATCAGGCCGAGGACGGCGACCGACGCGGAGCGGCTCCGCGGGGCAGGGGGTCCCGGATGGGGCATCGGGTGGGTGCTTACTTCGACTCGTCCACCCAGTCCAACGGAAAATCGACGGGGAGCCGGACCATCTCCATCAGGGTCGCGATGTACTCCTCGTTCGTGCCGGCCCGGTGGGGGTTCATCCACTCCCAGACGACGTCGCCCTCGCGCGTGACCTCGAAGGCGCGGCCGAAGTCGCTCTCGGTGATCAGCGTGTTGCCGTTCGGCAGTCGCTGCGCGAGGCCGCAGGTCTCGGAGTAGAAGGGCTCGTCCTCCGTGCCCTGGTAGGACCACACGATCTCCCACGTGGCGGGGTCGAACTCGAGCACGCGCGAGGACTCCGGCCCGCCGCCCTTGTTGTCGAAGACCATCACCGTGTTGCTGTCGAGCACCTGCGGGTCGTGCTGGAGCTTCCAGGGGCCTTGCTTCCCCCAGGTGATGCGTTGTTGCTCGAGGTCGAACACCGCGACGAGGTCGAGCAGCAGCATCGAAACCATCATGTTCCCGTCGCGGAAGGCGGGGTTCTTGTCGGCGATCCGTCCGTCCAGCCGCTCGAGGGAATTCGTGTGGAACAGGTCGCCGCCGAGGTGGATCCGCTGGCCCCAGTCCTCTTCGAACTCGGAGCCGCGCATGGCCTTGATGAGGGAGACACGCCTGATCTGCCTGCCGGTCTTCGCGTCCAGCTCCGCGATGAAGTCCTCGAGCACCGGCCGCTCCGTGCTGATCTCGGGGATCATGTGGGCCTCGCGGGTCAGGACCAGGATGTTGCCCTTCGGGGTGAAGTCGAGGTCGTGGTGCGCGCGGACGCGGCTGGCCCAGAGGAGGTTCGAGTCCTTGTCGACCTTGATGATCCCGAGGCCCTCGAAGATGGCGATTAGGTCGCCGTTCTCGAAGAGGTGCGTGCGCCGCCAGAACGTGCCGAGCTTGCCGACCTGCGGGTGGTTGGGCCAGGCCTCGCGCAGGCCGTAGGCCCACTCGTGGAGGACCTTGCCGTCCATGTCCATGAGCATGGCGGACGCCTTGTGCGCGGAGGTGTAGAGGTTGGTGCTCTGGAGCGCGCGCTCGCGGTCGTGGCGGAGCACGCCCTTCAGGACGGGCGCGTCGTGGAGGCCGTCCGCGTAGCCGAGGCCCTCGAGCTCGGCGATCGCCTCGCGCTGTTCGTCCGTCAGCCCGTCGTCGAATTGGTGCGTGCGCGGCGCGTGCCAGCGTCCCTCCGTCGGCCCGACGAGGTAGGCGATCTCGTCGGCGGACGGGTCCTGCTTTCCGGTCTCGGCGGGGGGATCGTCGCCTTCGGAGCCCCCGCAGCCCGCGGCGAGAAGGCCGAGGAGGACGAAGCTCGCCCGCGGTGTGAGTCCTCGTCGTTCTGAGCTCGTCATCGTGGGGGCCGATTCTCCCGGATCATATCACGCGGAGGAGGCACGCTCTTGTCACGGCTGCGCGTCCTAGGCGGCGAAAAAAGTGCACCCTCGGAGCGCGCGCCGGGTTCACCGCCGGCCGACGACGATTCCCTCCGGCGGGTTGGCGGCGAAGACGTCGTCGCGCGCGAAGACGTTGAGCCAGCAGCCGGCGTCGGGCAGCGGGATGCTGTACATCCGGTACTCCTCGCGGAAGCGCGGGTCGGCCAGGATCTGCTTCTCGCTCACGCCGAAGGCGTCGCGCTTCGCGATGGGGCCCCAGTTCTGCTTCGCGAGCGGCTGTTGGTGCACGACCAGGCGGAGGAAGAAGATCACGTCGGGCCGGCGGTCGAGCACGTACTTCCCGTCGCCCTTCAGGTGCCCGGCGAGGTCCGGCGTGACGAGCATCTCCGCGCGCCCGATGTGCTCGTCGTTGAGGCCCATCATGTCGATGGTGCGGCGGTCGGCGAAGTAGGGGACGCGGCCGACGTTCGTCGCGGCGATCCAGGCGTCCTCGGCGAGGACCTCGTTCAGCTTGTTGCCGGCGGCGACGAGCTGCCCGTGGCGCTCGTGCATCCCCTTCCACTGGTGCCCGTCGACGCGCTCGAAGGTCGTGTGGAAGACGATCAGGACCAGGAAGACGACCGCCGCCGCGGCCGAGCTCATGCGCACCCGTCCGGCGTCGGGCCGGGTGAGGACGGTCAGCGCGCCGGCGGCGAGCGCGCTCCACACCGGCACCATCGGCCAGAGGAAGCGGTACGCGGGGACGTAGTCGCCGCCGACGTAGAGCGGGTACACGAGGTAGAGCGAAGAGAGCCACAGGCACGTCCGCCGCGCGCGCTCGAAGCCCTCCGCGGCGCGGACGGCGTAGGGCAGCAGGAGGAACACCGGGCCGAAGTAGAGCAGCCCGTAGAAGAGGTACTCGGCCCCGTCCGCCCAGATCGCCGGGCTCGGGTCGACCTTGGCGTGGAAGACGTGGGGGATGAACGAGCCGTAGTAGATCTTCCGGAAGAGGAAGTGCGCGCCGACGATCACCGCGAACGGGATCGCGCGGACGAGGGCGCGGCGGACCCTGGCCGCGAGGGTGCTCGGGTCGCGGATGACGCCGGGCAGCTCGCTGAGCTCGAGCGCGCCGTAGATCAAGACGCCCTCCGGCCGCGTCAGCGTCGCCAGCGCCAGCCAGAAGGACGACCAGAGGTCTCCACGTCTCCCGGTCCCGTCGCGCAGCCGCGGCAGGAGCCCCAGCAGGACGAAGAGGCCGAAGGCCGGCGTCTCCATCCCGCCCATGGCGTGGACGGCCAGCGTGGGCCGCGTTGCGAAGAGCAGCGCCGCGAGCGCCGCGAAGAGCGGGGCGGCGCCGAGCCGGCGCGCGAGGACGAACGTCCCGAACACCGTCGCGAGCGTGAGCAGGAGGCCCACCCACGGCACGACCTGCTCCGGATCCATCCCGAGCTTCATGCCCAGGCCGATCCAGAACGTCCACAGGAAGTTGACGTAGCCCTCGAGGGCCGGCTCGCCCGCGTTGAAGACCAGCCCGTCGCCGCGCGCGAAGTTGCGCGAGTAGATCCACGCGATGTACGCGTCGTCCTGCGGCGCGTCGCCGAAGCGCGTGGGCACGAGGATCGCGGCCGCGAACGCCGCGGCGAGGAGAACCCACGTCCAGAGCTTGGCTCCGCCGCGCTCCAGAGCGGTCATCTCGGGCGCGACCGTCATCCGGTGGGGGGGAGCAGGCCGTTGTCGGCCAGGCAGCGGTAGAGGACGAGCGCGGTGAGCTTGGCGCCCTGCGGGGTGAAGTGGATGCCGTCCTCCATGAGAAGCTGGTAGCGCTTCTCGCTCGGCAGCTTGTCGAACTCGGCCGCCAGGTCGCAGAGGACGACTCCCTCGCCGCGCGCCACCTCGCGCACGACGTCGGCGTAGCTCCGGTGGAGGGGCACGAGCTCGGACAGGTCCTCGAGGTGACGCTCGGCGAGCTGCGGAGGCTCCTTGCCGACCTCGTGCGACGTCGGCGCGGTGATCAGGACCGGCGTGATGTCGTGCTCTCGCGCGATGGCGACCATCTCCTTGAGGTTGGCGCGGAAGTCCTCCAGGGACACCCTGCGCGGGCGCGCGTCGGCGCCGGCGTCGCGCGACACGATGGCCTTGCTCGCGAGCTGGACGAGGCGGAACCGCTGGAGGATCTGGAGGGCGGCGGACGACGTGAGCCGCGCCGCGTCCTTATCGGCCACGCCGTAGCCGATCCAGTGGTCGTTCCAGCCGAAGTAGATCGTGACCACCGCCGGCGCCACGTCCACGACGTCGGCCTTCATCTGCTGGAGGCCCTGGTAGGTCGACCAGCCGGAGCAGGCGAGGTTGGCCATGGTCAGCTCGGGCCGCGACGCGTCCTTGGCCGCGAGCTTCGCGAGCTCGACGTCGTACCCGCCCCAGTCCGTGCAGGAGCAGCCGACGAGGACGAGATGCGGCCGCGCCGCCTTCGCGCGCGCGAGCGTCTCCGCGTAGTCCTTCTTGGTCCACAGGTAGTCGGCGTGCGGCGCGAAGTGGTCCTCGAGGATCTCGGGGTCCGGCCAGCCGAACTGGATGTCCTCGGGGTACAGGTGGAACTCGAAGCCGACCGCGCGCAGGCCGAGCTCCGCGACCGCGAGCGTGGCGAGGGTCGCGCCCAGTGCGACGGCGAGCTTCTTGAGCCCTCGCTTCGCGGTCATTCCATCCGGGCGCGCAGGCTCAGCGGGCGCATGTCGGTCCACACCCGGCCGATGTGCTCGAGGCATTCCTCGCGCGTGCCGCGCTTGCCCTCGTCCTTCCAGCCCGGGGCGTTCTCCCGCTCCGCGGGCCAGATGGAGTACTGCTCCTCGTCGTTCACGACGACCTTGTACTCGACGTCGTCTCTTTCCTGGGTGCTCACGCTCGGCTCCTGTCGCCTGGGCGACGGTTGGGCGGGGGCGCGACCCTAACGTACCTCGTCGGTCAGCGGTAGGCTGATGGAACATGCTTCGGCGGCGGCTCTTTTTGCGCCTCGGGACGGCGGCGCCGAGCGGCGGTGGAAGACCGCGGAGCGACGGGTCACGATCCTCGGGGACTCCTCCTCGAGCACCGGTAGGTCCGCGGCGTTCGCCGAGATCGAGTACCCTGGGATCGTGTCCTCCCCCCGCCCCCGACGCGCGCTTGCGGCGTACGCGACGGCCGCGCTGCTGGTCGCCTGTGGCGGCGGAGACGACGTTCTGGCGGCGACCGGCAAGCGCCACCCGGTCGTCGTCGTCGGCATCGACGGCGCGACCTGGGACCTGGTCGACCCCATGATGGCGCGCGGCGAGCTGCCGCACTTCCGGTCGCTCGTCGAGCGTGGGACGCGCGCCCGCCTGATCTCGATCCCGCCGTCCTCCTCGCCCGTCGTCTGGACGACGGTCGCCACCGGGACGTTCGCGCGCAGCCACGAGATCCTGGGCTTCACCTACCCGTATTCCGGCGGCCGCGGGCGTCCGGTCAGCTCCGACCTCAGGCGGGATCCGGCGATCTGGAACGTCGCCTCGGAGTACGGCAGACGCGTCGGAGTGGTCGGCTACTTCGCCTCGCACCCGCCGGAGCGCGTCAACGGGTTCGTCGTGTCCGACCGCATCGTGCAGGGCGTGTCCGGCTCCACCTATCCCCCCGAGCTGCAGAGCGAGCTCCGCACCGGGGCCCTGACCGCCTGGACCGCCGACGCGCGCGACGCGCTCAACCGGCGGTTCTTCCCCTGGGACTTCGACCCGGATGCCCGGCTCGACGATTCCGACCCCTTCTACGCGGCGACGCGCGCGGTTCACGGGACGGTCGACCACGCTCTGAGACGGGACGAGGTCCTCCGGCTCGTCTCGGTGGACCTCGCTCGACGTCCGCTCGATCTCTTCGTCTGCTACTTCCGGATCGTCGACCACGCCTGCCATTCCACGTGGAAGTACTTCGAGCCGGAGAGGTTCGAGCGGCCGCCCGTTGACAAGGCGCGCGAGCTCCTCGAGAACGTCATCCCCGAGGCCTACCGGTACGTGGACGAGATGCTCGGAGAGCTGCTTGTCGCCGCCGGCGAGGACGTCAACGTGGTCGTGCTGTCGGACCACGGCTTCGGCCCGGACCTCGCGCGCGACGCGATCCCGAACGACGATCCGGCGATCCCGACGGGGAGCCACCGCGTCGACGGACTGCTGCTGGCGGCGGGACCGGACATTCGCCAGGGCGAGCTGGACCTGATCACGACGATCGACGTGGCGCCCAACCTGCTCGCGCTTCTCGGCGTGCCGGTCTCGGACGAGCTTCCGGGCGAGGTCGCGGAATCGCTGTTCCGCCCGGGCTTCCTCGAGGACCATCCGCTCGAGCGCGTGGAGGCGTGGAACCTCCGGTGGGAGCCCGGCGAACACGCCCCGGTCGACGCCGCCGCCGAAGAGGAGGCGCTCGACGTCCTCCAGGGCCTTGGCTACATCGGCGACGTCGAGCTCGACGTGGAGGCCGCGCCGGTGAAGGAGCTCGATTTCTGGGGCATCCGGCGCACGCGTCGCGAAAGCGTGCTGGCCGGCGAGATGGCCTACCTGTTCCTTCGGGGCCGGGGCGACGAGGCCTATGCGTTGCTGGAGCTCGCCCGCGCGCGGGATCGGACGACGGCGAAGGAGCTTCCCGGTCGCGTCCGCCGGTTCCTGGCGATGGTCGAGAACGAGCTTGGGTTGGAGCGCGGCACCCTCGCCGAGGGAAGCCTCGAGGACGAGGACTGACGCCTACCCGCGGACGATCTCGCCGAGGGCTTGCAGCAGGCGCTCGATCTGCGGCTCGGGAGCGACCGTGACGCGGATGAAGCTCGCGACCTGGGGGAGCGTGAAGTGCCGGACGGCGATCTTGCGCGCGAGGAGCTCCGCGCGGAGGCGCTCGGCGTCGTGCTCGGGGTGGCTCGCCAGCACCGCGACGAAGTCGGAGGGCAGCACGCGGAAGCCGAGGCCCTCGAGGCCCGCGGTGAGGAGCTTGCGGTTCTCGACGAGCTTGTCGCGGAGCGCGGCGAACTCGTCGACCCGTCTCAGCGCCTCGAGGGCCATCACCTGGGCGAAGCCGCCCACGTTGAAGGCGTCCTTGCGCGCCAGGAGCTCGGTCACGATCGACTCGTCCGCGATGCAGTAGCCCACCCGCAGGCCCGCCAGGGCGAAGAACTTGGAGAAGCTCCGCACGAAGGCCACGTTGGCGCGGAGGGGCGGCGCCGCGTCGCCGGCGTATTCTCCGTAGGCGTTGTCCCAGATCAGGAAGGACTTCTCGTGGTCGGCGAGCCGCATGAGCTCCGCCGCGTCGAGGCCGCGGCCGGTGATCCCGTTCGGCGAGTCGACGAGCGCGAGGCCCCGGAAGCCCGTCGGGTCGATCCGCCCGGTCTCGAAGGTGTTGCCCGGCAGGATCTCGTGCGCGTAGGCGAGGCGCTCGAGGAGCATCGGGTAGACCTGGAAGCACACGTCCGGCGTGTGCGCGACGTCGAAGAAGTGCCGCAGCAGCGCGAGCAGGTCGGCGAGCACCTCGTCCGAGCCGTTGCCGACGAACACGTTCTCGGGCTGGACGCCGAAGTGCTCGGCGAGCGCCTCGCGGAGGGGGCGGCTCGTGGCGTCGGGGTAGGACGAGACCGCGGCTTGCGCGACGAGGCGCTGTGCGGTGTCGACGGTCCACTCCGGGCCGACGAACAGGTTCTCGTTGCGGTGCAGGCAGAGGACCTCGTCGCCCTTGACCTCGACGCCGGGGTCGTACTTCGCGGAGAACTCGGTCACGACCGCCGCTTGATGGACTTGAGCTTGTTCTTCATGGAGCGGGCGTGAGTCTTCTCGGCGGCGGACTTCGCGCTCCGCTCGGATTCCTCGAGCAGGCCGACCAGCTCGGCGAGGGTCGACTCCGGCCGCTCCGCCACCGCGCGCAAGAGCGCCTCGTACCGCTCGACGAGCCGCGCGATCGTCGCGTCGTCGAAGAGGTCCGTGCTGTACTCGATCGTCCCCTGGATGCCCTGCGGCATGTCCCACAGGAACACGGCGACGTCGTAGCGCGCGTTCTCGTACTGCACCTCGACCGGCGACATGACGAGCCCGGGCAGGCTCAGCGTCTCGATCATCCCCGCGGCGAGCCCGTAGCCGTACACCGCGGGGTTGTGGTCCGGCGTGAGCAGCGAGAACTCGACCTGGAAGAGCGGGTTCTTGCCCAGGTCGCGCTCGGGCGCCACCTCGCGGAGGAGACGCGTCAGCGGCAGGTCCTGGTGCGCCCAGGCGCCGAGCGTCACCTCGCGCACGCGCCGCTGGAGCTCGGCGAAGGTCGGGTTGCCGGAGAGGTCCGTGCGCAGGACGAGCATGTTCACCAGGAAGCCGATGAGCCCCTCGAGCTCCTTCTTGTTCCGGTGCGCGACCGCGGAGCCGATCACGACGTCGGTCTCGCGCGTCGCGTGGTGCAGGAGCGCCAGGAAGGCCGCGGTCAGCGTCATGAAGGGCGTGACGCCCTGCCGCTGCGAGAGGGTCCGCAGCGCGTCGCTCAGCCGCGCGGAGAGGCGCACCGCCCGGTGCTTGCCGCGGAACGACTGGACCGGCGGCCGCGGGCGGTCCGTGGGCAGCGTGAGCCCGACCGGGTCGCCGCGGAGCTGCTCCCGCCAGTAGGCGAGGTGCTCCTCCAGGGCCGGCCCCTGGAGCTCCTCGCGCTGCCACACGGCGAAGTCCGCGATCTGGATCGGCAGCTCGGCGAGCGGCGAAGGCTCGCCGGCGCGGAACGCGCGGTAGAGCCGGTTGAGCTCGTCGGTGAAGATCCCCATCGACCAGCCGTCGATGACGATGTGGTGGAAGTTGAGGACGAGCACGTGCTCCGCTTCGGCCAGGCGCAGGAGGAACGCGCGGAAGAGCGGCCCCTCCTCGAGCGCGAAGGTCCGGTGCGCCTCCTCGGTCGCGAGGCGTACCGCCTCCGCCTCGGCCTCCGGCCCGCGGTCGCTCAGGTCGGTCACGGGCATCCGGAAGGTCCCGGCCGCGCGGACCTCCTGGAACGGCCGGCCGTCGACCGCGCGGAAGGTCGTGCGCAGGGCCTCGTGGCGGCGCGCGATCTCGCCGAGGCTGCGCTCGAGCGCGTCCGCGTCGAGCTCGCCCGTCAGCCGCACGGCGCACGGCACGTTGTGGAGGGCCTGGTCCGGATCGAGCTGGTCGAGGAACCACACCGCCTCCTGCGCGAAGGAGAGCGGCGCGGGGCCGGCGTCCGCGCGGCGCGGGATCGTCCGCTCGGCACGGGGCTGGAGCCCCTTCTCCTTGAGGAGCTTCGCGAGGAGCGCCCGCCGCTCGGGGGACGGTGAGGACGGCATCGTCAGCCCGTCACGTCAGCGGGTAGTGGGGGATCGGGAAGCGCTCGCAGAGCCGCGCGACCTCCGCGCGGACCTCCGCCTTCACGCCGGCGTCGAGCTCGTACTCGCGGTCGGAGAGCGGCCTGGTTCCCTTGAGGACGCGGTCGACGAGGTCGGCGCAGAGCTCCATCTCCGCCGGCCCCAGCCCGCGCATCGCGAGCGTGTTCGTGCCGAACCGCATCCCGCTCGTGACGAAGGCGGACTTCGTGTCGCCGTGGATCTTGTTCTTGTTGACGATGATGTCGCACTCCTCGAGCGACTTCTCGACGACGACGCCCGTCAGCCCGTTCGTCAGGACGTTGATCAGCACCATGTGGTTGTCGGTCCCGCCGGTGAGCACGTCGTAGCCCCGGGCGAGGAGGGCGTCGGCGAGCGCCTTCGCGTCGGCGACGACGCGCCGCGCCCGCTCGCGAAACTCGGGCGTGTCGGCCATGGCGAGCGCGCGCGCCTTGGCGGCGATCGCGCTCAGGATCGGCGTCCCCTGGAGGAAGGGGAAGACCGCCTTCTGGACCAGGTCGGGCAGCGTCGTCTTCCCGTCCGGCGCGAGGGTGTCGACGTCGCGTCCGATCAGGATCAGCCCGCCGCGGGGTCCGTAGAGCTGCTTGTACGTGCTGGTCGTCGTGAAGTGCGCGTGGTCGACCGGGCTCGGGTGCTCGCCCGCCACCACGAGGCCCGCGATGTGGGAGATGTCGGCCAGGACGTAGGCGCCGACCTCGTCGGCGATCGCGCGGAAGCGGCCGAAGTCGATGGTGCGCGGATAGGCGCTCGCCCCGCAGACGATCAGCTTGGGCTTGTGCTCGAGCGCGAGCGCGCGGACCTGGTCGTAGTCGAGCAGGCGCTCCTCGGTGAGCCCGTAGCCGAACGAGCGGAAGTACTGCCCGGAGACCGAGGCCTTCGCGCCGTGCGTCAGGTGTCCGCCGCTGTCGAGGTCGAGCCCGAGGATCGTGTCGCCCGCCTGGAGCAGGCTGAACATCACGATCGTGTTGGCCGACGTGCCCGAGTGCGGCTGCACGTTCGCGTAGCGCGCGCCGAAGGCCGTCTTGGCGCGCTCGATCGCCAGGCGCTCGATCTCGTCGACGACCTCGCAGCCGGCGTGGAAGCGCTTGCCCGGGTAACCCTCGGTCGTCACGTTCATCGTGGCCGTGCCCTCACACGCGAGGACGGAGGGGTCGGCCGTGCTGGACGCCGCCACCATGCTGAGCACGCGCGACTGGCGGAAGTACTCGCGCTCGATCAGGTCGTGCAGGTCGGGGTCCTCGGCGCGCAGGCGCTCGACGCCGTGCTGGGCGACCCGGTCGAGGCCGGCCTTCAGAAGCTCGTCCATGTTGCTCATCCGCTGTTGGATCCGGGGTCGAGCTGCGCGCGCACCTCGTCGTCGGTCATCTGTTCGAGCTCGAGCAGCACGTCCGCGATGGCGGGCACGTCCACCTGCGCCGCGGCGCCGGCGGACACGACGCTCGCGCCCCAGCCGGCCACGGTCGGCCGCTCGAAGAGCGAGCGCAGGGGGATGTCCACCTGGAACGAGTCCCGCGCGCGCGACGTGGCCTTCGCGGCGGTGAGCGAGTGCCCGCCCAGCTCGAAGAAGTCGTCCTGGATCCCGACGCGGTCGACGCCGAGCACGTCGGACCAGATCGACGCGAGCACGCGCTCGACGGAGTTGCGCGGCTCCATGAAGTCCGCCTCGAGCTCCACGCGCTCGAGCGTCGGCGCCGGAAGGGCCTTGCGGTCGAGCTTGCCGTTCGGGCTGAGCGGCAGGGCGTCCAGGTACACGTAGGCCGAAGGGAGCATGTACTCCGGCAGCCGCCGCTGGAGGTGGTCGCGCAGCTCCGGCGTCAGGCGCGCCGCGGTGGTCGCCTGGAGCGGGTTGTTGCCGTAGCGGCTCCAGGCGCCGGTGTGCTTCGTCTCCTCGACCGGGAAGCTCGGCGAGGCGACCCCGCGCCGCACGAGCAGCGCGTCGAAAGAGCCGGGGTGCTCCGGACCCGACCACGAGATCGCGACGTCGTAGGGCAGGTCGTCGGCGAGGGCCCACAGGTCTTCGGGGTCGACGCCCTCCGCGACCGGCGGGGCGCCCTCGTCGACCGGGGCCACTTCGGCGAGCGCGCGGCCGTTGGGCACGCGGCGCAGGGCGAGCGCGTCGGTCTCCCCGCTCGACAGCAGCCCGCGGACGCCGTCGACCGTGAGGCCGGCGGTTCGCCAGTCGCGCCAGTCCACGTCCTCCGAGGCGCGCGCCGCGTCGCCGCCCACGCGTAGCACCACGTCGTAGTGGAACTTCGTCATCTCGTTGTGGTGGCGGCCGCGCTTGAGGCGGATCTCCACGCGGCTCACCGACGGCAGGCGCTCGCGCACCGCCGCGAAGAAGCCGGGGTCGACGAAGAGCTCCTTCTCCTGCCAGAGGCGCTTGCGGACGCGCTCGGCCAGGTCCTCCGCCGGGAGGTCGGGCGGCGCCTGGCCGGACTCCAGCGCGTGGCAGAACGTCGGCAGGTGCGGGAGGCTCCGCACGTCGCCGACGAAGATGGCTCCGCCGGGCTTCACCGCCTGGCTCGCGCCCTCCAGCACGCGGGCGAAGTACTCGATGCTCGGGAAGTGCTGCGACACCGAGTTGATGATCACCGTGTCGTAGGCCTCCGCCTCGGTGCCGGCGAGGTCGTCGGCGCTGCCCGCCCGCAGGTGGACCTGCGGGAGCTCCGCGCCGGGCCGGCTCACGAGCCGCTTCAGGTTCTCGATCACGACCGGCGAGACGTCGATGCCGTCGTAGCGCTCGCAGTCCGGCGCCACGGGGAAGAGGACCAGCCCGGTGCCGCAGCCGATCTCGAGCACGCGCTTCGGCGCGAGCGCGCGGATCGCGGCGACCGTCCCGTCCTGGAGCTCGGTCAGCTCCTCGTCCGCGAAGGGGAGCCCGGTGTAGCTGCTGTGCCAGCCGACGAAGTTGCGCGTGGCGTCGCCGCCGGGCGCCGCCCGGCCGTAGGTGTCGTCGTAGACCTTCTGCCACTGTCCGACCTGGTCGGCCTGCGCGGACCGGCCGTCCCCGTCGGCGCCGGCCTCGGCGGCGACGACGTACGCGACGAGGCGCTTCGCACCGCCGTCGTCGAGCGCGGTGATCACCGTGTCCTGCACGTCGGGGTGGTCGCGGAGCACTGCGGCGATCTCGCCGAGCTCGATCCGGTGGCCGCGGATCTTGACCTGGTGGTCCATCCGGCCGAGCAGCTCGATGTTCCCGTCCGGCATCCAGCGCGCGAGGTCGCCGGTGCGGTAGATGCGCTCGCCCGGCTCGTCCGCGAACGGACTCGGGAGGAAGCGCTCGGCGGTCAGCGCCGGCTGGCGGAAGTAGCCGCGCGCGAGCCCGATCCCGCCCAGGTAGAGCTCGCCGGGGACGCCGACGGGAACCGGCTGGAGCTCGCCGTCGAGCAGGTACGCCTTCTGGTTCCGCATCGGCACGCCGTAGGGGATGCTCGTCCACGCCGGGTCGGTGCGCTCCACGGGGAAGACGATCGAGTGGATCGACGCCTCGGTCGCGCCGCCGAGCACGATCACGTTCACGCCCGGCGCCAGGGCCTTGAGCCGGTCGGGGAGCGTGACGGGCTCCCAGTCGCCGCCCTGGATCGCGACGCGGAGCGTGCGCGGGGCGAGCTCGGGCCGCGTCTCGACGTGGTCGACGAACATCTCGAGCAGCGCGGGCGCCGAGTTCCACACCGTGACGCCGTGGCGCACGACGAGCTCCGCCAGGTAGGCCGGGTCCATCGCCGCCGCCGCGTCCGGGATCACGATCGCGCCGCCGGCGGCGAGTGTGCCGAGGACCTCGTACACGCACATGTCGAAGCTCAGGGCGGAGATCGCGAGCACGCGGTCCTCCGGCCCAACGTCGAAGCTGTCGTTCAGGTCGGTCAGGTTGTTGACCACGCCGCGGTGGCGCAGCGCGATGCCCTTCGGGCGTCCGGTGGAGCCCGAGGTGTAGATCACGTACGCGAGGTTGTCCGGCTCGACGCTGCTCGCGGGATCGCCGTCCGGACGCGCGGCGATCGCGTCGGCCTCGCCGTCGAGGCTGACGACCCTCGCGCCGTGGGCGGGCAGCTCGCCGCGCAGGCGCTCCTGCGTGACGAGCACCGCCACGTCGGCGTCGCCGAGCATGAACTCCAGTCGGTCCTTCGGATACTCGGGGTCGAGCGGGACGTACGCGCCGCCCGCCTTCAGGATGCCGAGGATGCCGACCGCGGTGCCGACCGAGCGCTCGACGCAGAGGCCGACGCGCACCTCGGGCCGGACGCCGGCGTCGCGAAGCTGGTGCGCGAGCCGGTTGGCCCGGCGGTCGAGCTCCGCGTAGGAGAGCGTCTGGTCCTCGGCGATCACGGCGATCGCCTCGGGCCGCGCGCGGGCGTTGTCCTCGAAGAGCCGGTGCAGGCAGCGGTCGCGCGGGAAGTCCGTCGCGGTGTCGTTCCAGGCGCGGAGGATCCGCCGCTCCTCCTCGGCGGTGAGGAGCGGCAGCCACGCCGCGCGGCGCTCGGGCTCGGCGACGATGCCGCGGAGCAGAGCCTCGAGGTGACCCGCCATGCGCTCGACCGTCTCCGCGTCGAAGAGCGCCGGGTCGTAGTCGAACGAGGCCTGCACCCCTTCGTCGGTGTGGCCCACGGCGAGAACGAGGTCGAGCCCGCCGGAGGCCAGGTCGCGGAACGCGCCGGCGGAGCGCGCGAAGCCCACCTGGAAGAGCGGGTGGGCGCCGGGCTCGGTCTCGGGCCCGACCGCTTCGAGGAGCCGGGGCAGCGGCAGGGCGTGCTCCTGCCCCTCGCCCAGGGCGCGGGCGACCCGGTGCAGCGCCTCGCGCGCGGTGGGGCGGCCCGCGAGGTCGGCCCGCAGGACGAGCACGTCCGTCGTCTCGTCGGCGGTCACCCCGATCGCGAAGTCCGCCTGGTCGGAATAGCGGGCGAGCAGGAGCTCGAAGGCGGTGGCGGCGACCACCGCCAGGCCAACGCCCTCGCGGTCGCCGAAGGCCTCGAGCGACTCCGCCAGGTCCGCCGGCAGGCTCCACGTCCGCACGGCGGGGCCATGGGGCGCCCCCGGCTGCCGCGAGCGGTCCGACGGCAGGTCGAGCACGGTGGGGGCGCCCCGCAGCGTGTCACGCCAGTAGGCGGGCGCCCGGTTCTGGTCCGTCTCGTCGGTCATGCCATCTTTTTCCGGCCCGCGGCGTCCCGGAGGCGCCGCGCGCGGCCCCCAAGAATACCCCGTCTACCGATTGTAATTGGCGCGCATTGGGCGTGCACGGGGTCGCTCGGCTACAGTGAACTGGACCCGGTCCGCCCTCCGGCCGGTAAGCGGCCGGAGGGCGGCCACAGACAGCCCCCCCGATGGTCAACGAGACGACCCGCATCTTCAATTCCGCGATCGGCGCGTCGTCGATCGCAGCCGCCTTCGAGCTCGGAATCCTCGACGCGCTCCAGGAACGGGATCCCCTCGACGTCGAGGCGTTCTCCGACCGCCACGAGCTGTCCGTGTGGTCGGTCGGCTCGATCCTCCAGGTCCTGCACCGCTTCGACATCGTTGGGCTCTCTCCGGACCGGAAGACCGCGACCCGCGGGCCGGAGTTCGCGGACACCTTCGAGAACAAGGGCTACTTCCTGTGGCTGATGCGCGGCTACGGCAACCTGCTCCACAACCTCGCGACGATCGTCGAGGAGGGCAACTGCACGACCGAGGGGATCGGCCGCGACGGCAAGTACATCGCCATGGCGGGCCGCGACTACGGCGCGGCCTTCGTGGACGAGCACTTCACCGAGGTGATGAACGAGGAGCCCTTCACGGTGGCCGCGGACCTCGGCTGCGGCAGCGCCGAGCGGCTGATGGGCCTCGCCCGCGCGCGGCCGGACTTCCGCGGCGTCGGCGTCGAGGTCAACAAGGGCGCGGTCGACCTCGCGCGCCGCTCGATCCGCCAGGCGGGCCTCGAGGACCGCGTGCAGGTCGTCCACTTCGACGTGAAGAACCTGACGTACCAGCCGGAGTTCGAGGGCGTCGAGGTGCTCTTCTGCTTCTTCATGGGGCACGACCTCTGGCCGCGGCCGAACTGCCTCAAGGCGTTCCGCTCGATCCGCGGCGCGTTCCCGCAGCTCAAGCGCTTCCTGTTCAGCGACACGTACCGCTCGGACTTCCCCGCCCCCGGCCAGATGCCGATCTTCACGCTCGGCTTCGAGTTCACCCACGAGCTCATGGGTCAGTACATCCCCTCGCTGTCGGAGTGGGAGGAGCTGTTCGACGAGTCCGGCTGGGTCTGCAACGGCCGCCGGGACCTCTCGATCCCGTACAGCTCCATCTTCGATCTGCGGGTCGGGAACGGCGGCGCCGACTCGTCCGCCACATGACCTCGGAAGGCCCTCGACTCTCCCCGCAGCAACGGCGACTTCGGACCCTTCGGGGAGCGGCGGGGGCGGAGCACTTCCGCGCGGAGGCGCGCGTCTCGGTGCGCGGGCCGGTCGACGCGGACCTCCTCGCGCAGGCGGTCGAGCGCGTCGTGCAAAAGCACGAGATCCTGCGGACCGCGAGCGCGGACGGGGGCCGCTTCGCGCCGGACGGCGACGGGCTGGTGCTCAGCGCGCCGGCGCTCTGCGCCGACTGGAGGAGCCTCGAGAACCTCGCGGCCGAGATCGCCGCCTGCTACGGGAGCCTCCGCGGCGAGGGCTCCTTCGAGGCGGACGCGATCCAGTACGCCGACGTCGCCGAGCTGATGAACGAGCTCCTCGCGGACGAGGAGTCGCGGCCGGGGCTCGAGTTCTGGCGCGACCGCGACGTCGCCTCGGGCGCGGGGCTCGCCCTTCCGTTCGAAACGCCGGAGCCGGGGGCCTACGCGCCCGCCGTGCTGGCGCGCGCGCTGGATCCCGAGCTCGCGTGCGCCGTGCGCGCCGCCGCGGAGCGGCTGGAGACGTCTCCCCGGACCTTCCTTCTCGCCGCGTGGCTCGTCCTGCTCCGGCGCCTGTCGGCGCAGGCGGACGTGCTCGTCGGCGTCGGCGCGGACGGGCGCCAGCACGAGGAGCTCGCCGAGCCGCTCGGGCTCTTCGCCCGGCACCTCCCGCTGCCCCTGTCGGTCGCGTACGGGACGTCCTTCGGGGAGCTCCTCCGCGCGGTCGACGACGAGCTCGAGCGCATGGAGACCTGGCAGGACTGTTTCGACCGGGACGACGTCCTGCCCTTCGGCTTCGACTACCACGCCGCCGCGCCGGAGGTCACCGGCGGCGGAGCGACGTTCGTGCTGGAGCACCGCTTCGTCCGCTCGGACCGCTTCAAGTGCCGGCTCGTCTGCGAGGAGTCCAAAGGGACCCTCGCCCTCACCTTCGACTACGACGCCGCGGTCCACGGCGAGCCGACGATCGCGCGGCTCGCGGAGGAGCTTCAGGCCGTGCTCGCGAGCGCGGCGGCCGACCCGGCCGCGAAGGTCGGCCGGCTCGACGTCCTCGGCGCGGCCGAGCGGAAGGCGCTGCTCGTCGACTTCAACGACAGCGACGCGGACTACCCGAAGGACCTCTGCGCGCACCGCTGGATCGAAGAGCAGGCGCGCAAGGCCCCCGAGCGCGTCGCCGTCCGCCAGGGCGACCGCGAGCTCACCTACGGCGAGCTCGACGCCTGGGCCAACCAGCTCGCGCACCACCTCCAGGCGAACGGCGTCGGGCCGGACAGCCTGGTGGCGCTCCTCGTCGAGCGCTCGCCCGAGATGGTGGTCGCGATCCTCGGCATCCTGAAGGCCGGCGGCGCCTACGTGCCGGTCGACCCGGTGTACCCCGCCGACCGGATCCGCTTCCTGCTCGCGGACACGCGCGCGCCCGTCCTCGTGACGCAGGCGAAGCTCGACGTGCCGGAGACCGACGCGCGGGTCGTCCGCATCGACGCGGACGCCGAGGCGATCGCGCGGCACCCGACCGAGCCGCCGCCCTCGGCCGTCACGCCGGCGAACCTCGTCTACGTGATCTACACGTCCGGCTCGACGGGCAAGCCCAAGGGCGTCGTGATCACGCACGAGAAGCTCGTGATCTCGAACACGGCGCGGGTGAACGCCTTCGGCCACACGCCGGACGCGTTCCTCCTGCTCTCGTCGGTGGCCTTCGACAGCTCGGTGGTGGGCCTCTTCTGGACGCTCTGCGGCGGCGGGACGCTCGAGCTGCTCCCCGTCGGCGCGGAGAAGGAGGTGGGCGCGATCGCGCGCGCCGTGGCGGACCACGGCGTCACGCACCTGCTCACGCTGCCGTCGTTCTACCGGCTGATCCTCGAGAACTCGCGGGCGGAGGACCTGGCGAGCCTCAAGGTCGCGATCGTCGCCGGGGAGGCCTGCCCGCTGAAGATGGTCGAGCACCACAAGCGGATGCTCCCCGGCGTCGGGCTCTTCAGCGAGTACGGCGCGACCGAGACGACGGTCTTCAGCTCGGTCTACGACTGCCTGCAGCAGACGCTGCCGATCGCGCCGGTGGGCTCGCCGATCGACAACGCCGAGATGTGGATCCTCGACGAGGACCTCGAGCCGTGCCCCACCGGCGTGGCGGGGGAGGTGCACTTCGGCGGGATCGCGCTCGCGCTCGGCTACTGGCGGCGGCCGGAGCTGACCGCGGAGCGCTTCGTCCCGCACCCCTTCCGCGGCGGGCCCGGCGCGCGCCTCTACAAGTCCGGCGACCTGGCGCGCCACCTCGAGAACGGCGACGTCGAGTTCCTCGGCCGCCTGGACAACCAGGTCAAGATTCGCGGCTTCCGGATCGAGCTCGAGGAGATCGAGGTGGCGCTCTTGAAGCACCCGGCGGTCCAGGAGAGCGCCGTGCTCGCGATCCCCGATCCGTCGGGGGAGAAGCGGCTCGTCGGCTACGTCCGCCCGGAGGCGGGCGTCGACGCGCCGACGGTGGGGGCGCTGCGCGAGTTCCTCCTCGTCACGCTGCCGGACTTCATGATTCCGGCGGTGTTCGTCTTCCTCGACGACTTCCCGCGCACGCCGAACGGCAAGGTCGATCGCAAGAAGCTGCCCGAGCCGGGCTCGGAGCGTCCCGAGCTCGCGAGCACCTTCGCCGCCCCGACCTCGGCCGCGCAGGAGACCCTCGCCGGGATCTGGGCCGACGTGCTCGGCCTGGAGGCGGTCGGCGTCGACGACAACTTCTTCGAGCTCGGCGGCGACTCCATCCTGAGCATCCAGATCGTCTCGCGGGCGAAGCAGGCGGGGCTGAAGGTCACGCCGTTGCAGCTCTTCGAGAACCAGACGGTCGCGTCGCTCGCCGCGGTGGCGGACTTCGACGCGGGGGCTCCCGCGGCGGAGGTGGAGCAGGGCCCGGTCACGGGCGAAGTGCCGCTCACGCCGGTCCAGCACTGGTTCTTCGAGCTCGACGTCCCGGAGCGGAACCACTTCAACATGCCGCTCTTCGTCGACGTGCAGCGGCGCGTGCGGTCCGAGGACCTCGAGGTCGCGCTGCGCGCGCTCCACGCGCACCACGACGCGCTACGCCTGCGCTTCCGGCGCGAAGGCGACGGCTGGGCGCAGTCCACCGCTCCGGTCGGGGAGGAGCCGACGGCGTTCGTCGTGGTGGAGGAAGCGGTCGGCGCCACCGACGACGAGGTGGACGCGCGCGCCGCCGCGCACCAGACCGCGCTCGACGTCGAGCGGGGGCCGCTGATGCGCGCCGTGCTCTTCGAGCGCGGTCCGGACGAGCCGCAGCGCTTGCTCTGGATCGTCCACCATCTCGCGGTCGACGGCGTGTCCTGGCGGATCCTGCTCGAGGACCTCGACCGGGCGCTCCGGCAGCTCGAAGCCGGCGAGGGGATCGCGCTCCCGCCGAAGACCACGTCGTTCCAGCGCTGGGCCGGGCTCCTCGCGGGGCACGCCCCGGAGCGGCGCGCCGAGGCGGACGAGTGGGTCGCTCGCGTGGGGAGCGCGGCGAAGGACCGCGGCGACGCCGGCCGCGAGGCCGCCGCGCGCCACGTCCGCGTCGCGCTCGAGCCGGAGGAGACGCGCGCGCTCCTCACCGAGGTGCCGAAGACGTACAACACGCAGATCAACGACGTTCTCTTGACCGCCCTGGTGCACGCCCACGCGACGTGGAGCGGCGAGCCGTCCCTGCTCTTGAACCTCGAGGGCCACGGGCGCGAGGAGATCTTCGACGGCGTCGACCTCGCGCGGACGGTCGGCTGGTTCACGACCGACTATCCGCTGCTCCTGCGCGACGTCGTTCCCTTCGAGCCGGGCGCCGCGCTGCGCGCGGTGAAGGAAGAGCTGCGCTCCGCCCCCGACCAGGGCCTCGGCTTCGGCGTCGCGCGCTACCTCGGCGACGCGGAGACCGTCGCGCGCCTGCGAGACCTGCCGCGCCCCGCGGTCGGCTTCAACTACATGGGGCGGTTCGACCAGGTGTTCCGCGACGCGGAGCGCTTCCGCTACCGCGACGCGCCGAGCGGGCCGGAGCACGACCCGGCGGGGGAGCGCATCTTCCCGCTCGAGGTCAACGGGATGGTGTCGGACGAGCGGCTCGCGGTGGACTTCGTCTACAGCGAAGGTCTGCACGATCACGCCGAGATCGAGCGCCTCGCGGCCGCCTTCCTCGAAGCCCTGCGCGCCGTCATCGAGCACTGCCTCTCCGGTGACGCGGGCGGGTTCACCGCCTCGGACTTCGCCGACTTCGACTGGGACGAGTCCGAGCTCGGCGCCATCGCGAGCGCGATCCAGCGCACGCAGGCGCGGGAGGGCGGCGGGTGAGCTCCACGCCCGAGGAGTGGAGTGGCTTCGAGCTCGCGATCGTCGGCATGGCCGGCCGCTTTCCCGGCGCGCGCGACGTCGCGGTGTTCTGGCGCAACCTGCGCGCCGGTGTGGGGAGCGTCACGTTCCCGACGGACGAGGAGCTCCTCGCCCGCGGCGAGGATCCGGCGAAGCTGCGCGACCCGGCCTACGTGCGCGCGACGGCAATGCTCGACGACTACGACCGCTTCGACGCGGCCTTCTTCGGCGTCACGCCGCGCGAGGCGGAGCTCATGGACCCGCAGCAGCGGCTGTTCCTCGAGTACGCGTGGACCGCGCTCGAGGACGCCGGCTACGACCCGGCGCGGTGTCCCGGCCCGGTCGGCGTCTACGGCGGCGCGAGCACGAACACCTACCTGCTCCACAACGTGATCCCCGCCGCGGCGGGCGGCGGGCTGCCCGCCCTCTTCGGGAACCAGAGCGACTACCTGACGACGCGCGTCTCCTACAAGCTCGACCTCACCGGGCCGAGCTTCGACGTGCAGACGAGCTGCTCGTCGTCGCTGGTGGCGGTCCACCTCGCCGGACAGGCGTTGCTCGCGGGCGAGTGCGACCTGGCGCTCGCCGGCGGCGTCGCGGTCTGCGTGCCCCACGGCCTCGGCTACGTCTACCAGGAGGAGGGCATCTACTCGCCCGACGGCCACTGCCGCGCGTTCTCCAAGGACGCGCGCGGAACCGTGGGCGGCAACGGCGTGGCGGTCGTCGCGCTCCGCCGCCTGCAGGACGCGCTCGAAGACGGCGACTGCATCCGCGCGGTGATCAAGGGCTCCGCGATCAACAACGACGGCTCGGACAAGGTCGGCTACGCGGCGCCGAGCGTCAACGGGCAGACGCGCGCGATCAGCGACGCGCTTTCGATGGCGGAGGTTCACCCGGAGTCCGTCGGCTACGTCGAGGCCCACGGGACCGGCACCTCGCTCGGCGACCCGATCGAGGTGGCGGCGCTGACCGCGGCCTTCCGCGCGCAGACCGAAAGACGAGGCTTCTGCGCGCTCGGCTCGGTGAAGACGAACGTCGGACACCTCGACGCCGCGGCGGGGGCCACCGGGTTGATCAAGGCGACGCTCGCGTTGCAGCACAGGGAGCTGCCGCCGAGCCTGAACTGCGCCGAGCCCGACCCCGAGATCGACTTCCCGAGCACGCCGTTCCGCGTGCACACGGAGCTCGTTCCCTGGAGCGCCGACGGGCCGCGCCGGGCGGGCGTCAGCTCGTTCGGCATCGGCGGCACGAACGCGCACGTCGTCGTGGAGGAAGCGCCGCAACGAAGTTCATCCGGGTCGCGTCCGGCGCAGCTCCTGGTCTTGTC
>JANQEJ010000317.1 GCA_028278425.1 Planctomycetota bacterium | reverse complement strand
GCCACTCGCCGGCCAGGGGATACCGCCAGTGGCCGCAGTGGTCCCGCTCGACGACGCCCACCGGGTCGCCCTCGAGCCAGGCGAAGACGGCCGCCTTGGTCCAGAGGTCGAGGCCGATCAGAGCCGCGACGACGACGAAGCGGAGCCAGGGCAGGGGCCGCGCGGCCTCCCCGGCCATCAGGCCTCCAGCTCCGCCTCCCGCTGGCAGGAGATGCAGTTCTTGGCGTAGGGCATGGCCTTGAGCCGCTCTTTCCCGATCCAGGAGTTGCAGACCCCGCAGCGGCCGAAGGTGCCGTCCTCCACGCGCTTGAGGGCCTCCTCGATCCGCTCCAGGGTCTCGCCGTCCCGCTCCAGGAGCTCCAGGCTGAACTCCTGGGCGAAGCTGTCCGAGCCGACGTCGGCCAGGTTGTCCCCGGTGGCGCGCTCGCCGTCCGTGGAGAAGGCGTCCGCCTCCAGGTGGTTGATGTCGCCGGCCACCTCGCGGCGCAGGACGAGGAGCAGCTCCTCGAACTTCTTCAGGTCGGCTTCGGTGAGCTTCCTAGGCATGGGGAGGGACTCGGAGCCCCTTCGGGGGCCCAAAATCGGGCCGGGAGTATAGGGGGGGCCCCAGAGTCCCTCAATACCGACATCCCCTTGAGATGCCGGGGGCGCGGCACCAAGCTCGCCAGCGGTGAAGACGCCGTCGGAGCTCCCCCACCCGCTCCGGCAGGGGCTGGAGGACTTCCTGGAGTCCCTGCGGGTCGAGGCCGGACTGTCCCCCCACACCCTGGCGGCCTACCGCGCCGACGTGGCGCGCTTCCTGGCCTGGGCCGCGGAGCGCGGCGCGACGAGCTGGGACGCGATCGAGGCCGACCTCGTCGTGGACTACCTCGGCGCGCGCCGCGCCGGCGGCTCGGCGGAGGCGTCCGTGGCGCGCGAGCTCTCCGCGCTGCGGATGGCGCTGCGCCACGAGCTGGCGGAGGGTCGGCTCGCGCACGACCCCTCGGCGCGGATCGCCGCCCCGGTCCTGCGCCGCGCGCTGCCGAGCACGCTGTCGGTCGACGAGGTCGACGCGCTGCTCCGCGCGCCGGTGGGGTCCCCGTGGCTCGTGCTCCGCGACCGCGCGCTGCTCGAGGTCCTCTACGCGTGCGGCGCGCGCGTGAGCGAGGCGGTCGGGCTCCGCACGGACGGGTTGGAGCCTTCGCTCCGCGTGATCCAGCTCGTCGGCAAGGGGCGGAAGACCCGCATCGTCCCCCTCGGCGCGCGCGCGCGCGGCGCCCTCGACGCGTGGCTTCGCGACGGCCGGCCGCAGGTCGCCGCCGCGGCCCTGCGCCGGCCCGAGGTCTTCCTGAGCAAGAGCGGTCGTCCGCTCGACCGCACCACCGCCTGGCGGCGGGTCAAGGCGGCGGCGCTCCGCGCGGGGCTCTCGCCATCGATCTCGCCGCACACGCTGCGTCACTCCTTCGCGTCGCACCTGATCGAGGGCGGCGCCGACCTGCGCAGCGTGCAGGAGATGCTCGGCCACGCCTCGGTGCAGACGACGGAGATCTACGCGCACCTCGACGCGGAGCACGTGCACGCGCTCCACCGGCTCTACCACCCGCGGGCGTAGAACGGCCTTCCCATCCCGTGTCCTGGGGCGTCGCGGCGCGGACTTCGAGCCCGCGACGCCCGGACTAGAGGATGGTGTACGGGAAGGGTGGCGTGACCTCGCTGATCAGGATGCCGGGCTCGAGCGTCACCGACTGGAAGTGCAGCGGGAGCCCCGCCGCGCTGGCCGGGATGGGCACCTCCGGGTGGATGCCGAGGCACGCGGGGCTGACGACCTGGGTCCCCCAGGCCGACAGCGTGATGTTGAACACCGGGTCCGGGGCGATCAGGAGCAGGCCCCCCGTGGGGAGCGGGATGCCGGGCGGCGGAAGCTGGGACAGCGAGGCGGCCGTGATCGAGAGCCAGCCGACGTGCAGGCAGTCGTGGTCGAAGAACGTGGCGCCGAGCGTCGCCGTCCCCGAGGCGGCGGTTCCGGTCTGCGTCGGAATCACCGTGATGTGCGCATGGGCGGTCGCCGAGAGAAGAACGGCGGCGACGGCCGTGCGGAGCAGCGTGCGGAGCTTCATTCGGTTGTGCGTGGGTCGAGGGGCTAGGGAAGGAGACCGGCACCCGGAGGATACCACGCCAACGGCGGCGAGGTCGGAGCCGGCGCGAGCGGGGTCGAGCGCCCCGCGTCGGTCACTCGCCGATGTACATGCGCAGGCAGTCGGTCAGCGCGATGCCCTGGAAGGCGCCCGCGTCGGCGATCGCCGACTGCCACCACCAGTTGGTCCCTATGAGGGAAGGGTTGTCCGGAATCAAGAAGTCCACTTGAGCGTCGCCGTCGCCCGGCGTGCCGGGAACGCCGCTCGCGAGCACGGGGAAGAGGAACGTCGTCGACGTGAAGTCGAGGTGGACCAGGCCCCCGAACATGATGGAGATCGTCGTGTCCGAGGTGACGCCGACGGCGAGCGGCGCGCCGCCGAGGATGTCGTTCACCTCGACCGTGCCGGCCTGGTTGATCCGCGGCTCGCCGACGCCCTTCATCGTGGCGCCGATGCCGCCGCTGCCCGGCAGCGGGTTGCCGAACTCGAGGTAGGTGCCGTGCGCGTACTGGCTGCCGGGCACGTCGATCGCGACCGGCGCGCCGGGCACGGTCGCCTGCACCACCGCCGCCCCGGTGTCGGGGTCGATCGTGCGGATCTGCGAATCCGCCGGGTTGACGTGGTAGATCGTCGTGTAGTTGTGATCGAACGTGATGCTCCCGCTCCCCGACCCGTAGGTGCCGAGCAGGACGCCGCTGCCGGCGACGCCCCCCGGGTGGCGATAGAGGTTCCCGGTGTCCGTCAGCACGTACGCGTCCCCGTTGTCGCGGACCAGGACGTCGACCGGGACCTCGCCGGTGTAGGACTCGAAGGTCGAGGCCCCGGTCCCGTCGGGATCGAAGTGGAAGACGAGGCCGGCCCCGCGGTCGGCGATCAGGAGGTGCCCGTCGGCCAGGAACGCGATGGCGCCCGGGTTCACGAGACCGTCGGAGCCGTCCGCGAAGACGCCCTTGCTCACGTAGTTCTTGTCGAACCGGAGGATCCGGTTGCTGTCGATGTCGGAGAAGAAGATGTCGCCTTCGCCCGGGCCGATGACGATCCCGCTCGCCCCGAAGACGCCGGTGATCCCGTCCGTCCCGCTCAACGGCTCCCAGTGCCCGCCGTCGCCGTCGTACTCGTGGATGATGTCGTCGCCGTAGTTCGCCACCAGCATCGTCCCCTGGAGCGTGAAGCCGAGCGCGCCGGGGTTGTTGGAAAAGCTCGTGACCTGCGCGTATTCCGAGACGATCCAGGTGTCCGGGTTGACGAAGTACGCCTTGCTGTTCTCGAAATCGAGGATGTAGATCTGCCCGTCGATGAAGTGGGCGGAGGCGGCCGAGGAGAGCGCGAGGAGCGCCGCGAGCTTGGTAAGGAGGGATCTCATGGCGAGGGTTCCATGGGGTGGGAGAGGGCGTGAGCCGGGTGCTGCCGACGCTCGAGGTTACCACCCCCTTCACGGCCGGCGGACCCCCCGATAGTGCGTAGAGCGGCCGGGGACGAGGGCAACCCGCCTCACGGGGCCGTGAGCGCACCACGGTGTCACCGGGCGCGGCGTCGAGCCCCCGGGCGCCGCGCGCGCCGGGATTCCTGGACAACCCGGGCGGGAAAGGCCACGGGCCGCGGCGGGAGCCCGCGGCGGAATATCCCTACCTTGCGTCGGAACCGGCGTCCTTCCCCAGGTGGTCCCGGATCGTCCGCGCCAGGGCCATGGAGATCCCCGGAACTCCGACGAGCTCCTCCACGCTGGCGGCCGCCACGCCGGCGGCGCTGCCGAAGCGCCGCAGGAGCGCCTTGCGCTTCACCGGGCCGACGCCCGGGATCGAATCGAGCCGCGACGTGATCCGGCCGCGCTCCTTGCGGTGATACGTGATCGCGAAGCGGTGCGCCTCGTCGCGCAGGCGTTCGAAGAGATGGCGGGTCGAGCTGTGCCGCGGCAGCTCCAGCGGCTCCGCGTCGGGCGCGAGGTAGACGCGCTCCTCGGTGGCGGACTTCCGTCGCCCCCCAACCCGCCGGTCGGGGCGCGCCTTGGCGAGGGCCACGACGCGCACGTCCCAGGCCCCGGCGTCGTCGCGCGCCTTCAACGCCGAGGCGAGCTGCTGCGCGCCGCCGTCGATCACCACGAGGTCGGGCAGGTCATCCTCGCGCATCCCGCGCCGCAGCGCCCGTCCGACGACCTCGCGCATCGACGCGAAGTCGTCCTGGCCCTCGACGCCGCGCACGCGGAAGCGCCGGTAGCCCGCGCGGTCGGCCATGCCGCCGCGGAAGCGCACGCGGCTCGCGACCACGTTCGCGCCCTGGAAGTTGGACACGTCGAAGCAATCGATCACGATCGGGCCCCCGGTGTCGTCCAGGTCGACGAAGGCGGCGAGCTTGCGCGCGGCCTCCTCGTCCTCGCTGCGCGCCGCCTCGCGCCGCGCCAGCTCGACGCGCGCGTTCTCCCCCGCGAGGTCGAGCATGCGCCGCCGCTCCCCGCCGCGCGGGACGACCAGGTCCACGCCCTCGCCGAGCACGCTGGAGAGCAGGCTCGCGTCGGCGGGCGCCGCCGGCAGCACCACCTCGCGCGGCACCTCGCGGCGCCCGCCGCCGTAGAGCGCCGTGAGCACGTTGTGCAGGAGCTCCTCGTCGGAGAGCTCCGAGCGGAAGGCGTGCGAGCGGCTCTCGGTCAGCCGCCCGTCGCGGAAGGCGATGCGGTGGACCAGCGCGGCGTCGCCCGTGCGCGCGAGGCCGAGCACGTCGCGCTCGACCCGCTCGCCGGGGCGAACGCCCTGGCGCTCGACGGTGCGCCGCAGCGCCGCCAGGCGGTCGCGCCAGTGCGCGGCCATCTCGAACTCCTCCTTGCCGGCGGCGAGGCGCATGCGCTCGTCGAGGTCGGTCTCCAGCTCCGCGATGTCGCCGGAGAGGACGCGCCCGGCGCGCTCGACCAGCTCGCCGTACTCCTCCTCGCCGATCAACCCGACGCAGGGCGCCGAGCAGAGGCCGATCTGGTGCTTCAGGCACGGCCGCGAGCGATGGTTCATCACCTGGTCGGTGCAGTCGCGCAGCGGCACGACGCGGTGCAGGTCGGAGAGCGTCTGGCGCACCGCCTTCGTCGACGCGTAGGGCCCGTAGAAGCGCGAGCGGCCCTTCTTCTTGCCCGCCCGCTTGTGGTGCTGGCGGACGAACTTGAGCCGCGGGAAGCGCTCGTCGAAGTCGATCCGGATCATCAGGAACGACTTGTCGTCCTTCAGCCGGATGTTGTGCCGCGGCTTGTGCTGCTTGATCAGCGTGTCCTCGAGCAGGAGCGCCTCCTGCTCGGTGCGCGTGACGATGGTCTCGACCCGCTCGGCGTCGCGGTCGAGGAAGGCCACCGAGGCGCGGCCGTCGCCCCCGCCGCGGTACGTCGCGAGGCGGCTCTTCAGGTTGCGCGCCTTGCCGACGTAGAGCACCCGCCCCTTCGCGTCGCGGAAGAGGTAGACGCCCGGGCTCTCCGCGACGCGCGGCATCGGCTCGGAGCTCGACCAGGGGTAGTCGCTCAACGCGAGAGCTCCAGCCGCTCGAGCTCGCGGACCCGGTCGCGCAGGGCCGCGGCCTCCTCGTAGCGCAGCTCCTCCGCCGCGCGGCGCATGTCGTCGCGCAGCTTGGCGATCTCGCCGCGCAGCTCGTCGGCCGTCCAGTCCGCTGCGGGGTCCGGCGCGCCGGCCTCGACCTCCTCGACCTGGGCCACGGTGGGGTAGTCCATCTCGTACAGCGCCTCGATCGACTCGCGCACCGGCTTGATGATCGTCTGCGGCGTGATGCCGTGCTCGGCGTTGTACTCGAGCTGCAGCTTCCGCCGGCGCTCCACCTCTCCCACCGTGGCGCGGATCGACTCCGTGTCGCGGTCGGCGTAGAGGAGGACGCGCCCCTCGACGTTCCGCGCCGCGCGGCCGCAGGTCTGGATCAACGACGTCGTCGAGCGCAGGAAGCCCTCCTTGTCGGCGTCGAGCACGCACACGAGCGCCACCTCGGGCAGGTCGAGCCCTTCGCGGAGCAGGTTGATGCCCACCAGGACGTCGAACTCCCCGAGCCGCAGGTCGCGCAGGATCTGCGCGCGCTCGATCACGTCCACCTCGGAGTGCAGGTAGCGCACGCGGACGCCGAGCTCCGAGAGGTACGTGGTCAGCTCCTCCGCCGAGCGCTTGGTCAGCGTCGTCACCAGCGTCCGCCAGCCGGCCTTGGTCGTCCGCCGCACCTCGTGCAGGAGGTCGTCCACCTGCGTGCGCGCCGGACGCACCTCGACCGCGGGGTCGAGCAGCCCGGTCGGCCGCACGATCTGCTCAGCCAGTTGCCCGCGGCTGTGCTCGAGCTCGTAGTCGCCCGGCGTCGCGGAGACGTAGACCGTCTGCTTGACGAGCTTCTCCCACTCCTCGAAGCGCAGGGGTCGGTTGTCGAGCGCGCTCGGGAGGCGGAAGCCGTGCTCGACGAGCGTCTCCTTGCGCGAGCGGTCGCCGCGAAACATGCCGCCGACCTGCGGGACCGCCACGTGGCTCTCGTCGGCGAACACGACGAAGTCCTCGGGGAAGTAGTTGAGCAGCGTGAACGGCGGCTCGCCCGCCTCGCGGCCGTCCATGTAGCGCGAGTAGTTCTCGATCCCGTTGCAGATCCCCGTCTCGCGCAGCATCGCGAGGTCGAACTTCGTGCGCTGCTCCAGGCGCTGCGCCTCGAGCAGCTTGTCCGCCCGCTTCAGCTCGTAGAGGCGCGCCTCGAGCTCCTCCTCGATGCCGCCGAGCGCCTTCTCCATCCGCTCCTGCGGCGTCACGTAGTGGCCGGAGGGGTAGATCGTGATCCGCTTCAGGTCGGCCAGCACCTCGCCGCGCAGGGGATCCACCTCGACCAGGGCGTCGATCTCGTCGCCGAAGAGCTCGACGCGGATCACGCGGTCCTCCTCGTACGCCGGGAACACCTCGACCACGTCCCCGCGCGACCGGAACGTGCCGCGCCGGAAGTCGAGGTTGTTGCGCGTGTACTGCATCATCGTCAGCTCGCGCAGGAGCACGTCGCGCTCGATCTCCTGGCCCACCTCGAGCCCGAGCGACATCTCCGCGTAGGCGTCGGGCGAGCCGAGGCCGTAGATGCACGACACCGACGCCACGATCAGGACGTCGCGCCGCTCCAGCAACGAGCGCGTCGCGCTGTTTCTCAACCGCTCGATGTTCTCGTTGCGGCTCGCGTCCTTCTCGATGAACGTGTCGGACGACGGTACGTACGCCTCGGGCTGGTAGTAGTCGTAGTAGGAGACGAAGTACTCCACCGCGTTGCGCGGGAAGAGCTCCTTGAACTCGGCGAAGAGCTGGGCCGCCAGGGTCTTGTTCGGCGACAGGACCAGGGCCGGCCGGTTCACCTCGGCGATGACGGCGGCCATGGTGAAGGTCTTCCCGGACCCGGTGATCCCGAGCAGGGTCTGGTGTGCCAGCCCTTCGCGGATGCCGCTCGCCAGGGCCTCGATCGCGCCGGGCTGGTCGCCGGTGGGCTCGAAGGGACAAACTAGCTCGAATCGCTCGTTCATTCGGGTTAATCTTGCCATGCTACAGTGCCTTTCTCCGCACGCTGGCCTTCCGTAACCCGGACCCCGCCGAAACATGCTCATCGAGTGCCCGTCCTGTCACGCCCGCGCCAAGCTCCCCGACAGCAAGGAGGGCGCGAAGGTCCGCTGCGGCGAGTGCGGACGCGTCTACGTGGCGGTCCCGGCGGGCGAGCGCGGGGCCCGCGCGCGCCGGACGAGCTCGAGCTCCGGCCTCTACATCGGTCTCGGCGTCGGCGCGGCGGCGCTGCTCGCGGTCCTCTTCTTCTACGCCCAGAGCGGCAAGAAGTCCGAGCCCAAGGCGGCCGTGGTGGAGGAGGAAGAGGAGCCGCTCGGCGACAGCACGGGGTGGGACTCCCCCCCCGTGAAGCTCGCCCGCCAGATCCACAACGCGGCCCACGCCTACGACCAGGACAAACTGATGACGCTGCTCCACGGAGCGCGCATCTACGAGCGCATCCAGGGCGCGCGGGAGGATCTCGGCGACGGGGAAGACCCCGCCGAGCCGGCCGACACCAGCGCCCGCGACGAGTTCACCCTGATGCCGGCCCACGAGCGCCAGGAGTTCCTGGCCGCGCAGGTGGAGGACCTCGTCCAGGGCGAGAGCAAGGCGCTGGTCGCCGACTGGGAGCCCTACGACGGCTCGGTGATCCTCGAGACCGACGACGAGGCGACCGTCCGCCTCGCGGTGTCGCCGCGCAACCCGGACGAGGGCGTCACGAAGCGCTGGGTCGAGTGGAAGCTCGCCCTCGACTCGGGACGCTGGAAGGCCTGGTCCTGGGAGCGCTGGATCTCGCCCGAGGAGCGCAAGGCCGAGCGCAAGCGCCGCGGCCGCGGCTTCGAGCAGGTGACGCTCTCCGACGGATCGAAGGTGCTCGAGCGCGAGCCGGAGCCGCTCCCCCACCTCGAGGACACGTCGCCGGAGCTCGCGAAGCGCATCGACGAGCTCTTCGCGACGATGATCGACCTGGACCTGACGAGCGAGGCCTCGCGGGCGCGGCGCGAGCTCGAGGAGATCGGGCGCCCGGCGATCCCGATCCTCCTGACCGGGCTCTACGAGACGCCGCTCGACACCGAGGAGCAGTCGATCCAGGTCAACATCATGGTGCAGGCCCTGCGGACGATCACCGGCCAGTACTTCGGCTACAAGCCGATGGAGCTCGTCGGCTCCGGCGTCGGCACGACGAAGGAACGCCGCGAGAGCGCGATCAAGCAGTGGTTCGCTTGGTGGTACCGCAACAAGAAGAAGTTCACGGAGAAGGAAGTCGTCGACGGCCTCGAGGGCAAGGTCGAGCTCACCGAGCGCGAGAAGCGCTTCCTCGATCGGGAGAACTAGAACCCCACCCCCCCATCCCCCCACAATGGAATACCGCCACGGCAAGTGCTCCGCCTGCGGAGCCGAGTACAAGATCCCCGCTTCGTTCTCCCACGACGTCGCCAAGTGCAAGGAATGCGGCGGCGTCGTCCACGTCGGCCCGGTTCAAGGCGGCTCGCAACCGATCCCGGCGCGCAAGCTCGCCGAGAAGAAGGACGGCGGAGGCGCACCGGCCAAGAAGAAGGGCGGGACGCTCGAACGCCTGAAGGCGGAGCGCGCCGCGGCCGCGGAGCCGTCCGCCCCGGCCAAGAAGAAGAGCGGAACCCTCGAGCGCCTCAAGGCCGAGCGCGCCGAGGCCGCCGCCAAGCCGCAGGCGAAGGCCGGCGCCAAGACCGCCGCGAAGCGGGAGCCCGTGGGCGCCACCGCCGGCGTCGTCGCGCGCGGCGGCGCACCGCGCGGCGGCACGCGGCGCGGCGCCTCCGCCGCGCGCAGGCGCTCGCGCAAGCGTGGCGAGGACGGCGAGGAAGGGGACGAGCCGCGCGGCCGCCGCCCGAAGAAGAAGGGCCCGCCGGTCCTGCTCATCGGCGTGATCGCGATCGTGATCATGGGCGGCGCCTTCGGCGCCTGGTACTTCCTGGGCGACTCCGATTCCGGCACGCAGGCGGCCGAGACCGACACGACGGCCCAGGCCCCCGACGCCGACGCGGAGGCGACGGACGGCGCGGCCGACGAGGCGCCCCCGGCCGAGGACGGCGCGGGCGACGACGGCGGCGACGAGGCGCCGGCCGAGGAGGCTCCCGCGGAGGAAGAGCCCAAGCCCGAGCCGAAGCCCAAGAAGAAGGGCGACCCCGCTTCGGTCGACCTCACCGCGCTCAACGAGCTCGGTCGCGCCCGCGGCACCGACGACGCCGAGTGGGCCGACCTGAACGAGAAGATGAAGCTCTTCCTCGCCGACGACGGCGCGCGTAGCAACCGCGCCCTGAACGCGCTCGAGAAGACCGGCCGCAAGGCGGTTCCCGTCATCATCAACCACATGGCGAAGCTCGACTTCGCCAGCGAGGACGGCTACCGCTTCGGCGACAACTGCCAGCGCACACTCCAGAAGATCTGCAACGGCAACAACTTCGGTTGGAAGTACTCCACCGAGCCCGAGGACGTCTACTACAACAAGAAGGTCGTCACCTTCTGGCACAAGAGCTGGACCCAGGTCGAGGAAGACGTCGAGGCCTGGATCAAGCTGGCCAAGCTGGACGACAAGGACGAGAAGGAAGCCCAACGCCTGCGCGAACTGTACGGCGACGGCGTCTCGCAAGAGGTCCAGGACGAGCTGGACGACCTGGACGTCGACTAGGCTGCAACGATCGAGGGCCGATCGCTGCGGTGCGGTCGGTGACGCTCTTGCTGCGGTCGAACAGGTGGAAGGGGCGGCGCTCGGCTCCGTTCGGGACGGAGGTGCGGGGGTGCTTGCCGGCGTCGTCGCTTCCTTCAGCGCCGCCCCGCGAGCGCGGCTGCGCG
>JANQEJ010000364.1 GCA_028278425.1 Planctomycetota bacterium | reverse complement strand
AGGGCGAGGAGCGCATCTTCGTCGCGGACACCGGCAACGCCCGCGTGGTGCGGGCGAACCGGGCGGGTGTGTTCCAGCTCGCGTTCGACGGGAGCGAGGGCGGCGGCGAGGCCTTCGTCGGCCCGAGCTCGCTGCTCGTTCCGCCCGGCGGCGGGCTGCTCGTCGCCGATGGAGCCGCGGGACTCGTGCGCCGGTTCCAGAGCGACGGCGTCGAGCTGCCTGGCCTGGGGATCACTCTCGAGGGCGAGGCCCAGCTCTCGACCGCGCCGAGCAGTGGCGCGATCGTCGTCGCCGACGCGGCGCAGGGCACCGTCGACGTCTTCCATCAGGACGGGACCCCCGCGCGCTGCTTCTCGTCGCTCGGTGTCGCCCCTCGGGCTGCCGCTCTGGCCCCCGGGGAAGCCGGGGAGCGGCTCTTCGTCGTACCCGGCGAGGCCACCGAGGTCCGCGTCGCGGACGTCCCCCAGGACGTGCCCAGCGAGGGTCCCGTCGCGGTTGCGACCGAGTTCCTGGCGGCGATCGCCGCCGGGAACCGCGCGCGCGCGCTGGTGCTCGTGGCTCCCAGCCGCACGGCTGCTCTCGAGGAGCTGCTCGCCGACGCCGGACAGGCGGCGGCCGCGGCGGAGAGAGCTGCCGCCGTGCGCGACCTGAAGCTGGTCCAGCGCCGCAACGACGTCGCGCTCGTCGAGGGCGTGATCGCCGTACCGTCGGGAGACGAGCCCACCGAGCTCGTCCTGCATCGTGACCCCTCTTCTGGCGCCTGGCTCGCAGCCGGCTTCTGATCTCCGCCACCGTGGATGCCATGTTCCTTCCCACCATCGCCCTGCTCGCCACCTCCCTCCCGACGACCGCGGTCTACGAGGTCACGACCCACCAGCTCATCGCCCGCTTCGCCGCGAATCGCTCCGTCAACCTCGACGCGTTCCTCCAGGACATGGGACTCGAGGACGTGACGTACTCGCGCACGTTCCCGGACGCCGCGCAGTCCGCCTTCCGGGCGGTCGCCGTGAACGACACCAAGGCGCGCCAGCTCGTCGAGACCGGCGCGGTCCTCGAAGACGACGAGGGTCGCTTCTTCCACCACTTCCTCGACCCGTTGACCGACGCCGGCCTCGACCTCCCGGCGTTCTCCCCCGAGCCCAACGCGCGCGACTGGGGCTTCGACGGTGCCGGCGAGGCGAACGACCGCAGCTGGACGTCGGCGCTGAACGACCACTTCGTCGGCGCCGTGACCGCCGCCGATCCAGAGGTCCGGCGCGACGAGCAGGAGCTCCTCTTCGTCTCGCTGGGCCACGTGATCCACCTCGTGCAGGACTGCCTGCAACCCTCCCACACCCGCAACGACGCGCACCCGATCGTCACGGCGCTGGAGACCTACGGCGGCGCTTCGGTCGCGCCGGGGAGCCTCGCGACCTCTGTCGAGACCGCGATCGTCTCTGCCGCGCCGGTGTACTTCCCCACCTTCGAGGAGTACTTCGACACGGCGTCCACGCACTCGAACGAGCGCTTCTTCAGCGACGACACGATCTTCGAGGACTATCCGGAGCCCTCGGCCGCGACGACCGGCACGCGCGCGGAGACCGTCTCGGGACGCGCGCTCGAGTTCGTCACCTCGAACCTCGAGAGCGACCCCCTCACCGGCGACGACCTGCGTCTGGCGCGCGTCGTCCGCGGTCCCCTGGCTCCCCTCCTCGGCCCCTCCCACACGCTGGCGAGCCCCGGCGACCTCGTGGTCGAGGACAACTCCCAGGCCCTGATCCCCCTGGCCGTCGTGCGCTCCGAGGGCCTGCTGAACCACTTCTTCCGCGGCCGTCTCTCCCTCTCCCTGGACCCGGGGAGCCAGGCTCTGGTCATCCGCAACGTGTCGGACGTCACCGTCCTCGGCAACGACTCCAACGGCACGTTCGTCGGCGGCACCTACCGGCTCTTCTACGAGGCGGTCGACGGGACGCGTCACGAGCTCCCGACCGCGTTGTCCCCGGTGCCGATCTCGACGAACCTCGCGCCCAAGCAGGAGCTCGTCGTCCCCGGCGACGTGCTCGGGTTCCTGGAGGAGCAGAGCGACCCCGGGCTGGATGCCAGCGTGCGCGCACGCGAAGACCGCCGTGTGATCGCCCTCTACGAGGGCACGATCGGGAGCGAGGCCGGCGTCGCCGCCGGGCGCGCGTCCTTCTCGAACGGCGTCTCGCTCCTGCTCTCGTTCGACGTCTCGGGCAGCATCCAGTCGAACCAGCTCACCGCCGCGAAGGCCGCCGGCC
>JANQEJ010000361.1 GCA_028278425.1 Planctomycetota bacterium | reverse complement strand
GCCGGGGACCGACCTGCCGGTGGCGCTCGCGCTGCACCGGCATCTCTTCGAGAGCGGCGCGGCCGACGAGGCGTTCCTCGCCGAGCACGCGGCGGGTGCCGACGTGCTGCGCGGGCGGGCCGAGCCGTGGACGCTCGTGCGCGCCGCGGAGGAGGCGGGGCTCGAGCTCGACTTGCTCCGCTCGTTCGCCGAGCTCTACGCGAAGTCCAACCCCGCGGTTATCCGGTGCGGCTGGGGCCTCGAGCGCAGCCGCTCGGGCGGCTCGGCGGTCTGCGCGGTGCTCGCGCTTCCCGCCGTCGGCGGCAAGTTCGGCGTGCGCGGCGGAGGGTACACGCTCTCCAACGGCGGCGCCTGGGACCTGAAGCCGGCGGCACCGCCGCAGAGCGGCTGGGGTCGCGCGATCAACATGAATCGGGTGGGGCGTGCCCTCTGCGAGCTCGACGACCCGCCGATCGACGTGGTCTTCGTCTACAACGCGAACCCGGTCGCCACGCTGCCGAACCAGGAGCGCGTGCTCGCGGGCTTTGCCCGTGAGGACCTCTTCACCGTGGTGTTCGACCAGGTGATGACCGACACCGCGCGCTTCGCCGACGTCGTGCTGCCGGCGACGACGTTCCTCGAGCACTCCGAGCTGCGCAAGGCCTACGGCGCCGTCGCGCTGCAGTACGCCGACCCCGTCATCGATCCGGTGGGGGAGTCGCGGCCGAACTACGCGGTCTTCGCCGACCTCGCGCGTCGCCTCGGCGTGTGGCGCGAGGGCGACCGCGAGGAGCCGGAGGCGATGGTCGACGCGATCCTCGCCGGGCAAGCCAACGCGCGGGAGGCCTTGCGCGAGCACGGGGTCGCTTTCCCGAAGCAGGGCTCGTCGGTGATCCAGCTCGTCGACGTTCACCCGCAGACGCCCGACGGGAAGGTGAACCTCCATCCGGCGGAGCTCGACCGGCAGACGCCGCGCGGTCTCTACGCGTACGTCGAGGATCCGACGACGGAGGAATTCCCGCTCGCGCTGATCTCGCCCGCGACCGCGCGCACGGTCAGCTCCACCTTCGGCCAGCTTCACACCGAGGAGATCGGCGTGCAGCTTCACACCGGCGACGCCGCCGCGCGCGGCATCGCCGACGGCGATCCCGTCCGCGTCTTCAACGCCTACGGCGAGGTCCACACCCACGCCGACGTGGGCGAAGAGGTCCGTCCCGGCGTCGCGCTCCTGCCGAAGGGCCTCTGGTCCCACAACACGCGCAACGGCCGCACTGCGAACGCGCTCGCGCCCGACACGCTGGCGGACCTCGGCGGCGGCGCGTGCTTCAACGACGCCCGCGTCGAAGTCGAACGCGCGTAGGTGTCGTACGGTGCCGCAGCAATTCGTCTACGATTCCGCCAAACGACTCCGGCAAACGTGACGACTCGGCGGCGGAATCGTAGACGAATTGCTGCGGCACCGTACGACACCTAGACTCCACCGATGCGCGCACGGTTCTGGACGATTCTCGTCGCTCCGATGGCGGTAGCAGCGTGCGGCGGGGGGGCGGACGACGTCCCCGAGCGTCATCGAGGCTCCCGTTGGTTCCACCGGCTCGAGCTGCGCCCCGCCGACGGCATGGCCGCCGGCGCCGAGGACAAGCTCGTCCACCACCTCGAGCCGCCGGCCGAGATCGCGCCCTGGATCGTCGAGACCGACGGTGACGTGCACGTCGGGCCCGTGCCCACGTTCGAGGGCGAGGGCGCGGACGTCCTCAACGTCTTCGGCGACGGCGACAAGCGCGTGCGGATCCCCGGTCCGTTCGACCCGCAGGCGTTCAACCGCGTCGTCGTCACGCTGCTCGTGCGCGCGCGGGCTCCGCTGACGGTCAGCGCGACGCGCGGCGGCGAGGAGGTCGTGCGCTCGGACGTCGTTTGGTCGCCGGGCGCGGACGGACCGCTCCCGTTGACCGTGCCCCTCGGTCGCAACCGGCTCGAGACGGAGCCCTACGACGAGCTCGTGCTCGAGGTCGGGAAGGAGGGCGGGCCGGCCCTCGTGTTCCAGGTCGACCTCGCGTGGCGCGAGTACGCCGCCTGGCTTCCCGTTCCCGGCGGCGAGCCCGACCTGGTCCAGATCGGCGCCGAAGGCCGGCACGCGGTCGCCCTGTCGAGCGAACGGCCGCTCACCTGCCGCGTGCCGCGCGAGGCGGGAAGCCGGCTCGGCTTCTCCTTCGGCGTCGCGGAGGGACTGGTCTTCCCGCAGCAACGGCCGGCGCTCGAGGTCACGCTCAGCGACGGCGCGGACCACGAACGCACCAGCCGCCACCCGTTCGGCGCCGAGGCCTGGAGCTACGTCGAGATCGACCTCGACGAGCTCGGCGGCGGCGCGACCGAGGTCGAGGCGCGCTTCGCGCTCAGGGTGGAGGGGGAGAGCGAGGCGGTCTGCGCCCTAGGCGAGGTGATGGCCATTCGCCCCGCCGACGAACCGCCGCCGACGGTGCTGCTCGTGACGTCGGACACGCACCGCGCGGACCACCTCGGCGCCGCCCGTCTGGGCGTCGACGTGGCAACCCCGACGATCGACGCGCTCGCCGCGCGCGGCGTCTTGTTCGAGAACGGCTGGTCGTCGAGCAACGTCACGATCCCCTCGCACGCCGCGCTCCTGACCGGGCGCCACCCGCGTGACACGCGCGTCGTCGACAACCGGAGCAGCCTCGCGCGGCGCGCGCCGACGCTCGCGGAGGTCTTCCGCGACGAGGGCTACGCCACCTTCGCCGCGGTGAGCACGCGCCACCTCTCCGACGGGATCAGCGGGCTCGGTCAGGGCTTCGACCGCATGGCCGCGCCGGACGCGATCGAGCGCAGCGGCAAGCAGACCGTGGATCTGCTCGCGCGCTGGCTCGGCGAGGCGGAGGGGAAGCCGCTCTTCGTCTGGTTGCACCTGTTCGACGCGCACGGGCCTTATGCGCCTCCCAAGCCGCTCGCCGAGAGCTACGTGAAGCCCGGGATGAGCGCCGACGACGAGCAGCGCGCGCTCTACCGCGGCGAGGTGAGTTTCGTCGACCACCAGCTCGGCCGCGTGCTCGCGCTGCCGCGCTTCGCGGACGCGGTCGTCGCCGTCACCGCCGACCACGGCGAATCGCTCGGCGCGCACGGCATCATGTTCGCGCACCTCGAGCTCTACCCCGACACGGTGCACGTGCCGCTGATACTCGCGTGGCCCGGCGCGCCGGCCGGCGCGCGGCCGAAGGCCGTGGCGCGGCAGATGCACGTGGGGCGCACGCTGCTCGACCTCGCCGGGATCGGGCACGCGGACTTTCCCGGGACGTCGCTGCTCGCCTATCTCGAGGACGAAGAGCACGATCCGGGTCCCGTGTTCGCGCTCGCCGCCGAGGGGAGCTCGGCCTCGATCACCTATGAGGGCTGGCACCTCGTCGTGCACCTCTTCGAGCATCACGTCGGACCGGGGAAGCGCGGGCGGTTGTACAAGCGACACGAGACCGAGCTCTTCCACCTCGCGGAAGACCCGGGTTGTCTCCGCGACGTAACAGAGTCGGAAAAAAGCCAAGCGCGGCGACTGCGGCGTATCCTCACGAGCTGGTTGGCCGCCGCGGGCGATCCGGGCTGGGCGACGCAGGCGAACCTCGATCCGGACCAGGTGCGTGACCTCGAGAACCTTGGCTACGTCGCGAGCGAGAGACGAACGGTGGGCGAGCGGTGGATCGATCCGCAGTGTGATTGCGAGGCCTGCGCGGCTTTCCAATAGGGAGCGCGAGGCGTCCTGAGCACTCCATGGCGAGCCCGGTCATCCAGCTCACGCAGCTCGAGAAGTGCTACGGCCCCGTTCGCGCGCTCGACAAGCTGACCATGGACATCGAGGCCGGCCCCGTCGGGCTCCTCGGACCGAACGGCGCCGGGAAGACGACGCTGATCAAGCTTCTGCTCGGTCTGCTCGAGCCGACCGGCGGAGGCGCGCGCATCGCGGGCTTCGACCCGACGCGGCGCGCGGACCGCCTCGCGATCCGCCGTGCCGTCGGGTACATGCCGGAGAACGACTGCCTGGTGCCCGGCATGACCGCGGTCGAGCTCGTGACGACGATGGGCCGGCTGACCGGCATGAGCTACCGCGACGGGATCACCCGGGCGCACGAGGTGCTCGACTACGTCGGGCTCGATGAGGCGCGCTACCGCGTGTTGACCGAATACTCGACGGGAATGAAGCAGCGGCTGAAGCTGGCGCAGGCGCTGGTGCACGATCCGAAGCTGCTCCTGCTCGACGAGCCGACGAACGGGCTCGATCCCAAGGGGCGGCGGCACATGCTCGAGTTGGTGTACGACCTCGGGCACGACCAGGGGAAGAGCCTTCTCTTGTGCTCCCACCTGCTGCCCGACGTCGAGCGCACGTGCGAGAACGTCGTCGTCATCCACCGCGGCCGCACGCTCTCCGCGGGATCGATCGCGGAGATGACGCGGAGCGACGAGACCTGGCTGCGGGTCGAGGTGGCGGACCGCGCCGAGGGCTTCGCCGGCGGGCTGGCCGAGGCGGGCTACACCTATGTGAAGGAGGACGCATCCGGTTTCCGCGTGCAGCTCAACGGCGCCGACGACGGCGACGCCCTCTTCGCGGTCGCCGCTCGCGCCGGGGCGTCGGTAACGTCGCTCGCGCCGGTGACGTCGTCGCTGGAGGAGGTCTTCCTGGACGCGCTCGACGAGGCGGAGGCCGCCGGCTGATGGCGCGGACGAACACCGAGCTCTACCGGCGCTTCCAGGGCGAGCTGAACCCGCGGGTCTTCCGCTTCTATCCCCTGTTCGCGTCCGAGGTCCGCACGTCGCTGAAGAAGAAGATCCCGATGCTGCTTCTCTTCATCCCGCCCGCGATCGCAACGGTGGTGTTCTGCTTCATCATTCACGGCAAGTACCTCGCGGAGGGTCAATCGACGAGCATCGGCGGGCTGCGGGGCGTCGCGGCCATCGTGGCGCAGCGCGCGATGGTCAACGTCGAGGTGAAGCAGCTCATCGCCGAGTTCGTCAACGGCATGCGCCTGTTCCTCTTCCTGGCGGTGGCGTGGTACGGCTCCGGTTTGCTGGCGGAGGACCGGCGGCTCGGGGCGCACCTGCTCTACTTCTCGCGGCCCATCACGCGCGTGGACTACTTCTTCGGGAAGTTCCTGACCGTCGCGTTCTTCGGCTTCCTGACCCTGACGCTGCCCGGCCTGGTGATCTGCTTCCTGGCCGCCTGGTGGTCGCCGGAGTGGTCGTTCCTCAGGGAAGAGGGCGATCTGATCTGGAGGACGATCGCGTTCTCCGCGATCTGGATCGTCTTCATCTGCTCGCTGGTTCTCGCCGTGTCGAGCCTCGTTCCGCGCAAGACCTTCGCGTTGATCGGCGTGTTCGGCCTCCTGGCGATGAGCGCGGGCATGGGCGAGGTGCTCGGCGAGCTTCGCGGCGAGCTCCAGGCGTTGAGCGTCTGGAGGTGCCTGCGGCGCATCCGCAACTGGATCTTCGACTACGAGGACTGGCTCACGATCTCCTTTGACGTCGACCTCGCGTTCTACGTCGTAGGGGGCGTCACCGCGGTCTGCGTCGCGATCATCGCCTGGCGGCTGCGAAGGCTCGAGGTCGTGGCGTGAGCGCCGTCGTCGCCGCGGAAGATCTCGGCCGCTACTACGGGCAGGTGGTCGGCCTGAACGAGCTCACGCTGACGATCGAAGGCGGCATCACCGGCTTGATCGGTCCCAACGGCGCGGGCAAGTCGACCTTCTTGAAGCTGATCGTCGGCGAGATCAAACCGACGCGCGGTCGCGTTCGCGTGCTGGGCGAGAAGCCGTTCGCGAACCGCAGACTCTTCCGCCGCGTCGGCTTCTGCCCCCAGCAGGACGCCGTGTACGACGCCATGACGGGGCGCGAGTTCGTGCGCTTCCTCCTGCGCCTGTCCGGCTACGCCGGCGCGGAGGCGGACGAGCGCGCGGTGCGTGTGCTCGAGCGGGTACGCATGACCGAGACGATGGACCGGCGCGCCAGCGGGTACTCGAAGGGTATGCGTCAGCGCATCAAGATCGCGCAGGCGATCGCGCACGAACCCGAGCTCCTCATTCTCGACGAGCCCCTCAACGGGCTCGATCCGATCGGACGGCGCGAGATCCTCGACCTCCTGCGCGATCTCGCGGCGGGCGGCATGAACGTGATCGTCTCGTCGCACGTGCTGCACGAGGTCCAGGGTCTCACGGAGGAGATCGTGCTCTTGCACCGCG
>JANQEJ010000348.1 GCA_028278425.1 Planctomycetota bacterium | reverse complement strand
GTCGGGAGCTGGCGCCTTCGCTCCTGCGAAGCCGGCCTGGACCTACACCGCCCCGGACCGAACGAGCTTCTACTCGTCGTTCATCTCCGGCGCGCAACGCCTCCCGAACGGCAACACGCTGATTTGCTCCGGCGCGCAGGGCCGGCTCTTCGAGGTGACGCGCGCGGGCGAGATCGTCTGGGAGTACCTGAACCCCTTCGGCGAGGAGAAGCCCGGCGAGGGCGGCCCGAAGATCCCCAAGGGCCTCTTCCGCGCCACGCGCCTGCCGGCGGACCATCCCGGGCTCGCGCGTTTGTAGGTCTGGTACCCTTTTGGGATGAAGTTAGCCCTTTCATCCCTCGCCATAGCGGTTCTGCCGCTGGCCGCGGCCCGTGCTCAGGGGCCGGGGTCGGTCCTCGGAGAGCAGCGCATCACCGAGGGCGAGGGGAACTTCGGCGGCGACCTCGAGCACCTCGACGCCTTCGGCTACGGCGTCGCGGCGCTCAACGACCTGGACGGAAACGGCGTCCTCGACCTCGCCGTCGGCGCGCCCGGCGACGACGACGGGAACTTCGACCGCGGCGCCGTGTGGCTCCTGCTCCTGAACGCCGACGGGACGGTCAAGGCGCACCAAAAGGTCAGCGACGCGGAGGGCGGGTTCACCGGCGGGCTCGAAGACGCGGACGAGTTCGGCTTCGACGTCGACTCCCTGGGCGACTTCGACGGCGACGGGAGCCACGACCTCGTCGTCGGAACGCGGCGCGGGGAGGAGTTCCCGACGCCGAGCAAGCGCGGCGAGCTCTGGATCGTCCTGCTCAAGGCGAACGGAACGGTGAAGTTCCAGCGCAAGATCGGCGAGGGCGAGGGCGGTTTCACCGGAACGCTCGAGGTGGGCGACCTGTTCGGGACCGCGGTGGCCTCGCTGGGCGACCTGGACGGCGACGGCACCGGCGACGTCGCGGTCGGAGCTTCGCGCGACGACGACGGCTTCCTGGCGGGAGGCGCGGTCTGGATCCTCTTCCTGAACCCCGACGGGTCCGTGAAAAGCCACCAGAAGATCAGCGACACCGCGGGCGGCTTCACGGGCGGGCTCGACTTCGGCGACTATTTCGGGACGGCGATCGATGCGCTGGGAGATCTCGACGGCGACGGGACGGAAGACGTCGCAGTGGGTGCGCCCGGGGATAACTTCGGAGCGGTTTGGATCCTGTTCCTGAACCCCGACGGCACGGTCAAGGCGCACCAGAAGATCGACGACCAGAACGGCGGCTTCACCGGGACCCTCGACGGAATCGATCAGTTCGGCGAGTCCGTCTGCGCGGCGGGCGACGTCGACGGCGACGGCGTCGTCGACCTGGCCGTCGGCGCGCCGTTCGACCAGGACGCGAGCGGCGCGAACCTGGTTGGCTCGCTCTGGATCCTCTTCCTCAACACCGACGGGACGGTGAAGGGCCATCGCAAGATCGGCGACGGCGAGGGCGGTCTCACCGCCTCGCTCCCGACCGGCGGCTTCTTCGGCAGCGCCGGGTGCAGCCTGGGAGACGTCGACGGCGACGGTGCGGTCGACCTGGCCGTCGGCGCCGCCTTCCACGACGGCGTGTTCCCGACCGATCACGGCGCGGTGTACGTGCTGTTTCTCGCCGGTGCGGGGCCCGACGTCGTCCCCTACGGATGCGGCGTCAATCCCGCGGACAGCCTGACCGTCGTCTCGGGAGAGCCGGCGATCGGCACGGTCCTGACGCTCGGCGTCGACAACCCGCTCGGCACGCAGGCGGCCGGGTCGCTGCCGTTCGTCGCCCTCGCGCTCGCGCCGGACCCGGCCTTTCCCTGCGGCACCCTCGTGCCGGGGCTCGGGATGGGTGGAACCGCCGAGCTCCTGATCAACGTGCTTCCGCCGGATCCCCTCGACCCGATCGGCGGGACGCCCTGGACCGGGCCCGGATCGCCGGCTCCGGTCGTGGTGCCGGTACCGAACGACCCCTTGCTCATCGGGCTTTCCGTCTTCAGCCAGGCCGTGCTGGTGGACCCGTCGCCCGGGGCGTCGGTACCGATCGGGTTGACCGACGCGCTCGAGCTGCGGATCGACGTTTAGCCCCGCGCACGCACGCTCAGTGCGTCTGCAGGTTCTGATAGAACATCAGCTTGTTGCCGTCGGGATCGTAGAAGGTCGCGAGCTTCACCATGTCGGGGATCGTCACCGTCTCCCCGTCGAACTTGACGCCGCGGTCCTCCAGCGAGGAGCGGGCCGTGTCGACGTCGGTGACGCCGAAGGTGAGCGTCGCGCCGCCCTTGACCTCCAGGTCTTCCACCTGCGAGAGCCCGATGTTCACGCGGTCCACGGGTGACTTGAGCTCGCACCAGGCCATCTCGTCGACCTTGTAGATCATCTCGAAGCCGAGGTTCTCCTGATACCAGGCGACCGAACGGTCCAGCTCGCTGACGCCGAGAGAGGCGGTCAGACCGCCGTCGAAGCCGAGGTCGGGTGCCATCGTCGATTCCTCCATGTTTGGGAAAGGGGTTTGCCTTCGATGGGATCGTTTGTATAGTGACTATACTTCTATGTCAACCCTCTCTCCGCCGGAAGCGATTCCACAAGCCCGGCTGCTCCCCGCGCTCTTCCACCACCGCTGGGCGGTCCCGGCCATGGCTAGGCTGTCGTCCGGTGCGGCCGCGGGACGTTTCGCCGCGCTCGCGCGGCAGCTCGGCGTGGGGCGGGCGTCGCTGCGGCGTACGCTCGACGCATTGGACGAGCGCGGCCTCGCCCGCCGGAACCCGGGCTACGGGCACCCGCTGCGTCCCGAGTACCTGTTGACGGACCGCGGGCGCGCGCTGGGCACGTGGTGCGAGACGTTCGTGGCTCAGGCGGATCGCTCCGGGGTCCTCGGCACGATGCTCCGCAAGTGGTCGACCTCCGCTCTGCTCGCGGTCCACCTCGGCTGCGAGCGGTTTTCCGAGATCCAGGGAGCGCTGCCCGGCGTGACCGCACGCGCTCTCACGCTCGCGTTGAAGGACCTGACCGAGGCGGGGCTCGTCGAGCGCATCGTCTACGACGACTACCCGCCGCGCGTGCTGTACCGGCTCACGCGGCGGGCGAAGAGCCTGGCCGGCGCGCTCGAGGAGTTACCGCTGAAGGAACTCTAGGCGGATCTCCGAGTCGTCCGGCGGGACGGTGAACGGCACCGAGTTCACGTAGAAGTCCCCGCTGCGAAGAAGCGCGATGTATCTGCCGGGGACGACGTCATCGAACACGAACGGTGCCGCCCCGGCGTCGAACACGAGCATCGCGTCGCGCGCGTCCTCGGCGTAACTCGCGGGCGCAATGCGCAGCGACGGGTCTCGCAGGTTGCGCGCCGCGGCCTCGCCGATGACGACCGTGCCCGCACACCGCACGCCGTATCCGAATTGCACGACCACCGGCGGCGTGCCTCCGCCGGAGTAGGCCTCGAAGCTCGCCTCGCCCATCCCATGACCGGGGACGATCGCCTGCACGCGGTAACGCCCGGGCTTCATCACCTCGATGCGCGCCACGCCGTCGTCGCCGGCCTGACCGCGAGGGACCGCGTTGTCGTCCGCCTGCGGCAGGCACTGCAGCCAGGCGCCGGCGGCCGGATCGCCGCGCTCGTCGAGGACGCGGAACTCGACGGTCTCCGGCTCCCAGTCGAGCTCGACGAAGTGTTCGCCTCCGGGCTCGAGCTCGAGCATCTCCTGCCAGATCGTGTTCCGGATCCGCCGGCCCGCCACCTCGTCCGTCTTCACCACCGCGAGCGCCGCCCAGCTCGCGCGCTCGACGTCGATGGCGAACCGGCCGTCGGCGTCGGTCTCCTGGGAGTAGACGTCGCTCGTGTCGGAATTCGCCGTGACGAGAAGGCCCGGGTAGGGCGTTCCGTGGCGCGTGATCCGGCCGTGGACGAGCGTGCTTCTCGCCCCAGGTTCGAGCAAGCCCTGCGAAGCGACGTCCACCGTGATCTCGGTGACCTCGCCGGCGGCGATCTCGAAGAACCCGCGCGCGAGCGGCTCCGGATCGAACTCGGGGAACAGCATCCCGACCGGGTCCATCGGGAGGAAGCGCTCGAGCACCATGTATTGGTAGCGGCCCGGCGCGAGCTTGGTCATCCGCGCGTCGCCGTCGGCATCCGCGGCGCTGCAGGTGAAGAAAATCCCGTCGACGAAGGACGAGCTCTTCGGCTTGATGCCGATCATGAGCGCTTTGGTCGGCCGACGTCCCTCGACGAGGAGATGCGCCAAGAGCTCGCCGCCCCCGTCGAGGGTGAGCGTGACGCGTTTCTCGTCGCCCAACCCCTCGTGCAAACTCAGCGCGTAGGCGGGATGCTCGGCGCGGACGTGCAGCAGCTTCGGGTCGACCGAGCCCGGGACCTCCAGCGTGACGCGACCGTCCGCGCCGGTCACGCCGCGCGCGCCGGTCATCGTGTTCTTGCCGGTGAACTCCTCGTGCAGCGAGACGAGCACGCGCTCGACCGGGTGGCGCGTCGCGCCGTCGACGACGCGGAACTCGACTTCGCGGGCGGTCTCGAACTCGAGCGCCGCCGTCATCGGCTCCGGACCGACGACGCCGCTGGCGAAGACGGGCGCGAAACCCTTCGCGCGGGCGTAGACGGCGTAGGCCCCCTCCTGGACGTCGCGCACTTCCGCGCGCCCGTCGCCGAGCGCGACCAGCTCGCCGCGCATCCGCGGCAGCCCAAAGAGCGTCCGCATGACCTCGCTCCGGCCCTTGACGTTCTCGAACGGCGTCAGGAACAGGTCGTCGATCTCGACGGGGTTGCCGTCAGCGTCGCTCGCGATGATCTCCAGCGCGCCGAGCGCGGGCAGCTCGACCTCGTTCCCCTCGTCGTCGAAGCTCAGCGCGACGACCCACGGGCTAGCGGCATCGCGGCGGGCGGCCACGACGGTGCCGGTTCCCCGCGGGAGGCCGCGGAGCTCGAACGCGCCGTTCTCGTCGGTCCTGCCCGCGGGTTGCACGATCGCGAACATCGAGCCCGACATGCCACCGGCGAGGTTGGACTTGCCGGCGAGAACCTCGGCGCCCGGGACGGGCTCGCCGATCGAGTCGGTCACGAGGCCGCTCACCGTTTGGCCGCGGCCGAGCGCTACCTTGCCGAGGTCGCGCTCCGTATCGCGCAAGAGGAAGCCGAGCTCGATCGTCTTCGACGCCACGCCGGGCCGGTCGACGAAGAGCGTGTTCTCGCCCTCGACGACGCCGGCGAGCTCGAAGCTCCCGTCCGGCTCGCTGAAGGTCGTCGGCACCGGGAAGCGGTCGGTGTAGCGCAGCATCCACTCCGGCAGCTCGATCACCGCGTCGAAGCGCTTTCCGGGGAGCAGCACCGCGCTTCCGGGCCGCACCTCGTGCAACCCGAGGGCACCGACCATCGCGGGCAGCGGCGCGGTCCGCACGCGGGCGCCCGCGACCGGCGCGCCGTCGGCGTCGACGAGCTTGCCGCGGACGAGCGCCGTCGCCGCGAGGACGACGTCGCCGAGCTCGATCTCCTCGCCCGGCAGCGCCTGCTTGTCGATGATGCGGAAGGTGGCGCGCTGGCCGCCGAGGTCGATGCCGAGGAAGTGCATCGTGCGATGGCGGGCGCGACCGAGGCGGAAGCGGCCGCTCTCGTCGGTGCGCGCGCGCGCGATCTCGACCTCGTTCCCCGGCAGCGGTCCGGCGAGCGCGTCCTCCGCGGTGCGCGCGAGGAATCCCGGGCGCAGCTCGAGCAACACGACCTCGAGGCCGGCGACCGGCGCGCCGTCGTGCTCGATCAACCGCCCGGTGAAGGTCGCCAGGGCCGCCTCGAAGGGGGGCAGCGGAACGGCTTCGCGCGCGGTCGCGTCGACGGTCGAGCGCTCCGCGGCCTCCGGCTCGCGGAGCGGGACGTCGGCCGGCTTCACCTCGTCGACGACCCGCGCGGAGTCGACCACGACGCCGGGGTAGACCGGGCTCTCCACGGTGATGCCCGCCGGCGCAGCGGTATCCGGCCGCGCGAGCCAACCCAAGGTGGCGACGAGAGCGAGAGCGAATCCCGCGATGGCGATCTTCTTCGTCATGGTGAGTCCTCCGAGCCAAACGGTCCCCGCGCCCGCGCCGCCGCCCGCCGCGGCGACGCCGGCCGCGCCCGAGGCTCCCGCGGCGGCCAGACCGGCCGACGCGAGCGTCCCCTGTCGCACGACCTCGGCGCGCACCGCCGCGAGCCCCCGGCCCCCCACGAGCGTGACCGCCGCGCCGAGGGCGACGCCCGCCGGCAGGGCCTTGCGCAGGAGGTCGAGACCGCGGTGGATCTGCATGCGGACCGTCGCCGGCGCCCGCCCGGTCTCGCGCGCGATGTCGACCGCGCGCTTCCCGTCGTGCAGGAACGGCGCGAGCACGTCGCGGTAGAGCGCGGGCAACTTCGCGAGCGCCTGCTTCAAGGCTTCGGAGAGCTCCGCCGCTTGCGCGGTCGCGCTCGGGTCGGCTTCGACCCCAGCGTCGAGCAGGGTTTCGTCGCTCACCGCTCCGGCGCGCTTGCGGCGCGCTTCGTGCGCGTGGTGGACGAGGATGCCGAGGAGCCACGGCACGAGCTTCCGCCCGGAGTCGTAGCGCTCGGCGCGCTCGATCGCGGTCAGGTAGGTCGCCTGCAGGAGGTCGTCCGCCTCGCCCGGATCGCGCACGAGGCTCATCGCCACGCGCAGGAGCTCCGGCGCGGTGCGGTCGAAGACCTCCCCCAGTGCCGCCACGTCGCCCTTCCGGCGAAAGCGCTCGAAGAGCCGATCCAGCTTCCGGTCCCGCATCAGGAGGACTCGACGCGGGGCGCGAAAACGTCACGGGGAATCGTCGGATTTCTCACCGCCCGCCATTGTCGGGCCGGGCCGGGCGGTCGGGTACCCCTACTCGTTCAGGGCGGCCTGTAGCTCGTCGGTGCCGCGGACCGCCGACTCGTGCACGGGCTCCAGGTCGGCGGGAAGGGCTCCCCCGACGCGGAGGGTCTCGAGCGTCTCGAGCGCGCGCCCGTACCAGCTCAACGCCTCGTTCAGGCGCTGGCGCTCCGCGTCGTCCGCATCTCCCCAGCGGTGCAGCCCGCGGGCCATGTGGAAGCAGAGCGACGCCCGCGAACGCGCGTAGTCGGTCTCTTCCCAACCGTTCTTCTCGAGCAGCACGAGCACCTCGAGCGAGTCGTTCACGGCGGGCGAGACCTCGTCGTAGAGCTCGTTGTCGACCAACTTCTCCGCGATCTCGATCCCCTGCGGCACCTGCGCCGCGAGGAACGGCATCTCGCCCGGGTGCGCGTCCGCGAGCTCGCGGAAGATGCGCAGCGCGAGCTCCTCGATCCGCACGCCGTCGACGGCATCGCCGCGGCGCGCCTGCGCGTCGCCGAGGCGGTCGATCGTCTGCGCGAGACGGAAGCGGTTGTACGGGTTCTCGGGCTCCATCTTGCACGTCCTCGCGACGACGCTCCGCTCGCGGCTCAGCCAGTAGTGCTCCTTCTCGGGATCGCCCTTCCGGCGGTAGGCGTCGGCGAGCTCGGCGATGACGTCGGCGGTGTGGCGGCAAAGGGCGAGGCTCTCGCTTCTGGCGCGTCCCCCGCCCGTGCCGGCTCCGCCCCCGCCGCCGGAGTGCTCGCCGCGCAGCCTTCCCTGGCCGGTGCCCGATCCGCGGCCCTTGTCCGCGTCGCTGAGGAGCGTGACGCCGCGCTCCAAGTCCGCGATCGCCGCGTCGAGGTCGCCGCGGGCGAGTGCGATGCGGCCGCGCCCCACGTGGGCGTCCCCGAGGAGCGCCTTCGCGCCGCGGTCGTCGCCGAGCAGCTTCTCCAGGCTTGCGACCTCATCGAGCAGCGCGTCGACGCGCTCCTCGAGCTCACGACCGGAGGGCTCCTCGGAGGCGAGCTCGGCCAGCTCGGCGGTGAGGCTTGCCATGGCGGCCAGGAGCGCGGACCGCTCGCGCTCGGCTTCGGCCCGGCTGACCTCAGCCTCTCGGCGATAAGCCTCCGCGCGCTGCTCGGCTTCCCGGCCGCAGCTTGCGACCGTGGCCAGGACCGTCAAGGTGAGGGCGGTTCCGGTCCCGTTCCGACGGCCGATCATCCCGTCAGTGTATGGCGGGCTCCTGGCGCCGACCGTCGCGCAGCCGCGTGCCGAGGTAGATCAGGATGCCGCCCGCGCCGGCGCGCAGCACACCGCCGAGGAAGCTCGCGTGGACCGATTCCTTGACCTGGTTGTAGCTGCGGCGGCCGGCGAAGGCGCGCGGGCCGGCGCCGGGTCCGTTGGCGGCCTCGAGCACGTGCAGCACGCCCCACACGATTCCGATCAGACCCAGCACGATCAGAGCGGCGCCCAGGCGGTTGCGCGACACCGCTACGACCCCTGCGCTGCGCGCTCGATCGCGCCGAGGTCGGGCGGGCCGACGCGGCGCGGGTTGCCGAGGAGGTCGAGCTCGCCGAGCGGCGCGTCCTCGGCTCCGCGGTTCAGGCACGGCGACCCGCGGTCGAGGCTGTAGTCGCGCAGCGCCGCGTCGCGGAAGCCCGGCGGTCCCTCCAGGTTGCCGTTCTCCGTCCCGCCGCCGCCGTCCTCGATCAGGGAGTTGAACACCTCGCTCGCCTCGATCTTGTGGAGGTCGCCGATGCGGTTGCCGGCGACGATGCACCCGCGGATCGAGAGGTTGCTCTTGCCCGAGTGGCGGTGCTTCCGAAGGACGCCCGCGTAACCGTTGTTCGCGATGGTCGAGTGCAGCACCTGCACGTCGAGAAGCTGCGAGTCGGCGAGACAGTACACGCCGGACCCGCCGTTGTCGGCGATCAGGTTGCTCGCGAGCTGCACCGTCGCCGTCGGCCTGTTCACGAAGTTGGCGAGGAAGAGGCCGTTGCCGACACTGTCGGTGACGCGGTTGCGGCGCACGTCGTAGGTCACCTGCGTGTTGACGAGGTGCAGCCCGACGCCGTTCCAGCGAAACTCGTTGTCGGCGATCGTCGACCGGGCGCCCGGGTCGCCGTCCAGGCCGGCGGCCATGATCCCGAAGCCGCTGTTGCTCAGGAAGCGCGAGCGGCGCACCTCGATCGGCGAGTCCGCGGTCGGCCGCTCGAAGTGGATGCCGACGTCGTTGCCCTGGAACAGGCACTCCTCGAAGCGATAGGGCGCACCGCGGTTCTCGCTCTCCGCGCCGCGGCGGTGCACACCGGCACCCGAGCAGCCGAGGAACGTCACGCGGCGCAGCGCGACGCGGTGGTCGACGCCGGTGCCCTCGAAGGTGTCGGGGTTCTCGCCGGCGGCGGCTTCGAGCAGGATGCCGTGGCCGCAGCGCTCGAACGACGCGCCGTCGAGCGCGAGCACGAGCTCGGACGTCCCGGCGGCGTGAATCCCCGTGCCGCACTCGACCGCGCGGAAGCCGTCGCCGCGGAGGCTGCTCGGCTCGCTCGCCAGATCGACGCGAACGCCGATCTCGAGCCCGCTGCACGTCACGTCGTTGAGCGCAACCGCGCGGCCGCGCAGCTCGAGGCCGATCTTCGCGCCGCGCAGGGTCAGGCCGGCGAGCACCGCGAGGTTCGCCGCGTCGTCGGAGCTCGTCGCGCGAAAGAGAGCGCCTCCGCCCGGCCCCTCGAGGCTGCAGCTTCCGGAGCCCGAGCCCGAGACCCTCACCCCCGCGGGGAGGTCGAGCGGGAACCTCTCCCCGCCGGCGGCCGAGTACGCGCCCACGGCGAGGACGATCCACGCGCCCGGCTCCTGCGCGTCCGCGAGCGCGCGCGTCAACGTGCGGTACGGCGCCTCGGCGGTGCCGGTGCCCGCGTCGTCGTCGCCCGCGTTGCTCACGTGGACCTGCCCCGCCACCGCGGGTGCGGCGAGAAGGGTGAAAACGCAGAGGCCGGCGGAAAGCAGGCGCAACAAGGGAACGGGTCTTAGGGAACCAGCGCGACGGACGTGGGCGCCGTAGCGTAGTCGACGTTGCCGGACCCGTCGTACGTGACGACCGAAAAGTCGAGGATGGTCCCCGCCAACCCGGAATCGAACGGTCCCAGGGTGTCCATCTGCGCCGTCGCGCTCCCGCTGGTGTCGAGCGTGCCGAGCGAGCTCGGGAAGATCGCGCTGCCCGCGAAGGTCAGCGAGATGTCGGTCCAGATGTCCGGGTTCAGCGGGACGTTGACGCCGTCCACGATGGCCCCGGGGCTCGTGCCGGAGCCGCTCGCGACGAGCAAGTAGGTCGCGCCGCCCTTGTTCGGGCCGATGTTGATCGTGAAGTCCACGACGCCGCCCAGCGCCGCGGAAACCTCGCTCACGTTCGTGAACAGGTTCAGGTTGACGTCGTCCGTGTAGACGTCCTGCGATCCGCTGCGCCCATCGCACCAGAAGGGGTGCACCCGCTGTTCCGAACAGTCGATGTCGATGTAGTCGCCGATGAACCCCCCGAAGAACTCGGTCGGGGCCGCGTCCCAGCCGACGTCCGAGATCTGGCGGTCGGTCCACGTCGCGCCGCCGTCCGACGAGCGCGAGACCCACGTCCAAAGGAGCTGGTCCCCGACGTCGTTGCGCTGGTCGTAGAAGGTCACGTTGACGTTGCCCTGCGAGTCGACGCAGGTCCCGGGCATGACCTGGTCGTTAAAGCCGGAGTCGCTCGTGATCTTCACGTCCTGCGGCCAGGTGGCACCGCCGTCGAACGAAGTGGCGACGCGCACGTCGGCGCGGTTCTGAGCGCCCCCGGTCCACGTGTGGTACGCGACGTACACGTTGCCGGAGTGCGGTCCGCTCGACTGATCGGCGTGCATCGAGAAGATGTCGAACATCCGAATGTTGCCGCCCGGCAGCGGGGAGGGAACCTGCGAGTAGTCCGCCACCTTGATGTCCGCGCCGAAGTTGACGCCGCCGTCGAAGGAGCGATCGAGCAAGATGTCGAAGATGCCGCGGTCGGCCCACATGACGTAGAGCTCGCTGTTCGGTCCCCAGCAGACGTCGGGAGAGATCCCACTGCTGCTCCCCGCGTCATTGATCTGCTTGGGCTCGCTGTAGGAGACGCCGCCGTTCGCCGAAACGGACACGTAGACGTCGTCGCCGGGGAACCCGAAGAGGTCCCAGGCCACCGCGATCCGTCCGCTGAACGGACCGCTCGAGAGGTCGGCCTCGATCTGCGGCTTGTCGTAGCCCGCCACCTGGCCGATGGTGACGCCGGAGCCCCACGTCTGGCCCTGGTCGGTCGAGCGGAACGAGATGACCCGGTCCTGCCCCGCCGGGCCGTCGTACATCATGCAGACGATCACGACGGTGCCGTCGGGCAGGAACGTCACGCACGGATCGCCGGAGAACGAGAAGCCCGGATCGATTCCGAAGGTGCCGTTGATCCACGTCTGCCCGGCGTCGAGCGTCGTGTACCACCCGGTCTGCACCGCGCCGAGGTGATAGGTGTTCGCCGCGCCGACCCAGTTCTCGGCGTCGTTCGGGTTGACCGCCATCGAGGTCTCGTTCTGCGCGTTGCTCGTCGCGAAGGGGTTGGTCTGCACGTCGCCGCCATCGGGGGGCGACGGCACGTCGTCGGGAACGTCGCGGCTGGGCGGAATCCCAGCGCGCGAAACCGGCGCGAGACTCGGCGGTCCGGTGGTGAAGCGCTCGTCTTCCGCTTCCTGGGCCTGGCTCTGAACGACGGGGGCGAGCGCAAAAACGGCGACTGCTGCGATCATGGGTGCATGTCCTCCGGAGGAGCTAGAGGGGACCTCGGAGCGGGTTACCGATTCCGGATCGACTCCTGCGCGGCCAAACCCGTGGTCTTCCTGCCCGAAGCCTGGCCCCATGATGCCACAGCACCCGCGGGGCGGCGGCGGAACCGCGAAATCACGCGCGCCGGAGTGTCGGGCGAACGGCTCTCTTACGCCGCGGGTTCTCCCTCGGCTTTGGGCGGTGGCGCCGGATAGAGCAGACCCTCGTCTTCCCGAAGCGACTGGAGCGCCCGCGCCTCGCCCTCGAGCTGGCGCAGCTCGGCCATGGTCTTCGACGACCGCGCGCCGCGCTCCTCGAACTTCCGCAGCGTCGGCACGAGGCGGCTGTCCACCGAGCCCACGAACTCGTTGTAACGCTTCTTGGCGGCGTCGAGCGCGTCGCCGACGCGCGACGCGTGATCGAGCACGACGGCCGCCCGCTCGTGGAGCTCGCGCCCGAGCCGGAAGAGCTCCTGGGCGTTGTCGGAGAGCTCCTTCTCGCGCCAGCCGACGTGAACCGCGCGCAGGAGTCCGATCAAGGTCGACGGGCTCGCGATGACGATGTTCTGCTCCGCCGCGACCTCGACCAGGTCCGGACGCCGCTCGAGGGCCGCGTCGACGAGCTGGTCGCCGGGAACGAACATCACGACCATCTCCAGCGACTCGAACTGCGCCCAGTACTCCTTCCGCGAGAGCTTCTGGACCTGCTCGACGACGTTCTGGGCGTAACGGTCGAGCAGCTCGTCCCGCCGGTCCGCGTCTTCCTCGTCCACCGCGTCGAGGTAGGAATCCACGCTCGTCTTCGCGTCCACCGCGATCACGCGCTGGTTGGGAAGCCGCACGACGAGATCGGGCTTCAGGAGCTTCCCCTCGTCGTCGCGCAGGTTCTCCTGCGGCGTGAAGTCGCACCAGCGGCGCATCCCGGAGAGCTCGACCACCCGCTCGAGCTGGATCTCGCCGTAGCGCCCGCGCACGTTGGGCTTCCGCAGCGCCTGCGTCAGCCGGCCGGTCTCCTGCCGCAGGTCCCTGTTCGCCTGGAGCATCTCGCCCATGTGGGCCTTGAGTCCGGCGTGGCCCTTCTCGACGTTGTGAATCGACTCCTGGGTCCGCTTCAGGGCCTCGCGAATCGGTCCGACGAGCTCGTCGACCGCGGTCTGGCGCTCGTCCATCGCCGCCAGAGCCTGGACCTCCCGCGCCTTGAGCGTCTCCTGCGCCAGCTTCAGGAACTCTTCGTTGGACGAGCGCAGCGCCCGGGCCGAGAGCGCTTCGAAGGTCTCCTGGAGCTTCGCGCCGTCCCGCTCCCGCGCCTGCATCCGCTCGACGAGCGCGTCGCGCTCCAATCCGAGCCGGTCCCGCTCCCGCAGAAGCCGCAGGGCGGCCAGGACGAGCAGGAGGACGAGGATGGAGAGCGCAAAGACGGCGATCAACATGAACCCTGGAGCTTAGGCCCGGGCCGGGGGAGCTCAAAACCCTTCCTCTCCAGGATTCGGGCGCCCGTCCTAGCGTCCGGATTCCAGGACGTAGGTCGGGAAGCGCCGCAGGTCCACGGTGAGCTCGGCACCCGTGGGGAGCGGGCGCGGGAGCGTAAGCACGTCGTCCGCGGCGAAGGTAACCGGCGTGGCGAAGGAGAGGAACGGCTCCGCCTCGCTGACGCGGAGATGCGTCTCCCGACCCCGGCGGATCGGACCGGCGAGGAAGGAGCCGTCGGCGGCGATGGGGACCCAGAGGTCCCTACCGTAGGGGCCGCGGTAGCCCGGTGAGATGTGGCTATCCCCGTCAAAGCGCGGGTCGACCGCGCCACGGAGGACGTGCTGGCAGACCCAGAGGCCGAATTCACCGGGAGAACGTCCCTCGGGCGCGGTCAGCGTACCGCGCAGGGTCTCCGCGCGCTCGACGACCAGCGTGAGCTCCAGCTCTTCACCGTAGGGGACGACGACGTCCTCGGCCACGACCGTTCGGGCGACGTCGGGGGCCATGACGACGAGGAAGAAAGGTTTGTCGGCCGGCAGGTCGGCGAGCTCGAACGTTCCGCTCTCCCCCAGGGCCGCGGAGGGGCGCTTGTCGAACGTCCAGTGGAACTGTCCATAGAACTCATGGTCGCTGAAGTGGTCGTGGTCTTCCCCATGGATGTTTCCGTCGATAGGCCCTCGGAACAGCTCGGAGTACGCCCTGACCTCTCCCGCCTCTACGGGACGGCCCTCCTCGTCGACGACTCGACCAAACAGCCGCGCGGCTGGCTCCACGTAGAGAACCAACCCACACGTCCCCGTAGGCTCCAGGGGAAGGTTGACTTCAAACCACATCGCATAGGCCTGCCCGGGCGCGTGGACTGTCAGCGTGGAGAAGCCGGTGGGCAACGTCTCGAAGAGGAAACAACCACTGTCGTCCGAGACAGCTCGTGACGAAGTGTGCTGCATTCCAACGCCTATCCCGTCTGCGACGACGAGCGCGTTCGCGACCGGCTTTCCCGAGAACGCCGACAGCACCTGCCCGGAGAGCTCGGGTTCGGCAGGAGCGTCGAGTGGCGTCTCGTCGAGCCCCTCAGCCGTCGCAGACGCGCCGGGTGCCGCCGTAGGTGCACGATTCGCCCCGGCGAGAACCCGACCGGGGGGGACCACATCGAGGCTGCTGGCGGGCGAACGCTCGCCGGCCGGCACTGGGATAGCCCCCTCACCCTGCCGATTCTCACCTAGCCGTGCGCAAACAAGCACGGCTGCAACCAGGACCGCAAGCGCGGCCACTGAGGCGTTAACAGCGGGACGGCGCATGAACAGTGCCGGGAATCGCTACGAGACGGAGCTGTCGCCCATCGTACCCCCTCCATAGCCCTGAAGGCCGCAGTCCTTGTCCGTCGTCGTCCCGACTCCGCAGGCATTGTCTTCGTGGTGGGAGCCGGTGGCGGCGCCGCCGAGAAGGCCGCAGTCCTTGTCCTTCGCGCCCGGCTCGGGGTGGCACTGGCCGTCCGCGTGATACGTGGACGACGAAGCGAGCAGGGAGCAGTCTTTGTCCTGCTTGCTGAGCGCGCAGCCGTAATCCTGACCAACCTCCGCGCTCCCCAACTCCACCTGTTTCTGGCAGGACTCGTCCGTCTTGTTGCCGGGCGTACCGCACGTCGCGTCGCCGATCAGGACTCCGTCCTGGCCGTGCCTCCCGCAACCGCGGCCGGCGGGCGGCTTCGACGACTGCGCATCGAGACGCGCCCCCACCGACAGGACCGTAAAGCCCGCCACGCTCCTCTTCAGGATCTCCCGCCGGTCGAGCCGCTGTCCGGCGGCGCCGTAGGTCACTTCTTCTCTTTCGTTCATTGCTCTTCTTCCCGTTCCAAACGCACCTTCCGATACAGCCACAGATTCCGCTCGAGGGAGGCGCGAAGCTGGTCACACCCCTCTTCGTCGGGATTCCCAATCGTCCCGTCCGGGCGCGCCAAGTACCACGGACAGCGGCCACCGCACACGAACCGCGCCCAGCAGCGGGAGCACGTCTCGTCGTAGGCGCGCAGAATGCCCGCGTAGAAGCGGTCGAGGCGCTCGCGGTCGAGACCCCTTTCGTTCACGTTGCCGAGCTGATGCGCGTCCTCCCCCGCAAAGCGATGGCACGGATAGATCCGACCGTCCGCGGCCACCGCCAGCATGTTGTTCCCCACGCCGCAGCCCACGCTCGCCCGGCGCATCGGTTGCGCGAGCCCTTCGTGGATCCGCTCCAGGGACTTGTCGAGGCTCGCCGCTTCCGGCGGGACGGGCTCGCCGCGCTCCACGGCGTCGGCATAGCTCCTTACGAGCGCGTCGTGCTCGCCGGCGAGCCGCTCCGTCGCTTCGCGGTCGAGGTCCCACGCCCCCTTCGCGTGCGCCCTGCCCCCGGCCGCACCGACCATGATGCGGCGGAAGCCCCGCTCCCAGAGGTAGCGGAAGGCCTCGTGCCGCGAGTCGTTTCCCGTCGCGAGCGTGACGCGGACCAGCGCCTCGCGCAGCCCGGCGGTCCGCTGCGCCGCGACGAGCGCGAGCCCCTTTCGGATCGCCAGCTCCGTGGTGCCGTTTCCGGCACGGTCACGGCGCCAGCGATCGGCCAGGACCGGGTCTCCGTCGACGCTGAGCATCACCGCGAAGCGGTTCGCGACCAGGAACCGGGTGATGCGTTCGTCGAGCAACGTTCCGTTCGTCGTTATCGTAAACCCGATCTGCTTCCCGAGCTCGGCAGCCCTTGTGCGCGCGTGGGCGACGCAGCGCTCGATCACGGAGAAGTTCAGGAGCGGCTCGCCTCCGAAGAAGGTGATCTCGATCGCTGTTCGCGCTCCGGAACGTTCGAAGTAGTCCTCGAGGATCTCGCGCGCCTCTTCGAAGCGCATCCTCCCTCCGGTGCCGTGGAACCCGGAGGCGACCTCGTAGCAGTAGCCGCAGGCGAGGTTGCACGCGGTGTGGACGAGGAGCATCAGATTGCGCTGCCGGTGCGCGCGCAAGGCGTCGAGGGTTGCCTGGCGCTCTTCCGCGATCTCCGGGGGCTCGCTGCGAAACAGACCGAGGGCCTCGAGTTCCCCGAGTGTCCGTACGAGCTCGGCCGGGTCGCCGCCGGCGGCGGCCACCGCGGCGAGGATCTCCCGGCTCTCACGCCCCTCCTCGAGCCCGCGCAGAAGCTCGAAGCTCCCCTCGTCGAGCTGGACGAGGCTTCCACTGCAGAGGTCGTAGAGGAGGAGCTCCCCCTGGCAATGGAAGGTATGAAACACCGGCCGCCCGCGCGGAATCCTCGCGCGCACCCGCTCCAACGCGGCGAGAGCGTTGTCGTCGGCGATCGTGAGCATGGTGAAGACTCCTCTCCGGCTCTTCGCCTGGCGATTGTCGCAAGCGGGAGCTCCCCGGACCCGACAGCGATCGCCCACCGCGCTCCGGACGGCGACAACGCGGTTTCGCCTGAGACCCCGACAGCGGTGAGATGCCGAATTCCCCAGTTCCGGCACCGCAACCGGTACAAGCGCGGCGTCGACCGCGTTCGAGAGAGCTGGACCCCTTCCTCTTAGGAATGGATGGCTTGCCGAGCCAAGATGGGCCGCATGCTGCGGTCCGCGTCGGCCCTCCTCGCGCCCGCCGTTCTCTTCGTGGTGGTGGCCACCTCCTCGACGCCGCCGCAGTCGCCGTCCGAGGGCCCCATCGCAACGATGGGGCATGGCGCCGCCTTTGGCCCGGACGGCGAGCGGCTCCCTCTGACGCCGGACTTCCTGGCGAAGGCCCTGGCGCACTACCGGGACGGGCTTCTGAGCGTCGCCCGCGACGACCAGCGCGCGCGGTTTGAGGAGCGGCGGGCGCTGCTCTTCGACGGGGCCGACTGGGATCTGCCGAGCTCGCTCTATGCCGAGGCGGTGCTCCTCGAGTGGCTCGCCCGCGAGCTGAGACCTCTGGACTCAGGCGCCACGCGGGGAAGAGCGGTCCTCATGCGTTCGGCGATCCGCGAGCCCGACGGCGCGCCCTTTCGTCCTCCCGAAGGTCTCTTGGCGCGGATCCGTGGCACCGCCGCCGATCCGATCCCGTTCGTCGAGCACGACGGCCTGTTCGACGCCGACGGGAACGAGATCGAGGCGACCCCGGAATTCGTCGAGTTCGCGCAGAACCTGTACCTGGGTGTGCTCGGAGCTCAGGCGAGCGAGATCGAGCGCGCGCGCCTCGAGCACAAGCGCGACAACGTCTTCCGCGACGCGGATTGGGATCCCGTGGACCGCCTGCTCGCGGTCGGTGCGCTCGTCGACTGGTTCATCGACGAGGTCAATCCCCTCGACGCGGACGCGATGCGGCGGAAGAACGATCTGCTCCGCGAAGCGCTCGTGCCGGACCCCGGGTCGCACGCGCTGCCGCCCGAGCTGGAGGAACGCCTATCCGCGGAGGAACTCGACACGACCTACGTCACGTTGCAGGTCGCCAGGGCCCGGTACGTCGAACGCTGCCGCGCGGCGGGCGTGCCCATCCCCCCCGACTGGGGCACCAGCGCCTGGGGCACGAGCCGCGGCAGGCTGACCGTGGACTTCCTCTTCCAGAACGATCCCGGCGCCCGGGTCTTCGTCTACAAGAGCACCGAACCCGAGGGCGTGTGCTTCGCCCTGCCGCGCGGCGAGGAAGTGATCTCCGCGCTGGGGATCATCTGTCTCGGCAAGGCCTCGTCCAACGCGTGCTTCTGGGACAACCAGGACGAGACCGGCCAAGCGTTCTACATCGATCTCGACGAGCAAGTCCCCCTGGCCTGGTTCGCCGCCGGCCCGGAGCTGGAGGGAGGAGCGGGCGGCGTCTGCGTCGATTGCCACGCGGGCGAGAACCCCTTCATCATCCACCCGGGCACGAGCCTCGGCCGGCCCGTCCTGGACGACGTCCCGTTGATGCCGGACGACTGGCACAAGCCGCTCGTCCACCCGTCGTGGCCCAAGTACGAGCCTTCCACTTTGCTCGACGGCGTCGAGAGCGCGTCGAAGTGCACGACGTGCCATAGTCGGGGAGAGGAGGGCGGTCGCTTGCCGTCCGTCTCCGGTTCACGGAATCCGGATTGGTGCGAGAAGATCCTCCTGGAGGCGCTCCTCCAGACGATGCCCGAGGACGCCGTCGGAGATCCTTCCTACCGCGCCCATGTGGCGGCTCTCGCGAAGGCCTGCGGAAACTTTCCCAAGATCGGCTTCGACAGGACCGTGATCGACTTCGGCGACGTGGAGCTCGGGGAGTCGCGCACCGAGAGCTTCACCATCTCGAACTCGGGGGATGCCGAGATGGGTGTCTCGGTGCGCGACGAGACGCTCGACCGCATTCCGCTCCTCGGCCCAGCTCCCCATTGGGACCTCGAGCTGGGCGATCACACGATCAACCGTCGAACGTCCCGGCGAGCCCCTCAGGTGTTTCGCCCGACGGCCTTGGGGCGGCAGAACGCCTACGTCCTCGTCGTGAGCGACGACCCGCTCAACCCGAGGCAGTCCGTGCTTCTCACCGGCCGGGGCGTGCAGCTCCGGCCGGAGAACGTCCTTTCCGCTCTCGAGATGGCCGCCCTCGGCATCGGAGTGCTGGCGGGACTCAGGGCCTTCTACGGGCTACGTCGACGCAGAAGATCGGTTCCTTAGGGGCCTCCGCAGAGGTCGCGGAGCGCTGTACCGTCAGCCTTCGTCCTGAAGCGCTTCCAGGTCGAGAAGATCCTGCGGGCGACCCACCCTTCGCTTGTTCTCGATCAAGTCCTCCCGCGAGAGAACGCGCACCGGAGCATCGCCGTACTCCCAGGCCACGCCCCGTTCCCAGCACGCTGCGAACCGCAGCCCCTCGCACGTCGTGAGGACGTCGATCCGGTTGGGCGCGATTCCGATTTGGAGGACAGTTCCCGGAGTCGCAAGGTCGTCGATCGACACCTCCTTCAGAGGAGCCCCGAACCCGGCTAGGGCATTCCACGCCTTCTCCGCGTTCTCCCGTTCCGGATCGATCCAGACGTCCAGATCCTTCGTGAAGCGAGGCCGCGCGTGAAACGTCACGGCATAGGCCCCGACGATCAGGTACCGGACGTCATGGGCGTTGAACGCGGACAGAAGATCTCTGAAGTCGGGGTTGATCACCCGGCTCTCCCTTCCAGGCACGAAGCTCGAGCACCATGTCCCAGAGAGCCTCTAGCCGTGCCGTCGGCCCCAGCTCTCTCCAGAACCGCCGATCGAACTCCTCTTCGTCGACACCCTGGCGAACCAGCTTCGAAGTCATCCGTTCTCGTCTCGGTTCCATCGCTGCCCCGACCCTACCGCGAGGCCGGCGACGGGCCAAGTCCATGCCGCTACCAGCGTGGTGCCGTCTCCAGCCAGGAGGCCGCCGCCTCGGCGTCGACCGCGTTCGAGAACAGGAACCCCTGCCCCATGTGGCAGCCGAGGCCGCGGAGCTGTTCGAGCTGGGCGGGCGTCTCGACGCCTTCGGCGACGACGTCCATGTCGAGGTTGCGGCCGAGGTTCACGATCGTCTTGACGATCTCGGAGTTCTCGTCCTCGAACTCCATGCGGCCGACGAAGGTCCGGTCGATCTTCAGGGTTTCGATCGGGAAGCGGTGGAGCGAGCTCAGCGACGAGTAGCCCGTGCCGAAGTCGTCGATCGAGAGCTCGACGCCGAGCGCGCACAATCGGTGGAGCTGCGCCTGGTTGTCCGCGCTGCTCTCCATCAGGACGCTCTCGGTGATCTCCAGCTTGAGAGCGTCGGGCGCGAGCTCGAAGCTCCGCATCGTCTCCTCGACCTCCTCGGCGAGGTCGGGCTCGGCGAACTGGCGCGCGGACAGGTTGACCGCCACGTTGAGAGGGCTCGCGCCGGAATAGCGATCGCGCCAACCCGCGACGGTGCGGCAGGCCTCGTCGAGCACCCAGCGGCCGATCGGCACGATCAGCCCGGTCTCCTCGGCGACGCGCACGAACTCGCCGGGCGGCACGAGGCCGCGCTCGGGGCTTTGCCAGCGCAAGAGCGCTTCGAAGCCGGTGATCGAGCCGCTCTCCATCGAGACGATCGGCTGGTAGTGCAGGACGAGCTCGTCGCGCTCGAGCGCGCGCCGGAGGTCGGTCTCGAGGCGCAGGCGCGCGACGGAACGGGCCTGGACCTCGGGATCGAAGACCTCGTAGGACGTACCGCCGGCCTCCTTCGCGCGGTGCATCGCCGAGTAGGCGTCGCGCATCGCGTCCTCGGGCTTCTCGTACGCCGGCGAGGCGAGCGCGATGCCGATCCCCGCGGTCACGAAGATCTCCGCGCCGTCGAGGACGAACGGATGCTCGAGCAGCTCGCAAGCGCGCTCGGCGACGCGCAATGCGTCGCTCGGCCGCTCGATCGCGTCGAGCAACATCGCGAACTTGTCGCTGCCGAGCCGGGTCAGCGTGTCGCCGCTTCCCAGGCAGTGCGCGAGCCGTTCGGTGACCTCGGCGAGCAGCCGGTCGCCGGCCTCGTGCCCGAGGCCGTCGTTCACCGCCTGGAAGCGGTCGAGGTCGAGCACGAGCACAGCGTAAGGCTCGCGCCCACGCGTCGCCGCGCGCGCGATCGCGCGGCCGAGGCGCTCCATGAAGAGCTCGCGGCTCGGCAGCCCGGTGATCGGGTCGCGGAACCCTTCGTGCTTCTTCTCGGCGTCGGCTTCGACGACGGCCTCGAGGCGCTCGCGTGTCTCGGCGAGCCGCGTCGTCGCCACGGCGAGCTTGAGCGAGCGCAGGACCGTGTCGGGATCGAGCCGCTCGAGGACGACGTGGTCCACCGCGCCCCGCTCGAGCGCTTCGCGGCCGAGGTCGCGTGCCCCCTCGGGCGTGCAGGCGACGACCGCCAGACGCGGCCGCACCGCGCGCACGCCCGCTAGGGCTTCGCTCACGGTGGCCTCGGGGCGCGGTAGCGCGAGGATCAGCGCGTCGCATTCCTCCTCGGCGAGCCGCGCGAGCGCGTCCTCGTAGCGCCACTCCCAGCGAAACTCGAACGGCTCCACGCGCGCTTCGTCCAGGACCTCGGCGAGTTGGCTGCCCTCGGGAGAGTCGGTGCCCAGGTAGAGGACGCGCAGGGACTTCATGGGAGCGACGTAAGAAAGCGAGCGGCCAAAGGCAAGCGCAGTCCGCGAATCCACGAATGCGGTGACGGCAGTCCCACCGGCACCGACTGCGAAACCGGGGAATACGAGAACGCTGAGTACCACCAGGAGCGTCACACGAGGACCGTGCCAGCAGAATTGCAGCTTTCTGTACTCTAGGCAGAGTTCCCGCCACCTCGGGAGCGATGGCAGGGCTAACTCGTAGCGTACGTCAAACTTCTTATTCGGTACTTGGAGGAGATTCCGATGACTCGCACCTGGCTCCTATCCGCGTTTGCGGGCGTACTCTCGTTCCTCGCCCTTGGTTTCGTGCTGCATCCATCGGGTCAGGAAGGAGGCACGTGGAAGGTCGACTACGGCGATCCCGGGCATAGCGGTGAACACACCACGACCGTAGGAATCACATACGAGGACTCCGAGGGAAAGCAGCAAAGGGAGACCTTCACCGCCAAGATTGACATCACCGATCCTGGGGGGACCGGAGCGGTGGACAAGAAGACCATGATTCAGGAGAAACTCCAGGAGGACATCGACAACAAGAAGGTTGGTGGCCAGCCGCTCATCAACATCGGTGGAACGGGATGCGTGCTCACGATCTCACCCAACAGAAGCAACCCATCCGCATCCAACATCAAGATCAAGGATGTAGGAACCGACGACAAGACGAAGAACGATGATGAGATTGACGAACCTGCCAACCTAGCCATTCCCGGCCTGGGCATCATCGAAGCACGCGGCGGTATCACCGGGCAGGAAGGCAACGGGGCTTCGCCCTCGTACTTCGACGTCGTGACTTCTGAAGGCGTAGACGCGATTGCGCTCGATGGCACAATGACAAAGCCCGAATTGCTGCGGGAGATTGGAATTCGCCTGAAGGCGCGTGGTGCCAGGGTCTGGGTGGATGCGAGAAGGCAGATGGTGTTTGTCCTGCTCGATGATGATCCAATCGGATCTCTAGGGGCAGGCTCCAGCGACACCGGACTGATTGCCCACTGCTCGGTGAGAGTGGCTGAGTAGCCTCGATTCTTCTGCCGATACCCAGCGGTCGGCGTAAGGAAGCGCGCCGCCAAAGGCAAGCGTGGCCCGCGATTCCCCGGGCGGGGCCGTGGGCCTAGAACGCTCCGTCGAGAACCACGAGCTTCGTGCCCGCGCCGAGCACGAGCGCGCCCGTCGAAGTGACCACGCCGGCCTGAAGGGGAACGGCCAACGAGTCCAAGCCGACCGGAAGCGGCCCGACGGGCACGTTGACGGTCAAGCTGCCCGTGACCGCGACGCCGAGCGTGAACAGGGCGGGCGGAAAGGCGGGCAAGAGCGTTCCGCGCAGGGCGGGGTCGTAGGAGGGCTGGACGGCCAGGCTGAACAAGGCGATCACGAGGTCGCCGTCCTTGCCCGCGTAGCTCAAGACCGCGTCGTTGCCCTCGCGGATCGGCGAGTCCACCGCGAACGAGCGCGCGAACCCGGCGATGGTCGTGTGCGTGGAGCCGAGCGTGGAGACGTCCTCGCCGTCGCTGCCGTCGAAGCAGCCCCCGAACGCGAGGCCGCCTTGGCCCGGCTCGAACGTGCAGTCCATCGTGTCGGCGGTCGCGTTCACGAGCTGCAGCGCGTGCCCGCCGTTCTCGCCGTCGCACCCGCCGAAGGGACCGCCGCTTCCGTCCTCGCCGTCGCCGCCCCGAAACGTCGTCCCGGACGCGAACAGGAAGCCGCCGTCCAGCGAGGCGCCCCGGCCTCCCGGACTGTGCAGGTCGCCGGTGAAGGTGCAGTCGTAGGCGTGGACTTCCGAGTCGTTCGCCTGCAGCCCGTTGGGCAGGAGGCCGAAGCTGTCCCCGGCGGTGGCGACCGTCCGCAGCAGGACGACGGCGTCGCAATCGTCGACGTCGATCCCGACACAGTCGTCGAAAGGAAGCGTGGGGAAACCCGGGCCGGCGAGAAGGGTGCAATCCTCCAACCAAAGCGTCCCCGCGCACGACGAAGCTTCAAAGGCGCGACCCGCCGCCGGGGTGACGCTCAGCCCGTCGAGCACGAGCGTCGCGCCCCCTCCCACGCCCGCGACCGTCACCTTGCCGGCCACGACGGGCGTCGCGCCGAGCTCGGCGGTGATGACCAAGCCTTTGCCGGTGACGCTGAAGCCGGAGTACGTACCCGCTTTCACGAGCAGCGTGTCGCCCGCGGCCGCCCCTCCGACCGCCAGGGGAAGGTCGGTGAAGTCACCCGAACCGTCCGCGGCGACGACAAGCACGTCGGTGACCGCGGTCGCCGGTGAGCTAACCAAGAACACGAAGAGGGCGCGCAAGAAGAGCTGCATAGAATCCTCCGGGTCAAACGATGCCCGATGGTAGCACCGCGCCGCGAAACGTGGCTCTCGGACCCTACGGCCGCGGCGACGCGGTGTACTTCCCGAAGTTGAGCGCGGGCTCGATCCGCGCGGCGTCGAGGTCCTCGGGGACCACGACCGCTGCCGTGCCGAGGACGAAGTCGACCGACGCCTCCTCGACGCCCTCAATCCGGGTGAGCGACGCGTAGATCTTGCCGCTGCACCCCGAGCAGCACATGCCCTCGACGTCGTAGGCGCGGACGACGAAGCCGGGCGGAGCCGGGCCGCTGAGCTCCGTCGGAACCACCGGGGGGTCCCGATCCACCTCGGGCGGGACGTAGTCCGGCTCGCCGGCGCGGACGGCGATCGTCAGCAGGATCCCGCCGGCGGCGAGGAGAACGAGGATTCCGAGGAGCTTCATCGGTTTCGGCGGCGAACCATGATCGCGGGCGGAGTCGGTGCGTCAAGGGTCGACGCCCGAGTGGTTACACTCAGCGCATGTCCGACTCCATCCGAGCCTCGTTCGAGGAAGCCGCGCGGACCCTGCAGGCCTTCCTCGAGAGCCCCGACGGCCTCTCCAGCGTCGAGCGCTTCGCCGACGCCGCCGCGGAGACGCTCGCGAACGGCGGCCTTCTGATGTCCTGCGGCAACGGCGGCAGCATGTGCGACGCGATGCACTTCGCCGAGGAGTGGACCGGCCGCTTTCGGAGCGACCGCCGGCCCCTCCCCGCGGTCGCCTTCTCCGACCCGAGCCACCTCACCTGCATCGCCAACGACTTCGGCTACGAGGAGGTCTTCGCCCGCGAGGTCGAGGCCTACGGCAAGAAGGGCGATCTCCTGCTCGCGATCTCGACCAGCGGCAACTCCCCGAACGTCCTGCGCGCCGTCGAGACGGCGTCCAAGCTGGACATCCGGACGGTCGGCCTCCTCGGCAAGGGCGGAGGAGAGATGCTCGACCGGGTCGACATCCCCATCGTCGTCCCGTCCGTCGCGGCGACCACCGACCGCATCCAGGAGATGCACATCAAGGTGATCCACGTCGTGATCGAGGCGGTGGAGCGGCGGATCTTCCCGGGGAACTACCCCTAGATCGAGTCCAGCCCCCAGGCGAACGGCTCGAGCGGGAAGCTCGCGCCCTCGAGCCCGAAGCCTTCCTTGAAGTCCTGGATCTCGGCGTCGAGGCCGTAGGCCGGGAAGAGGATCGCGAGCAGCGTCTCGTCGTCGAGGAAGCCTTCGCTCTTCGTGCCGCGGAAGGCGAAGCGCGTGTCGTCCTCGGTGGTCTCGAGCGCCGCGCCGCCGTCGGGCTTCAGCGCGCGGTCCAAGAGGTCGGCGCAGGCTTCGCGGCTCAAGACCTTCGCCAGCCCGAGGACGCCCACCTGACCCTCCGTGCCGGCTTCGTCGAGGCGCTGGAGCAGCTCCGCGGCGCCCACAGGGGCCATCAGGAACACGCGGCCGGGCTCGCCGTCGGCGTAGCGCTGCTCGAGATGCGCGCGCACCAGGGCGAGCACGTCGTCGACCGCGCCGCCCCACTCGTGGATCGCGTCGTGCAGGTCGAAGCCGCGGCCGAGGCAGGCGTAGGCGACGAGCTCGCCGTCGCGCTCGAGCGCGAGCGTGGACATCCCGGGGCACGCGAGCATCGCGTCGGTCTCATCGACGCTGCGGTCCACGCGCGAGGGATGGCGCGCGTAGAGCGTGTGCAGGGCTTCGGTGTCCGCGTCCTCGAGGGGGCGCACGCCCTCCGCCTTGGGCAGTCGCTTTGCGAGCTCGCGGGGGATCACGAAGTCCACCTCGGCGCCGATCGGGCGGTAGCCGCGCGCGTAGTAGAACTTCGGGTCGTCGGCCCAGAGCAGCGCGATGTGGCAGCCGCGGCGCTCGAGCTCCGCTTCGGCTTCGATCAGAACGCGGGTCGCGAGTCCCTTGCCTTGCCAGGCCGGGTCGGTCGACACCGAGCCGATGAGACCGACCGAGACGGTGCCCTGCGGCGTGAGGAAGTCGCGTTGAAGGATCGCCGCGGCGGAGCGGATCTCTTCGCCTTCGCCCACCGCGACCACGTCGCCGGGGAAGTCGTCGCGGAAGACGAGAGGATACTCGGCGGCGATCTCACCGCCGGAGCGCAGGACGCGCTCCATCAGGGGCCGGGTGTGCTCGGGCTCGACTTTGAGAAGTCCGTTCACGCGTCACCGTCTTTCGTCTCGGGGTCGGGGGCCTGGTGCTCCGCGGCGCGGTAGGCCTCGAGAAGCTGGTCGCTGAGGGAGAGCGCGTCGGTCAGGGATTCGCGCGCTTGATCGACGGCGCCGGCCAAGTGGTCGGCGTCCGCCACGGTCTCGCTCGTCCGTTCGAGCTCCTGCGCGCTCTTCTGCAAGCGCTCGAGCAGCGCCCGGAAGGCCGGGCTCTCGGCTTCGGGCTTGCGCGCGGGCTCGGCGGCGCCCGTCCGCCGGATCGGATCGGGCGAAGGGCTCTTGGGGCCGGAGGAGATCGGAAGCTGTGCCATGGCCGTTCGTTAGCCGAGGAAGTTCAAGAGCGTCGTCTGGATCAAGCGCACGCCGGTCGCCTGGGCGAGCTGGAGCGTCTGCTCCGCCTGCATGAGGTCCAGCACCGCCTCGGAAAGGTCCGCATCTCTTGTTTCGGACAGAAGCCCGTTGAGCTGGAGGTCCACGCCCTGGAGGCGCGCATCGGCCGATTGGAGACGCGCGCTGCGGGCCCCGAGGACGCCGAGGCCGACCCGCAGGTTCGCGCCGCCGCGGTCGAGCTCCTCCAGGCGGACGTTCAGGCGGTTCACGAGCTCCTGCTGGTCGAGGCCGTCGGCGTTGCGGAGGTCCTCGACGACGCCCTGCAGCGCGTCGAAGAGGTTGAGCGACCCGCCGAAGGTGACGGTCTCCTTCCCCGCGCGCCCGACCGCGGTCGTGTCGACGTGCAGGACCGAGCCCGTGGCGTCGTTCTTCAGCTCGAGGTCCGTCTCGCTGAAGTCGATCGCCGTGAAGTTGGTCCCGTCGAGCGAGATCGAGCCGTTCCCGGTCACCGTGCCGTTGAAGTCCGCCCCGGTGAAGCCGGTGAAGTCGAGGTGGAGCTCGCCGCCGAGCTCGTTCGCGATCGTGAAGTCGGCTAAGTCAGGGTCGCCCGGCAGCGGGATGTTCCGCACGACGCCGTTGCCGAGCTGCACGGTGCCGGCCGCGGCGTCGATGACGAGGTCCTGCGCGTTCAGGATCGTGTCGTCCGCGCCGCCGTTCACCAGCGCGAGGCCGACCGTCCCGATCGCGCCGGGGTCGGTCGAGTCGTGCCGCAGGTGCAGGTACTCGTAGCCGCTTCCCTCGTCCGCGGTCAGGCCGCTTTGAACACCTGTCAAGCCGTCGAAGACCGCCCCCGCGGGCTCCGACTTGCCGAAGATGGAAGAGCCGGTGACGTTGATGGCGATCTCGACGTCGGCGCCGATCTGGATGCGCTGCTCTTCCTCGTTGCCGCGGTAGGTGACGCGGGTCAGCCCGCCCACGGTGGTCTCCACCCACGGCGGTTGGTTCGTCAGCGTGCCGCCGAAGAGGTAGCGGCCGCCCGCCTGGGTGTTGGCCAGATCGACGAGCTCGCGGCGCAGGACCTCGAGCTCCGTCGCCAGCGCCTCGCGGTCGTCCTGCGCCAGCGTGCCGTTCATGCCCTGGAGGATGAGCTCGCGCGCTTCCGCGAGGAGCTGGCTGCCGCTGCCCAGGCTCGCGGCCGCGGAATCGACGGCGTTCAGGCCGGAGACGACCGCGCCGCGGAAACGGGCGACGCCCTCGATGCGTCCGGTCAGGGAAAGCGCGCGTGTCGCGCCGATCGGATCGTCCGACGGGCGCAGGAGCGAGCGGCCGGTGGCGACCTGCTCCTGGCTGCGGATGAGGCGGCCCTGGTTCAAGCGCAGGCCCATCAGGACGCGCGAGTAGTTCGAGCTGGTGCTGATTCGAAGCGTCATGTCAGAGGAGGTTCAGGAGCTCGTCGTTCAGCTCGTTGACGACGGTGATGAACTGCGAGGCGGCCTGGAACGCTTGCTCGTACTTGACGAGGTCGACGAGCTCCTCGTCCACGTTCACGCCGGACACCTGCTCGCGCAGGAGGCCCAGGCTGGCCTGCAACGAGTCGTTGGCGCCGATCGCGTCGACGGTCGAGCTCAGCTCGAAGCCGAAGTTGCCGATCGTGTCGCCGTAGAAGCGGCCGAAAGTCGCGCCTTCGAGACCCTCCACGCCCTGGTTCTGCAGGCCGAGGACGTCGAGCAGAAGCGTGTTGTCGCCCGACGAGCCAGTGACCGACGTCGAGATCAGCGTCGGATCGAGCTCGATGTCCTCGCGCAGGGCGATGTCGCTCGCGTCGGTGCCGACGAAGAGCGAGTTGATGCCGAGCGCGACCAGCACGTCGCTCGTATCGGCGTCCTCGACGACGTCGAGCGCGAAGACGTCGTTGTGGGTGGCCGACAGGTCCCCCAGCCCGAACGAGACGGTGATGCCCTCCGCCACCGCGAGCTCCTCGCCGGGCGTGTAGCCTTCGCCGACGTCGAGCGAGGCGATCTTGTTGCCGGTCGCGTCGAACACGTCCACGATCAGCCCCGGCGTCGTGCCGATCGTGCCGTCCATGTTGGGCACGAAGGTGAAGACGTCGTCCCCGTCGCCGGTGTAGGCGCCGGCGATCTTGGCTTCGACCGCGTTGTCGTGCCCGGTGACGGTCGAGCCCGCGAAGCCGGCCCAGCCCAGCGCGCCGAGCACAGTGCCGCCGTCGACCGTGAAGTCGGCCGTCGAGCCCTCGGCAAGCGTCTGGAGGATCAGCCGCCCGTTGACGTCGGCCGCGACGATGCCGACGGCCTGAGCACCGGGATCGTTGTTAATCACCGCCGCGAGCTCCGCGGCCGTCGCCGCGTTGACGTCGGCGAAGTCGGCCGTGTTGAAGGCGATCGAGAGCGAGGTGCCGCCCGCGGGAACCGTCAGGTCGAGCGTGTCCCCGTCCGCGAGCGCGAACGGCTCCTCGCCGGTGCCGAGGGACGCCCGCCCGCCGCCGAAGCTCCCGATCGCGTCGGGGTTCTGGTCGAGCTTCGCGCTGAAGTCGAACGTGAAGCCGCCGTCGGCGAGCAGCCGCACGCGACCGAAGCTGTCGAGGTCGGCCGACAGGTTCGGGACGTCGTTCAAGGCATCGAGGAGCTCCCCGACCGTCGTGTGGGTCTCGGAGATCTGGATCTGGTGCTGGTCGACGTCGCCCGTCGTCTCGTCGTTGACGTTGACGAGCAAGACGCCGCTCGACACGTCGAACGGCAGCCCGGCGTTCGAGAGGAGCTCGTCGCGCAGGTCGCCGTCCTTGTCGAGGTCGAGAATGGCGCTCGACCCGGTCAGGTTGCTGAACCCTCCGCTCGCGGGCACGCCCGTGGAGTGGAGGCGGTTCAGCTCCAGGATCAGGTTGTGAGCGAGCTGGTCGAACTCGCTGGAGAGCTCGCCGACGAAGCTGCCGGCCATGCGCAGGAGCCCCCCAATCGTTCCGCCGCTCACCGGAACGAAGCCGTCCGAGCCCTCGATCTCGATCGCCGGGTCGCCGCCGGGGGTCTGCGTGACCGAGAGCTCGTACACCCGCGCCGAGCTGACGAGCGTGTTGCCCGCCACGAGGACGCGCACCGCTCCGTTCGCCTCTTCGATCACGCGCGTGTCGACGCGCCGCGAGAGCTCCTCGAGCGCCACGTCGCGCTGGTCGCGCAGGTCGTTGGCCGTCGAGCCGCTGGCCTCGATCTTCGTGATCTCCAGGTTGAGCGCGAGCACCTGGTCGGCGAGGAGGTTGACCTCCTCGACGCGCACGCCGAGCTCGGCGGTCGTGTCGCGCTTCAGGTCGGACAGGTTGTTCGAGATCCCGTTGAACTGCGCGCTCAGCGTGACCGCCGCCTGGGCGACGCCCGACGCGAGGATGGCGTCGTCCGGGTTGGTCGAGAGCTCGGAGATGGACGTGAAGAAGGAGTCCATCAGCCCGCCGACGCCCTGGCCGTCGAGCTCGCCGAGGAGACCCTCGATCTCCGTCATGCCGACGAGCTGCGACTCGAGGCGGCCGGAGACGGTCACCTGCGTCAGGATGCGGCGGTTCAGGAGCGAGTCGACGCTGCGCTGCACGTTGCTCGCGCTGACGCCTGATCCCAAGAGGAGGCCGCCGAGCGAGATCGGCGGGTCGTTTCCGATCTCGACGCGCTGGCGCGTGTAGCCGGGCGTGTTCGCGTTGGCGATGTTGTGCCCGATCGTGGCCAGCATGTACCGGGCGGTCAGGATCGATTTGAGGCCGGTGTTGAGGGAGAGCTGCGACATCGATCAGGCCTTCGCGTTGACGAGGACACCCTCGCGCTTCTCGTTCGCGTCGCCGGCCTCGCCGACGAGGACGCGCATCACCTCCTCCAGGAGCCCGCCGTGGTAGCGCGCCAGCGCGGTGATCCGGCGCCCGTGCCGGGCGACCTGCGCCGCCTCCTCGCGCAGCTCCCCGCGGAGCCGCAGGAGATCCTCCGCGCCGTCGCCCGCGCGCTCGCAGATGCTCGCGAGCGTGAGGGCGCTCGGGTCGACGGCCCACGCGCGACCGAGCTTGGTCATGAGCCGCGCGCGCCGGCGTTCGCGGGACGCTCCGCCGGCGATCTCCTCCTCGATTCTCTTTCCGGTTTCCGACAACGCCTGGGTGTCGACGTGGCGGATGGCCTGCTCCTGTTCGGACAGGGCGTCGCGGAGACGGCGTTGGGCGCCGAGCTCCTCCTGCGCCCAGGCGGCGAGCTGGATCAGAAGCGCGCGGACTTCCTTCGTCATGCCGCGTCCTCCGTGAGCTCCGCCGCCTGCCGCTGTTGCAGGATCGATGCGCGCACCGACTCGGCGATGCCGAGCGCGCGGGTTTCGGCGAGCGCGCCGCCGAGATGCTCCTCCAGCCAGCCGTTGAAGGTGTCCGAGCCGACGCCGCCGCCGAAGAAGCCCTCGGGGAGCGTGCGGTTCATCTCCTTCACGAGCATCGTCGCGAGGAGCTTCTCGAAGGCGAAGGCCGCCTTGTCGACGTCGCCGCCCGCGGCCTCGCTTCGCGCTCCGGCGAGCTGCGCGTCGAACGCGCGCCCCGCCGCCTGTGCCTGGATGTCGGTGTGAAGGCCGAGGTCCATCACATCACCAGGATTTCGGCGTGCAGCATCCCGGACTGCGCCATCGACTGCAGGATCTGGATCATGTCGCGCGGCGTGACGCCGAGGACGTTCAGCACCTCGACGACCTCCTGGAGCGTCACCGCGCCGTTCACGATCGTCAGCGCGCGGTCCTCCTCCTCGATCAGGACGGACGAGCGCGGGAGGACCTCGGTCGTGCCGTCCGAGAAGGGGCCGGGCTGGCTCGCCTCGGGCGTCTCCGAGATCGTCACGGTCAGATTGCCCTTGGTGATCGCGCCGCGCGTGATGCGCACGCCCTCGCCCATCACGATGACGCCGGTGCGCTCGTTGATGACGACGCGCGCGAAGCGGTCGGGCTCGACCTCGCGGCGCAGGATCGAGTCGAGGAACGCAACGTGCGTAGCCTCGGGCAGGTCGGCGGGAAGCTGCACGGCGACCGTCATCGCGTCCTGCGCAACGGCGGCGCCGGTGTAGAGCTCGTTGACCGAGTCGGCGACGCGCATCGCGTTCGCGAAGGAGCCCTTGAGCGCCCGCATGTCGAGGTAGACGTAGCCGTGGTCGCTCACGAGCTGCGTCGGCACCGCGCGCTCGACCTTGCCGCCGAGCGGGATCGTCCCGACCGTCAGGTGGTTGCGGACCGCCGTCGCCGCGTCCCCCGCGGCGGAGAACGCACCGGTCGTGATCGGACCGGCGGCGGTGGCGTAGACCGTCTGGCCGGTGAGCTCCTGGAGCTCGGTGAAGACCAGTGTGCCGCCGACGAGGCTGTTGCAGTCGTAGAGCGACGACACGCGCACGTCGATCTTGCGCCCGGGCTTGATCCCGGGCGGCAGCGTCGCCTGCACCAGGACGACCGCCACGTTGTTCGAGGTGATCTGACCCGGGTCGAGGATGATGTTCTGCGTCTTCAGCAGGTTCAGGATCGCCTGCCGCGCGGCGCTGCCGCCGTCGCCCGTCCCGGCGAGGCCGGTGACGAGGCCGACGCCCTGAACGACGTTGTCCTCCTGACCGCGGACCGCGACCAGGTCGGAGACGCGCACGCGGATCGAGCCCTCGGCGCCGCGGCCCGGCGTCGGCTCGATGCGCGGCGAGCGCACGATGCCGGAACGCGACTGTCCGGTCGGCTGCCTCGGCGCCTCGACGCCTCCGAGCACGGTGTCGGTCTCCCGTTCGAGCGGAGCCGGCGCGGACGTGCCGGTGTCCTGGAGGGCCAAGGCGAGAATCAACGGTGCGATCAGCATGTCTTAGAAGGGCCAGATCCAGCCGATGAGGTCGTGCACGAACCCGCCAAGGCCATAGCGGTTCGTCGTCTTCGTGAGCGGACCGGAGCCCGTGTAGGAGACGCGCGCCTCGGCGACGAGCTCGGACTGGATCGTGTTGTCGGGCCGCACGTCGTAGCGCCGGACGATCCCGCTGAACTCGATGAGCTTGGTCTCGTTGTCGATCTTGATCTCGCGCCGGCCGCTGATGACCAGGTTCCCGTTCGGGAGGACGTCGCTCACGATCGCCGTGATGCGCGCCGTGAACTCGCCCTTCTTCTCGTAGGTGCCGGTGCCGTTGAAGTTGTCGGTCGAGTTCGCGACGACGTCGGGCAGCGTGCTGCCGAAGAGATTCTCCTTGATGTCCAGGGAGTCGATCCCGTAGTCGAGGTTGGTCGTCTTGTTGAGCGTCGACGTCTCCTCGTTCTTGAGATCCAGGTTCTCGGCGATGACCACCGTCAGGAGGTCGCCCGGCCGGCGCGCCGTCTTGTCGGCGATCGAGCCGTACGGGCCGTAGTCGGGGTTGTAGATCGAGCCCGGGCGCGACTGAGCCGACGCGGAGGCCGCGAGCGCGCAGAGCGCGGCGGCGGCGAGGAGGAGTTTCTTCTTCATCGAGCGTTCCCTTGCTTGGCGCCGAGGTCGATGCGGGCCAAGTCGCCGGAGCGAATGACCGCGAAGTGTTCCAGTCCCGAGCCGCTCGCGCGCACGCGGATGCGGTCGCCCACCGCCCCCGACTCGAGCGCCGTGGCGGCGACGCGCGCGGTCACCGCGCCCTTTCTCACCTCGAGGAGGATGCCGTCGCCCTGCGTGACCACCGTCGGGCGGTGGATGTCCGCCTCGGTGACCGGCGTGCCGACGTTCAGGTCGCGGGCCGCGATCGCGCCGGCGAGAAGCGACGCGGGAAGCGCCTTGCGCTGCGTCACCTCGACGCGCACGCGGCGGTTCTCGAGGTCGTACGGCTGCAGCCTCTGGCCGCCGCGCACGGCGCGCTTCAGGACCGGCATGGTCTCCCAGCGGACGGTCTTCCAGTTGCTCCAGACCGTGCGGTAGATCTCGCCGTCGACCAGGATCTCGACCGGCACGGCGATCGTCCCGGTCTTCGCCTCGGTCGTGTCGAGGCGCGCACGCACGACGGGCGGCGCCGAGCCCGCGGGCACCGTGACGTCGGCGATCTTGCCGTTGGGCTCGTAGGTGACGTCGCGCTCGGCGAAGGCCCGGGCGAGCTCCGCCTCGGCGGCCGCGCGGATCTGCGCGGAGGCGATGCGCGCCACCTCGGGACGGACGCGGATGGCGCTCTCGCCGACCAGGCGGACCTGAACGCCCGGAAGCTCGCGCGCGAGCGTCTGCTGGATGCGCTGCGCGTGCAGGAGGCGGCTGAAGCCGGGCTGCGGCGCGTAGCCGAGGTCGAGGCTCTCGACCTGCTCGACGAGGGCCGCGTCGGCGCCGGTGATCGTGGCGATCTCGCCGAGCGTGAGCTCGGTGCCGCGGGACGTCGCCTCCATGGGGAGCGTGACCGTGACGCCGGAGAGGATCAGTTTCGCGAGCAGCATGGCTTACCGGATGAGGTTGGAGATCTGCTGGAGCATCTCGTCGGCGACACGGATCGTCCGGCTGTTCACCTCGTAGTTGCGCTGCGCCTGGATCAACGAGATCAGCTCGTCCACCACGAAGACGTTGGAGCGCTCGAGGAAGCGATGCCGCAGGAAGCCGGCGCCGTCGGTCGCCGGCGGGCCCTCGGTCGGCGTCCCCGAGCTCGCGGTCTCGCTGAAGAGGTTCTGGCCCTCGGCCTTCAAGCCGGAGGGGTTCGGGAAGCGCGACAGGAGGATCTGTCCCGCGTTGGTCGGCGTCGGGTTGCCGGCTTCGATCACGCTGACCGTGCCGTCCTGGCCGATCGAGATCTCGACGGCCTCGGGCGAGATCGTGATCGACTGGGCCAGCTTGTAGCCGTCCACCGTCACGATGTTGCCGTCGGCGTCCTGGCGGAAGGAGCCGTCGCGCGTGTAGCGGAACTCGCCGTTGCCGAGGTCGATCCGGAAGAAGCCCTCGCCCTGGATCGCGACGTCGAAGTCGGCGCCGGTCGGCTCCAGGTCGCCCTGGGCCATCAGCTTGATCGAGCTGGAGATCTCGGTACCGCTTCCGACCTGGAGGCCGGTGGGCACCATGTTGTTGCCCGCGGTCGTGGCGCCCGGCTCTCGCATCGTGTGGTAGAGCAGCGAGCGGAAGTTGACGCGGTTCTTCTTGAAGGCGCTGGTGTTCACGTTCGCGATGTTGTTCGCGATCGTGTCGACCTGCGTCTGCTGGGCCAGCATGCCCGAGGCGGCGGTGCGCATGGCGCGGTTCACGGTGTCGTCTTCCTTGGTTCGGGATTACCGGACTTGGGTCAGCTTCTCGTAGCTCTTGCTGATCGAGGACATCACGCGCGACGAGGAGTCGAAGGAGCGCTGCAGCGCGATCATCGTCACGACCTCCTCGAGGGCGACGGAGTTCGAGCGCTCGAGCGCGCCCTGGTGTACGACGGCGGTGTGGGCCTTCTGCTTGAGGCTCGGCGGCGCCTCCCAGAAGCCGTCGGCGTTCTGCTCGAGGCGCCCCTTGTCCTCGAAGGCGACCAGGCGGAGGCGGCCGAGGTCGCTCTCCCCCTGGCGCACGTTCCCCTCGCCGTCGACCACGACGGGTAGCCCGCGCGGGTCGATCGCGCCGGTGAGGCGCTCCCAGGCGACGGGATATCCCTCCGCGGTCTGCAGGACGCCGTTCGCGTCGATCTTGAAGCCGCCCTCGCGGCTGTAGACCTCGCCCGCCGGCGAGTCGATGGCGAAGAAGCCGTCGCCGTAGAGCGCGAGGTCGTAGACGTTCTCGGTGCGATCGAGCACGCCCTGGCCCCAGTCGACTGAGGAGCGCGTCGCGATGCCCCGGCTCGGCCCGCCGGCGGTCCGGGCCTCGAAGGCGAAGGTGGCGGTGCCGCGCCGCTTGTAGCCGGGCGTGTCGACGTTCGCGAGGTTGGAAGAGATCGCGTCCAGCCGGCTGTGGTTCGCCCGCATGGACGTCGCGGCGCGGTAGAGGCCGATGTTCATGCGTTCGAGATCGCAATGCCGGTGCCAGGCGCGTGCGGGGCCGCGAAGCGCGGTCTCGCGCCCCCGTGTGGCCTCCCTTTCCGCTCCGGCCGTCGAAACGGCTTCCCGCGCGGAAAAAAAGAGAGGACCCAGCCCCGGAAGGGCTGGGTCCTCAAACGACCGAGGAAACTCGGCCGATCGCTGAAGGGGGTGCGCTAGGCGCGCTAGATGATGTTGACGACCTCCGCGAGAAGCTCGTCCTGCACCGTGACGACCCGCGCATTGGCCTGGAAGCCCCGCTGCGCCTGGATCAGGTGCACAAACTCTTCCGCCGTGTCGACGTTCGAGCCTTCGATCGCTCCGCCGACCACGTCCCCGGCCTTCGAGGCCTGCGCGGCCCCGAGCACCCGCGCGCCGGAGTTGGGCGACTCGCGCAGGTAGTTGTCGCCGGCTTCCTCGAGGCCGAGCGCGTTGGCGAAGGTCGCCACGCCGAAGTCGCCGAGGATCTGGCTCTGGCCGTTCGTGAAGAAGCCCTCGATCTCGCCGTTGGCCTGGACGGTCATGTTGACCAGCTCGCCGGCGCCGTAGCCGTCCTGGAAGTCGGAGACCACGCTCGCCGGGTTGCCGAACTGCGTCAGGCCGTCGAACTGGCCGGCGGTGCCGAGGTCGAGCGAGATGGTCTGCGCCGACAGGGTGCCGAACTGAACGACGACGTCGCCCGAGGTCGGCGTCTGGATCGAGCCGTCCTCGTTGAAGGTGATGCCGGCGATCGTGTCGCTGAGCATCGTCCCCTCCGAGGCGGCCACGCTGACGACGAGGTTCCACGAGCCGTCGTCCTGGCGCGTGTACGTGCCGGTGAGGACGTGCGAGGTGCCCGCCGAGTCGAAGACCTCGACCGAGGTCACCACCTCGTCGGGCCCCGCGCCGTTCGTCGTGACCGCGAAGGCGTGCTGGGCCCAGTCGGTCTGGCCCGCCTGGCCCGTGCCGTCGAGCAGCGACAGCGAGAGCTCCGAATCGCCGGTCACCGACGAAGTCAGGTCGATCTGCCCGGTGGTCGGGTTGAAGGCCGCGGTCGCCTGGGCGAACTCGGCGTCGATGAAGGCGACGAGCTCGTCGATCGTTGTGCCGTCGACGCCGTACTCGAACGAGGCGACCACGGGCGTCCCGTCGACGTCCGTCCCCGACAGGTTGATCGTGTCGCCGACGACGTAGTCGGAAAGGTTGGTCGACAGGTCGTTCAGGTCGGTCGCGCCGGTGCCGGTGGTCTCCGTGCCCTGCACGAAGTCGACGAGCCCCAGGAGGCTCTTCAGGTCGAACGACGGGTCGCCCGCGTTGACGGCGATGGTCGATCCGAGACCGGACTTGTCGCTGGTCAGGACGATCTCCTGCGACGGCGAAACCGTCGCGACGACATGGTCGGTCTGGTTCGTGATCTCGTCGGCGATCTGCTGCGCCGTCATCGAGCCGCTGCCGACGATCGACACCTCCTCGGGCGCGCCGCCGTTCACGATCAGCTCCATCGTCCACGTCTCCCCGACGGGAATCGTGAACGGGCCCTGGAGCGAGCCGGTGGTCGTCGCCGCGGTCCCCTCGCTGAACGACGAGGACGACGTCAGCACCTCCGCCAGCGGGCCGGTGACGACCGCCGGCAGGTTGCCGGTGAAGCCGATCTGGCTCGTGATCTGCGGCGGGAGCACCGCGGTGGTGTCGATCTGGAAGGTCTGCCCGGAGGCGCTCAGCACGCGGTAGCCGGTGCGCTGATCGACCATGTTGCCCTCGGCGTCGAGCCCGAAGGAGCCCACGCGCGTGTAGAGCGTTTCCTTGCCGTCGTCAACGGCGAAGTAACCGTTCCCGAGCAGCGCCAGGTCGAGCGTCCGCCCGGTGACGTTCAGCGCGCCCTGCGCCAGGTTCCGGTCGATGCTCGAGAGCTGGACTCCGAGGCCGACCTGGAGCGGGTTCACGCCGCCGAGGTTGCCCTCCGGCGCGGTGCCCGATCGCAGCGTGACGCTCAGGAGGTCGGAGAAGAGCGCACGCGACGACTTGAAACCGGGCGTGTTCGTGTTCGCCAGGTTGTTGCCGATCACGTCGATCCAGCTCTGGTTGGCCCGCAGGCCGCCGAGGGCGGAGATGAAGGACGACATCTAGGCGTCCTCCCCGTCTTCGGCGTCGTCGTCGGGCTCGGTCGGGGCTTCCTCCGTCGCGTGGACGTCGGTCACGTCGAGGAGCGGCACGTCCACCCCGCCGACGCTCAGCAGCGCCATCCCGTCCTCGATCTTGACGGAGTCGACCACGCCGCTGCCGGACACGCCGGTCGCCGGGTCGGTCCAACCCACCGTCTTGCCGATCAGGGCGCTGCCCTCGGTGAGCTGGCTCATCAGCGCGTTGGACTGGTTCAGGAGGACCATCCCGAGCACGTTCTCGTTCAGGTTCTCGAGCTGCTCCAGCGAGGAGAACGACGCGAGCTGCGCGACGAACTGCTCGTTGTTGGTCGGCTCCAGCGGGTCCTGGTTCTTGAGCTGGCTGACCAGGAGCTCCATGAAGGCGTTCTTGTCCAGCTCCTGCGTCGGGAAGGTGGAGCCGGCGCCGAAGGCCGGGTCCGATGCGGCGATTCCGGGAATGTCCATGGGTGTTGCGTCGAGGCTGGTGATCAGGCGTAGGTGTCGATTCCGCCGAGGTGCTCGGTGGTGCCGGGCGGCAAACCGCGAAGCGGGAGGCCCGGGTCGTCGTTGGGCGCGATGAAGGGCCGCGGGGCGTTCGGCTGACCCTCCGACCGCGCGTCGGCTTGGCCGTCGGATCCGTCGAAGCCGAGGCGGAACTCGAAGCTCTCGACCTCGACGCCTTGGCGGGCGAGCGAGGCGCGCAGCTCCGGCACGTGACGCTCGAGCAGCTCCTTGGTCTCCGCCGACTCGACGCGCATTTCCGCGCCGAGCTTGCCTTCGCGGAGCTGCAGATGGACGTGAACACGTCCGAGCTCGGCCGGCACGAGGCTCAGCGTCGCGTGCCGCATGCCGGGCGAAAGGTGCAGACGGATCTGGCGCAGGACGTCGTTGGCGCGCTCGGTAGCCGGATCGTGAGCGGCGTGGTTCGGGCCGTTCGAGTGGCCCGGTCCGTCCGCCCGCGCGCTGCCGCGCCGCAACGCGCCGTTGCCGGCGATGTGGCCGTCGGCGGCGGGCGGCGTCACCGGCCCGCCGGGTCCGCCGGGTCCGCCGGGGGTGCCGCCGAGGGGCGCGCCGCCGGCGTGGCCTTGCCCGCTCGAGACGTGACCCGCGTGACCGATCGGAGGCGGCGGAACACCGGGAAGACGGGCGTGAACGCCGCCGCTGTCCAGGATGCCACCCCCGGGGTCTCCCTGGGTAGGCCCACCGGTGTGCGGCGGCACGTTGCCGCCGCCGGACGGCGGCGGACCCGCGTTCGGCGGGAGCGGCCGCTCGGACGGCGGATGCTCGTGGGCGGCGTGCTGGGGTGTCTCCGCGGGGTTGCGGCCATGGCGTACCCGCCGGCGGTCGGCCTCGGTGGCCTCCCGGTGCCGCTCGAAACCGTCCGCGCGCTCGCTGCGCCGGTCGGCGTGAACCTGGTTGTTCCTCTCCTCGACCGCCTTGCGGCCGCCGGCGCGCTCGTCGGAGCGGTCGACCTCGCGGTCGAAGAGCTCCTCTCCGCGCTGTCCGGCCCCGGAGGCAGCGGATGGCCGCCTGGGAAAGGACGGCCACCCGCTTGGCTCCAAAGGAAAGAGACTTCGAGTTGTCTCCATGGCGCCCCGGATCGCAAGGCCGGTGCCATCCGCCGGAGTGGGCTCCAACCTCGTGCCGCGGCTCGGGTTAGGGGATGTGGTGGAGAGGGGCCACCGCCCGCGCGGCGGAAAGAGGTTCGGGGGGCCCGGGAAAGGCAGCGCTGGCCGCGAAAGGCTTTCGCCTTTCGCATCTCAGACAGGATTGGGGGAACCCGCGGGGGCCTTCGTCCCGTCACGCGTGGTACGCTTTTCAGCTCGGATCCGCGCCGGAAGGCCTTCCCCTCAGGGTCCCGCGTTCCCTCACGCGGTTGCTCCACGGCCTCTAGACCCGGTTTTCTGCCGCGAACCGCCCCCTTCCTTAAAAAAGAAGCCAGGAACTTCTCCTCCCAAGATGAATCGGCAACTCACTCTCAGCGTGTGTCTGGCGGGCCTCTTGGCCGGCCCCGCGGTGGCGCAGCATTCTCAGGTGTCCAGCGTCGCCGTCAACCCGAACAACCCCAACGAGATTTGGGTCTGCAACCGGGGGAACGACTCCGTCTCGGTGATCGACACCACGACGAACACCCTCGTCGACGAGATCGACGTCGGCGTGTGGCCCCGGTCGCTAGCCTTTACTCCCGACGGCCTCAACGTGCTCGTCGCCAACCAGCGCGGCAACGTGCCGGTCGACGTGCACTTCGTTACGCCTTTCACGGGCAACGAAGTCCGCGGAACCGTGAGCGTCATCGACGTGGTCTCGCGGACCGTGTACCAGGTCCTGATGGACGTCGGCGTGGAACCCTACGGCCTCGCGTTCGCTCCGAACGACGAGTACTTCGCGGTCACCGGCTTCCGCTCGGGCACGGTGCACCTCTTCGCCGCCTCTCCGCCCTTCGGCTCCCTCGGGACCTTCGAGTACCCGTGGTCGATGAACTTCATCACGTCGGGCACGATCGCGGACGTCGACTCGAACACGGACATGTTCCCGGACCTCTCCGAGCCCCGGGCATTCGTGATCGAGGACACGAGCGAGACGATCTACGTGACTCACCTCACCGGCGGCTTCGTCTCGCGCCTCGACGTCACCCTCGACATCAGCGGCGTTCCGACCGGCGTCGCGCTCGGCAAGCGCATCGACCTGAACACCTACGCGCCGCACCCGATCTTCAACGCGGTCAACGTGCAGGACGTGCTCAGCCAGGGCACCCCGCGTTTCCTCGACGACATCGCCCTGTCGCCCGACGGGAGCCGCGCGATGGTCCCGCACGTGATCCACAACATCAACCACGACGTCAACCACACCTTCGTCCCGGCGATCGACGGTGACTTCGCGAACCGCGTCTACCCCGCCGTCAGCATCGTCGACACCGTGGCCGACAGCTACGGCCAGGGCGGCGACACCTCGTTCCGGCTCCACCACGAGCTCACGGACGAGCTGAACCCGGCCGAGTACGTCCCGTTCGGTGGCAAGGGCTCCGCCAACAACGGCGTCGGCATCCTGACCCTCGGCGGCGAGGTGGGCGCCGCTCCGATCCCCGGCCAAGTCGCCACGGTCGTGGTCACGGGCTCGACGCCGGGCGCCGTGCTCCTCTGCGCGGTCGGCACCGAGCAGTCCGTCCCGCTCGGTGCGGTCGGCACGCTGCTGGTCAACCCCATCGCGGTCAACGTCATGGTGGGCACCACCCATAGCGCGACGGTCCCCGGAAGCGCCGCTCCCGGCTCCGTCGCGGTGCTCCAGGTGGCCGAGCTCGACACCTTCGGCGGCCTGGTCGCCCTCTCGAACGGCGTCCGCGCCGTCATCGGGACCAGCGACTACGGCGTCGACAAGATGGGCTATCGCGCCGGTCAGCCCGGCCGCGTGCTCTACAACGAGGCCGGCGACCGCGCCCTGCTGCTCAACCGCGGCTCCGAGGACGTCTTCCTGTACGAGGTCAACGGCTCCAGCATGGAGCTCATGACCGTCTTCCCACCGCGCCACGACTTCGTGGAGCGGGCGGCGCTCGACACCTCGACCCCGATGGGCGACCTGCCGCTCGGCATGGCGTTCGTCGAGGATTCGTCGACCAACAACGACGACGGCACCCTCTTCGTCATCAACGAGACGACCCGCACCGTGTCGAGCCTGTTCGTCGACTTCGAGGCGGGCGTGATCCAGCAGTGCGCCGACCAGGTCAGCACTCTCGAGGACGGCGACCTGATGACCGTTTCCGAGCGGATCGGCCAGGAGCTCTTCGAGGACGCCTCGCGGGCCCAGACCGCCGGCAACTTCAACAATTCCTGCAGCTCGTGCCACTTCGAGGGCAACGCGGACGCCAACGTCTGGCAGCGTCCCGCCGGTCCGCGGAGCACGATGCAGGTCTACGGCGGCTCGCTCCTGACCGGCCTCATCCTCTGGAAGGGCGTCCGGCTCCACCTCGGCGAGACCGGCCCGATGTTCGGCGGCGAGAACGGCGGTCACGGCGTTCTCAGCGACACCGAGCAGCAGGGGCTGATCGACTACCATCGCATCATCCCCGTTCCGCTGAACCCGCACCTTCTGCCCGACGGTTCCTACACGGCGACCGCCGCGTTGGGCGAAGACCTCTTCTTCGGGACGAACAACACGGGCCTCAACCCGTTCCTGCGTCACGCCGGCTGCGCGACCTGCCACCCGGCCGAGGACGACGTCACCGGCGACACGCGGGGCTACACCGAGGACTTCCTCGACCCGCTCTACACCGACGACATCGACGGCCTCGAGGCAATCGATCCGGACTGCATCATCCTGCAGGAGAACATCGTGGCGGTGAACGTCCGCGACGTGAACACCGGCGTCAACGTCGACCTCGACGAGGACACCTTCCCGGATCCGGACCGCAACCTCGACGGGTACAGCGACATCGAGACCTACATCCCGCTGAACCCCGACGACGACGACGACTTCACCCGGGACGACGACAACAGCTACATCTGTCCCGACCCGCCGCCCGCCGGCCCGAAGAAGCTCTTCAAGCGCGGACCCGGGGGCTTCTCGATCCCGACGAAGCTCGGCGTCTTCTCGACCGGACCGTATTTCCACGATCACAGCGCCTCTTCGCTGCGGGCGCTCGTCGATCCCGAGATCCAGCAGACGGACCCGGTTTACGGCAACGCCGCCTATCCGGGCCTGTTGAAGCTCTTCAACGAGTTCCACGACGTGCGCGGACACGAGCAGTTCGTCCTCGGCGCGTCCAAGGTGCAGACCACGCTGCAGACCGTCGCAGCCGGCAGCACCTTCGACGCCGACATCGAGGCGATCCTCGAGTACATCGCGTCGCTCTAGGAACGAAAGGCAGGAGATAAACAGGTCCCGTCCGGCCTCCGCGGCCGGGCGGGACTCTTTCTTAGCGGCCCTTCTCGCGCACCTCGACCTCGCCGCTCTCGTCCCCGATCACGAGCACGTGGCACAGGTCGACGAAGAGCCCGTTCTCCACGATCCCGGGAATCCCCGCCAGGCGCCGCTCGAGCTCGGCCGGATCGGCGATGCCCCCCGGGAAGGCGCAATCGAGGATCTCGTTGCCGTTGTCGGTGAGGTACGTCTCGCCCTCGGCGTGCATGCGGAGGCTGGGTTGCGCCTCCAGGTGCTCCAGCCAGCGCGTGACGTTGTGGCGGGCGAACGGCACGATCTCGATCGGCAGCAGGAACTTCAAGCCCAGCCGGTCCACCAGCTTGCTCCGGTCGACCACGATGACCTCGCGCTGGCTCGCCGCCGCGACGATCTTTTCGCGCAGGAGCGCGCCGCCGCCACCCTTGATCATGTGGAAGCTGGGGTCGATCTCGTCGGCGCCGTCGATCGTCAGGTCGAGCGAGTCGACCTCGGCAAAGCTCGTCAGCGGGATGCCCATGTCCAGGGCCTTCCGCTCGGTGTCCTCCGAGGTGGGAATGCCGCGGATCGAGAGGTGCTCCTTCTCGACCCGCTCCGCCAGGCGCTCCAGCGTGTAGAAGATCGTCGAGCCCGTGCCCAGGCCGACGTTCATCCCGTCGATGACGTATTCCGCGGCGCGGCGGCCGGCGGCTCTCTTGGCCTGGCTCACCCGCGGGATCATGCCGGCGGGCTCGGACCGCTTCAAGACGCGCCGGCCTTGTGGGCGGAACAGCGATCCCTTATTTTGAGACCGAGTCTCAATTAATCGTGCGCAACCTCGACGACGTCTCCCCCGGTTCCAAGGCCCGCCTGACCAAGCTCGGCGGCGAGCGCGCCTTTCGCCGCCGGTTGATGGAGCTCGGCCTCCTCCCCGGTACGTCCGTGCGCGTCGTGCGCCGCTCCGCGACGGGCGGCGTGCTCGAGCTCGAGGTGCGGGGCTGCCACGTAACCGTCCGCCGCCGCGAGGCGAGCATGCTGGAGGTCGAACCCGGCGAATGAGCCGGCCGTCATGATCCAGGCCACGCGCCAGCCGATGGTCGCCATCGCCGGCAACCCCAACACCGGCAAGACCACGCTCTTCAACCGGCTGACCGGCAGCCGTTCGAAGGTGGGGAACTACCCCGGCGTGACCGTCGAGCGTCACATGGGCCGCGTGAAGCTCCCCGGCGGCGAGATCGCGCTGATGGACGTCCCGGGGACCTACAGCCTGTCCGCGCGCAGCGAGGAGGAGCAGCTCGCCATCCGCGCCGTCGCGGGACTGCACCCGCTCGAGCGGCCGGACGCCGTCCTCGTCGTCGTCGACGCGACGCAGCTCTCGCGCAACCTCTATCTCGTGTTGCAGCTCATCGAGCTCGACCTGCCCGTCATCGTCGCGCTGAACATGATCGACCTGGTCGAGAAGGAGGGGCACCGGATCGACGCCGCCAAGCTCTCCGAGGAGCTCGGCGTGCCGGTGGTGCCCGTCGTGGGCGTGAAAGGGGAGGGCCTCGACGAGCTCCGGCGGGCGATCGCCGACGTCCTGGCCGACCCGAAGAGCGCGCGCCCCGGCTGGCGCTGGCGTCCCAGCGACCGGGCGCTGCGCTCCGACATGGAGCGCGTCGCGACCGAGCTCCCCGCGGACTGGCACGAGAACGATCCTTCGCGGCGCGACGCGCTTGCGCTCTGGGCGCTGCTCTCCGTGGACGACCAGGACGAGCTCGAAAACGTTCCCGGGGGGCTGCGCCGCGCCGTGCGCGAGCAACGCGACGCCGCCGCGAGCGAGCGCCGGGAGATCGACGAGGAGATCATCCGGGGGCGCTACGCCTGGATCGACGAGCGCACGCCGCGCTTCCTGGAGGAGGCGGAACCCCGCCCCACGCTGACCGACCGCGTCGATCGCGTCCTGCTCCACCCGGTGGTCGGCTTCGCGATCTTCCTGGTCCTGATGACGATCATCTTCCAGTCGCTCTTCACCTGGGCGGATCCGGCGATCACGATCATCGAAGACGTCTTCGGCTGGATCGGAGCGCGCGTCGAGTCCTGGCTTCCGGAGAACCTCCTGACCGACCTCCTGGTCAACGGCGTCATCAACGGCGTGGGGAGCGTCCTGGTCTTCCTGCCTCAGATCCTCCTGCTCTTCTTCTTCATCGGGCTGATGGAGGACACGGGCTACATGGCGCGCGTCGCCTACCTGATGGACCGCATCATGAAGGCGATCGGTCTTCACGGGCGCGCGTTCGTGCCGATGCTCTCCGGTTTCGCCTGCGCCGTGCCGGCGATCCTCGCCACGCGCACGATGGAGCGCAAACGCGACCGCCTGCTCACGATGATGGTCGTGCCGCTGATGACGTGCTCGGCGCGGCTGCCGGTTTACGGGCTCCTGATCGCGGCCCTCTATCCGCCCAACGAGGAGCAGCCGCTCGCCCAGGGACTCCTCATGGTGTCGATGTACCTCTTCTCGACGCTCGTCGCCTTCGCCTGCGCGGCGGTCCTCGGCCGGACGCTCCTCAAGGGTCCAAACGTCCCGTTGATCCTCGAGATGCCGCCCTACCGGCTGCCGCACTGGATCTCGGTGCTGCGCATGATGTGGGAGCGCAGCCGCGTCTTCGTCCGGGAAGCCGGGACCGTGATCCTCGTTTGCACGATCGCGATCTGGGCGCTGCTGAGCTTCCCGGAGAACGACGACCCGAGCGCGCAGCTCCGCGAGAGCTACGGCGGCCAGATGGGCCAGGTGATCGAGCCCGTGCTCGAGCCGCTCGGCTTCGACTGGAAGACCGGTATCGGCATCATCGGTGCCTTCGCGGCGCGCGAGGTGTTCGTGAGCACGATGGCGGTCGTCTACGGCCTCGACGAGGAAGAGGACGAGACCTCCAGCACCCTGCGCGACCGCGTTCGGAAGGAGTTCACGCCGCTCACGTGCTTCTCGCTCATGGTCTTCTTCGCGCTCGCCTGCCAGTGCATGAGCACGCTCGCCGTGACGAAACGCGAAACCGGCGGCTACGGATGGCCGGTCTTCATGTTCGTCTACATGACGGCGCTCGCGTGGGTGGCGAGCCTCGTCGTCTACCAGGGCGGGCGCCTGATCGGTTTCGAATAGCTACCCACGCCTCGACCGGAGCGTGCCGCGCACGTCCACGTCAAGGTCCGGCCGACGCCGACGACGGAGCCGACGACGCAGGTGTACTTCCCGGACAACCTCCAGCAGGGCGTCTACACCTACCTGCCGCCGTACAGCTCCAAGGGACCGAACCCGGTGACCTGGTCAGAGGGCGGCGATTCGCTGCGTCAGGCTGTCGCGCGACTGCGCGAAGCCCTTCCAGCGCGGATCCTCGCGCGGCACGACTTCGAGCAGCCGCTCCATCAACGCCAGCGCCTCGACGTAGAGCTCGCGCTTCCCCGCCTCGGCCTCGTCGCCCCGTCGGGTCAGCGTGAAGCCGAGGTTGAAGAGCGCGCTCGGATGGTCCGGCTCGAGGGCGAGCACCGCGCGCAGCTCGCCGGTGAGGCGCTCGATCTGCCTCTCCCACTCCGCGCGCGCGGCGGCGTCTTCGCGTCCCGAGGCGGTGTAGCGAGCCCAGGCCGCGTCGGCGCGCTGTCGCGCGCAGTGCGAGAGGCCGAGGTGCACGCGCGGACGTCCGGGGCGCAGCTCGAACGCCCGCCCCAAGAGCTCCTCGGCCTCGTCGAGATGCTCGGGGCCGGTGAAGGCGAGGATCTCCCCCAGCCGCTCGAGGAAGAGCGGGTTCTGCGGGTCGAGCGCGACGAGCTCGCGCAGCTCCGCGATCGCCGTCGGCCAGTCCTGTTTCGCGAGCGCGAGACTCAGCGCGTCCATCCGCAGGATCAAGGGGTGCATCTCGTACGGATCGGCGAGCGCGTCGAAGTCCGGCCTGCCCTCGACGCCGAGGGCGGCGCCGGCGCCGACGTAGCCGAGCGCGGCGAGCGCGTCCTCGGCGCCGGTGGAGAGCTCGACCTGCTCGCGCTCCAGCTTGCCGGCGAGCTCGGTCATGCGCCGCTCGACCTCCTCGCCCAGCGCCGCCGCCGTCGCGTCGTCCGGCGCGTAGAGGTTCGTCCTCTCCGCGGGGTCGGCCACGCGGTCGTAGAGCTCGCGCCCGTGCGCGCGGATGAACTTGTGCGGCCCGCGCACGCCACCCTCGAAGGGCGACCAGCCGTTGGCAATCCACGGTTTGTAGCACTCGATGAGCAGCGTTCGCTCCTCCGGCGCCGGTTCACCGCGCAAGAGCGGCGCCAGGTTCCGCCCGTCGAAGGCGCGCTCGTCGGCCGGCACGCGCAGGAGCGTCAGAAGCGTCGGCGCGACGTCGACGAGGGACACCGGCTCCGCGATTCGTCCCGGCGCGATCTCGGGGTGCTTGATCAGGAGCGGGATCCGCATCGTCTGGTCGTAGACGAAGTGGCCGTGCGTCGGCTCGCGACCGTCCTCGAGCCCCTCGCCGTGGTCGGAGGTGAAGACGACGACGAGCTCCTCCCAAACGCCGCGCTCCTTGAGCGCGCGGAAGAGCCGCCCGAGCTCGCCGTCGGCGAAGCGAATCTCGTCGTCGTAGGCGGCGCGCGTCTTCCCGGAGGCGAAGCCGGGCGCGTCGTAGGGCGCGTGCGGGTCGTAGAGGTGCAGCCACGCGAACCACGGCGCGCCGCCGCCCCCGAGCTCGTCCAGATCGCGGAGGAGCCGGTCGACCGCCTCGTTGGCGCGGATCTGGGTCACGTTGACCTCGACGCCGCCGATGGAACGCGGCGGTGCCCCATAGCGCTCGAACCCCTGGTCCAGCCCGAAACAACGGTCGAGCACGAAGGCCGCCACCGACGCGAGGGTGCGGTAGCCGCGTCTCTGGAAGAGCTCGGCGAGCGTGTCCGCCGCTCCCGGCACGCGCATCGCGCCGTTGTCGCGAACGCCGTGGCTCGCCGGATACAGCCCGGTCAGGAGCGACGTGTGAGCGGGCAGGGTCAGCGGCGTGACCGTGTACGCGTCGTCGAACACCGCCGCCTCCGCCGCGAGCCCGTCCACGTTGGGCGACGGCGACGGCGAGCGACCCATGAATCCGAGCGCGTCGCGGCGAACGGTGTCCACGCTGATCACCAGGACGTTCCGCGCAGCCTCGCCGTCGGGATCGCCGCCGCAGGCCGAGAGCAGGGAAAGGGAGCCGAGAAAAGCCGTGACGGCGCGCATGGACGGGGAATTGTATCCTGGCGGGCGGCGGGCTCTCGACGTGCTGCGCGTCGACCTCGCCCCCTTTTGGCGCCCGCGTATTTGCCGTGAAACGAGCTCTGTTCATCGTCGTTCCCCTCGCCCTTCTCGCGCTGGCCCTGGCGTTCGTCCTCTACGAAGGAACGGAGCGCGAGAGCGGCTCGCCGGCGACCGCGCCGGCCGTGGCAGCGCCGCGGGAAGCTCCCGCCGCGGATCCGGTCGCGCTCTCGAGCGTCGAACGACCACCGGCGAGCGACGACGGGGCCGGGGACGCGAAGCGTACGTTGGTCGACGACCTTGCGCCGCAACCGGCCGAGGCCGCGGATGCCGGCGACGTCGAAGCCTCCCCGGAGGAGGGCCTGGACGTGCGCGTCGTCGTGAAGGAGACCCAGGCCCCGGTGCCGAGGGCGCTCGTCTACTTCTTCACTCCGGACCTGCTCGACGAGGAGCAGATGCTCGAGCTCCAGGCCGGCGGCCTCAACGTCGACGAGCTCTTGACGCGCTTCGGCCGGCGCTACCGCGCGAACGACGAAGGGCGGCTGAAGGTCCCCCACGTCGTGCAGGGCGGGATGATCGCGGGGCAAACCGAAGGACTCTGGGCGATGCAGCCCGTGAGCGGTGACGAGACCGAGATCGTCGTCGAGCTCGAGCCCGATCCGGCCCTCGTCGTGCGCGTCGTCGACGCGGAAGGCCGGCCGGTCGAAGGCGCGCCGGTCGCGTTGCGGCAGAAACGCCGGTGGGGCACCTACGACTTCCTGAGCACGCCGACCGGAGCGGACGGCACCGTGACGCTGATGCACGTCGCGAACATCCTCAAGCAGGTCAGCGAAGACCCCGTCTTCGTCGCTCTCGCAATCCTCCTGGAGGAGCCGGTCGAGCGGGAGCTCGACCGGAAGAGCTTCCCGGCCGAGACGATCGAATTCGTGCTGCCGCCTACGGGCTCCCTCGCGGTGCGCGCCGTCGATCAGCAGGGCGAGCCGGTCCCGCTCTCCGGTGTCGCGGCGATCTCGTTCGCCTCCGACGGGGGATCGCGCACTCCCGGGCTCGGCGGGGCGGACACGGCGCAAGTCCCGCTCAAGGAAGGACGCGCCTGGTTCCCCTACGTCGGTCTAGGGGAGCGGCTGGGCATCCAGCTCGGCACCGCGGACGGGCGCGAGCCGGTCGATCAAGCCGCCGACGGACCGACCCGACCCGGGGAAAGCGTGTCGGTCGACGTCGTCGTGCCGATCACGCCGAAGCTCGTCGCACGGCTCCTGGACGGCGAGGAGAAGCCGCTCGCGAAGGTCCTCGTACGGACCGCGGTCGAAACGCTCAGCCCCGAAGGCGTCAAGCGCAACTCGGACAACAGCTCGTTCACCACCGACGGCGACGGACGCATCGAGATGGTGATCGAAGGGGACGTTCCCCCCGGCGGAGCCCGGCGGTTGTTGCTGCGCCACGACCGCGACGAAGGCGGGACGCTCGGCGCCGAGTTGGACCTCTCCGGCGCGCTGTATCCCGGCGAAAACGACGTCGGGGACGTCAAGCTGACCCTGCCTCCGCTTCTGGCGGCCGGCGTCGTGACCGACACCGGCGGGGCTTTGATTCGCGGCGCCGACGTGCGCGGTGCCTACGGGGTCCGCCGGAGCGAGTCGCGGATCTCGTGGCGCACCCTCCGCGACGCTCGCGCGCGGACGGACGCCGACGGTCGGTTCGAGCTGCGCGGCTGGAGCAGCGCGCCGGACTTTGCGGTGGGGGTCAGCCACGTCTCCTACGGTCGGAGCGGGTACGTGCAGGTCCCGCTCGGCTCGAGCGACGTGCGGATCGAGCTCTTCGGCGCCGGGTCGATCGAGGGTCGCCTCCTGGTCAACGAGGGCGTCGAGCTGCGCTCCGTGCGCTTCGCGTTGTACCGCGGCGGCGACCCCGCGCAACGTCTGGACGTGAGCCGCGACCTGGAGGGCGACGGTTCGTTCGTGCTGAGCCAGGTGGAAGAGGGGACGCACACCCTGACCCTCACCCTTCGACGCGCCGGTGAGCCCTTGCTTCGCTTCGACGGGGTGGTCGTCCGCGCCGACGAGGTCACCGACGACCCGCGTCTGCGCGAGATCGACCTGCGCGGCCTGGTGTACCGCTATCTCCTGCGCGTCTCCGCGCCCGGCGGCGGGCCGGTGCCGGCCGTCGAGGCGTCCTACCGCCCGCCGGGCTCCGAGGAATGGGAGTACGAACACGAGAGCGGCTCCGAGCTCGAGCTGATCACGACGAGCCCGGCGCTCGAGCTGGAGGTCAGCTCCGGGGGATTTCGCGCGGCGCGGCTGGAGGTGGCTCCGGGCGAGCACGCGATCACGCTCAGCCCGGGTCTCCCGCTTCGCTTCGTCCTCGAGGGCGGCATGCCGCCGCTGCCCGAGGGCTACGCGCTCGCGATCCGCCTCGACCGGGCCGACGCCTCGCGGATGTACAGCGAGCAGGCCGTTTTCGGCACGAACGGCGAGGCGCTCGTCTTCGTGCCCGGACCCGGCACTTACCGCGTGAAGGCTTCGCTCTACGCCACCGACGAACGCGGCTCGCGCAGCCGCGGCCTCGTCGTCGAGAGCCCGCGCGAGATCCTGGTGGCGGACGTCGCCCGCGAGCAGGCGTTCGGTGTGCGGCTCGACCGAGCCGGGTTCGAAGCGACGCTGAAGCGTATGGAGGAGGAGCGCTAGCGAGCGTCGACGACGCGTTCCTCCAGCGGAACCTTCAGGAACTCCGCGAAGGTCTCCGCTCCGGCGTAGCCCTCGTGGCTCTCCAGGATGACCTCGGTGCGTTTCGGATCCTGGAGAACATAGACGGGATTCGTCGGATGTCCGACGAGCTTGTCCTGACGTTCTTTGATCCGTTCGGCGTGCGCGTCCCCGTCGGTGTGCAGGCGCGCTTCGACGTATTCTCGTTCAAGGACTTCGGCGACCGCCGAGGCCAGGAAGATGTCCTCTTCCATCTGGCGGCAGACCGCTCATGTGTAGCCCGTGAAGTTGACGAGGAGCAGCTTGTCCTCCTCGATCGCGCGCTCGACGGCCGCGTCGTAGTCGTCGTAGACGATGGAATGACGCGCGCCGCTCACCCACAACTCCGGGAAGAACCTGCCCCCGGAGTAGTTGGGGATGATCGCCGTCATCACTTGGTCCATGTCGTTGCCCTTGCCGCCCCACGCGCAGTAGAGCGCGAGCGCCACCAGAGATGCGCCGCCGAGACTACGGCCGCTCGATAGCGTTGCGCGCTTGCCCCCCGCGAAGAAGAACAGGTAAACGGCGGCGGCGGCGAAGATCGCGAACCAGGCGAAGAGGAAGAGCTCGCGGGAGAACACGTCCCACTTCCACACGAGATCGGCGTTGGACAGGAACTTGAAGGCCGCGGCGAGCTCAACGAAACCCAGCGTGACCTTGAGCGTGTTCATCCACTCGCCGCTCTTGGGCATGGCCGCGACCTTGCCCGGCAGGAGCGAGAGCAACACGAATGGGATCGCCATGGTGAGCCCGAAGGTACCCATGCCGATCACGACCCTGCCCAGGTCTCCGTCCGCCGCGCCCTGGGCGAGCAGCGTCCCGACGAACGGAGCGGTGCAGGTGAACGACGTGACGACCAGGCAGGCGCCCATCAGGAACACGCCGAGATACCCGCCGGTCATCGACGCCTTGCCGGCTGCCGCCATCAGAAACTGCGGCGGGTTCAGATTGATCGCCCCGAAGAGAACGAAGGCAAAGAGCACGAAGAGCGCGGCGATGATGAGGTTCGTCACCGGGTGTTGCGCGAACGGGATGATCGCCACGCCGACCACAGTGCCGATCAGGATGAAGATGAGCACGATTCCGAGGCCGTAGAGCAGCGACAGGGGGAGCACGTTGCCGCCCCTCGCGTCCGCCTGCTTGGTGAAGAACGAAATCGTGATCGGGATCATCGGATACGTGCACGGCATGAGGAGGGCAAAGAGCCCCCACCCCACGGCCGACAGGAGGAACAACAGGAGCCCCTGGTTGTCCTCCTCCTGTGCCGAGACGACCGCGGTATCGGCCTTCTCCGCCGTCCGGAAGGCCTCGTCGAAGTCCGCGAAGAGCTCGTCCGGACCCTCGCCGCGGTCGTAGGCCAGCTCTTCGTACTCGATGCAGATGCCGCCCTCGCCCTCGCTGCACGTCTGCCCGCTGAGCTTGGCCGTGACGTCGGCGCCGGTTGCGCCTTCCTCGAGGGCGCCCCTGGCGTAGACCACGATCGTGCCGTGGTGCGCGTTCGCCCAGGAGTCGAACTGGTCGATGACTTCGGGCTCGGGGTAGCGCACCTCGCCCCATTCGATCCCCTCCCCGCCGAGCTCGATCGTCGTCGGGATCGCCACGGCCTTCGGGTCGCCGAGATCCGAGTGGAAGAGGTGCCAGCCGGAGGAGATCTCGATCTCCAGCACCGCGAGCACCTCGCCGTCCCGGACGCGCGTGTAGAGCGTGGCGTCGGCCTCGCCGCCTGAATGCTGGTCGTCCGGCTTCGGAACGAGGTCTTCGGGAAAGTCCTCGAAGAGCTTGTCCTTGCCCTCGCCGGCCGACGTGACGCCGAGCTCGCTGTACGGCACGCACGTCCCGCCGATTCCGTCCTCGCAGGTGAGGCCGGTCAGGTCGACGGTCGCGTTCTCGGCCGCCGCCTCGTCGGCGAGAAGCCCGGCGGCGTAGAGCACGATCGTGCCGTCGTGGGCATAGATCCAGGTGTCGGGCTGGTCGCCGAAGCCCGGCTGCTCGTGCCGGAAGGGCTCGGGGAAGCGCACCTCGCCCCACTCGATGCCCTCTCCGCCGGGGGTGACCACGGTCGGCTTGCCGATCGCGTCCGGCGGGCCCAGCTCGGAGTGGTAGATGTGCCAGCCGATGTCCACCTTGAGCTGGATCGCCGCGCGCAACACCGGCCCGTCGATCCGGGTGTAGAGCGTCGCGTCCGCGTGCTGGAACTGGGCCGCGGCGGGCGCCGCGAAGAGAACGGCGGCGGCCAGGAAAGAATGGGTGTTCATGGGCGGATGGGGCCCCTCAGGATAGCTCTTCGGCAGGGTTGACGTGGACGTGGACCGCCTCGACGTGGGGATGGGACTCTACGACCGCTTGCTCCACGGCGTGAGCGATCCGGTGACCTTCCGCGACGGTGATCCCCCCTACGACGCTGATCTCCATGTCGACGCGGAAGTGTGACCCCAGGGGGTGAACCCGCACGCTTTGCACCCCTCTTACCCCCTCGACGGCGCCGGCGGTCTCCGCGAGGCGCCCGCGGAGGCCCGGATCGGACACGCGGTCGGTCAGGATGTCGAGGGCCTCCTTCGCACTCTGGATCCCCATCCAGCCGATGACGAACCCGAGCAACACCGCGACCAGGGGTTCCGCCCAGCTTATCCCGAGGAGCGACGCACCGATCGCCACCGGCACCAAGAGCCCGGTCATCGCGTCGGACAGGTTGTCGCGCGACACCGCCAGAAGGGATGGGCTGTTGAGCTCCGTCCCGACGCGCCGCGTGTAGAGCGCGAGCTGCAGCTTGACCGCGGCCGCGACAATCGCGACGCCGAGCGCCAACCAACCGCGGCCGACGCCCTTGAGCGACGTGTCCTCGCCGACGAAGACCGAGGCGACGACGGCGACCCCGGCGGCGATGATGATGAGCCCGACGACAAGCCCCGCGATCGCCTCCCAGTTGCCGTGCCCGTAGTGATGGTCCTCGTCCGGCGGTGTCTTCGAGAGCCGGTACCCGGTCCACGCCAGACCGTTCATCGCCACGTCGGAGAGCGAATGCCACCCGTCCGCGATCAGCGCTTGCGACCCCGCGAACCAGCCGACGCCCAGCTTCCCGGCCGCGAGCAGAAGGTTCGCCGCGAGCGTGACTCCATGGGCCCCTCCGCCCCGGTCGCGGGCATCGACCACCATCGCGACCGAGTCTAGCTTGTGCGTTCGGGGCAAAGGAGCTATGGCATGGAGGCCCTCTCGCCAAGGAGAACCCCATGCGCACCCTCGCGATCTTCCTGTCCGGACTCCTCGCCCTCCCCGCCGGCGCCGCCCTCTTCCAAGATCCGGAGGACCCGCCGGTCGAAGAGGCGCCGACCGAGGGCACGCTCGCCCGCCAGCGCTACGATCAGCGCCAGCAGATCGAGAAGGACCTCGAGGGCGCCTGGCTTCTCACCTACTACCAGCCGGCCGTCGGCGTGTTCGACCAGAACAACGTCCAGGGCTTCGCCATCTTCTATGGGGGTTATCTCTCCCTCACGCTGCAGGCGCAGACGTTTGAAGCGGAGTTCCTCGGCCCCGGCCACCAGGCCTACGTGCAGGGCAGCGCGCACCGCTACCGGATCAGCGACCAACTCGAGCTGCAGACCGCCGCCATCATGGGCTTCCACAACCTGAACGAGGACGAGGAGATCATGTTCGAGGTGCCCACCGGCGCGCGTGAGTACCGCGTGAGCGTGGACGGCGAGAAGCTCGAGCTCACCCGGGTCGACGGGGCCCGATTCCTCTTCTCGAGGCTGGGGGAGACCGAGTTTCCGACGGAGGCGGCGGACTTCCTGGACACGACGCGGGGGCGCTGAGGAAGCCGCCCTTTTTTCTACGCCCCCGGGGGCTTCCGGCCGATAGGTGTGCTCGGAGAAAACGGCCCACGCCATGGCCACCACCAAGAGCAGTCAGAAGGAGCTCCGGAAGCTCCTGCACGCCTGCCGGCGGCTGATGAGCGCGATTCTGACCGTATCCAACGAGGAGAGGGACGAGGAGTGGCTCAGACGCCTGTCGACGGCGACCCGCCAGGTCGACGACGCGCGACGCTGCGTCCGCGACACGGACGGAGGCTCGTCCGGAGGCGAGATGGAGCAGCTCGCGGGCAACCTCGCGAAGCTCTACGTCCGCGACATGCTCGCGAAGGAGGAGCAGGAATACGCGACGGACGCCGAGAGCGATCCCGGGCGCGAGGGGCTTCACGGCCACACCTGGGCGATCTCGATCCCCGACCTCCTGAGCTTCCTCCAGGTCCAGGGCAAGACCGGCGTCCTGCACGTCAACATCGGCACCGAGGTCATCTCGCTCGTGATCTCCGAGGGCGACCTCGTCAACGCGTACAGCGACAACTCGCCGCCCGGTCTGCGGCTCGGCGAGATCCTGGTCGAGCAGGGCAAGATCGACTCGGCGAAGCTTCAGGCCTTCCTCGTCGACTTCTCCTACGGCAGGGAGCGGCTCGGCGACGCGCTCGAGGCCGAGGGCCTGATCAGCCACGACGAGCTGGAGCAGGCCCTGGAGTTCCAGGTCCGCCTGATCTTCGCGCGGCTCCTGTGCTCGGAGAAAGCCTACTTCCGCTTCCACGTCGGCGCCGTCGAGCACTGCCGTCCGCAGCGCTACAACATCATGCAGCTCCTCCTCGACGCCTGCCGGATCCACGACGAGGCGAAGGGCGAGGCGCTTCAGGTGCTCGAGGACAAGGACAAGCCTTCGGCGTAGAGCACGCAGATCGCCGCGGTGCCGGCGAGGCCGTGGGCGAGGGCGACGGCGTAGAGGTTGGAAAAGCGGCGGTAGACCAGCGTGAAACCGAAGCCGCCGGCGAAGCAGAGCAGCGCGAGAGGCCAGCGCGGCAGGTGAACCGCCCCGAAAAGCGCCGCGGCCGTCGCGGCGGCCACGCCCGAGGGCAGATTCGCGAGGTTCTTCACCAGCATGTTCTGCAGCGCGAACTGCTGCGCCAACGCCCAGAGGAAGTAACCGGCGACGAGCACCGGCGTGGGTGCGGTGACCGAATCGGCGACCCAGCCGCCGGCGAGGACGACGGCGGCGGCCAGCAGGCCGAAGCCAAGATGAACGGGAAGCGCCCGGCCCAGGTTGTCGAGCCGCAGACCCCACGCCCGCGCAGCCTCCGGCGATTTCAAGAGACGCCAGACGACGTAGCCGCCGAAGCTCATCGCGGCGACCCCGTTGTAGGCATAGGAGACGCCGCGGCCCGCGACGAGCTCGAAGACGACGTGCAGCACGCCCGCGACGAAGACCACCCAGAGCTCGGCCGCGAACGGCCGCGCCGCGTAGTCTTCGCTCACCCCTCGAATCCCCCGAGCGAGCGCACCGCTTCGATCGTGTCCGCGTCCGCCGCCTGCTTGTCGTCGCGGTAGCGTTTCAGGCGAGCGAAGCGCAGCGCGACGCCGCCGGGATAGTGCGGGCTCGCCTGCACGCCGTCGAAGGCGATCTCGACCACGAGCTCGGGTCTCACGTGCACCGTGTAGTCGTCGCGGGCGAGCTCGAGCTCCTGGAGCTTCTTCGTCTGCCACTCGAGGACCGCGTCGGTCATGCCCTTGAAGGTCTTCCCGAGCATCACGAAGCCGCCGGACTTCGGGTCGCGCGCTCCGAGGTGGAGGTTGGAGAGCCAGCCGCGGCGCCGTCCGCTCCCCCACTCGGCGGCGAGGACGACCAGGTCGAGCGTGTGGGCCGGCTTCACCTTGATCCACTTCGCGCCGCGCCGCCCCGCCTCGTACGGCGCGTCGAGGCCCTTGGCGACGACGCCTTCGTGGCCGCGCTCGAGGGCCGAGGCGAAGAAGGCCTCGGCCTCTTCGGCGTCCTCCGCGACGAGGCGCGGGACGCGCGCGTCCTCGGGCAGGGCGCCGGCGAGCGCCGCCCAGCGTTCGTCGTAGGCACGGTCGAGCACGTCGTCGCCGTCGACGTGAAGCAGGTCGAAGAAGAACGGCGTCAGCGGCAGCTCCGCGCGCAGCGCGCCCACGTCGAGCTTGCGGCCGAAGCGGCGCATCGTCTCCTGGAACGGCCGCGGACGGCCGTCGGCGCGAAGCGCGAGCACCTCGCCGTCCAGGAGGAGGCTCTTCGCCGGAAGACCGCGGACGAGCTCGACCACTTCCGGGACGGCGCGCGACACGTCGTTCTGCCGGCGGCTGAAGACGCGCACCTCGCCGCCGTCCTTGTGGACCTGGATGCGCGCGCCGTCGAGCTTCCACTCGAAGGCGGCGACACCGAGCTTCGCGAGCGCCTCTTCCGCGTCGCCGGCGGACGACGCGAGCATCGGCTGGATCGGCCGCAGGAGCTGCATGCGAAACCGCGCGAGCCCGCTCGCGCCCTCGAGGAGCGCCGCGGCGGCCACGTCCTTCAGATCCCCGCCGAGCATCGCGGCGCGCCGCACGTCCGCGGCCGGAAGGTCGGCCGCCTTCGCGACGGCTTCCACGAGAACGCCCTCGAGCGCGCCCTGGCGGAGCTCGCCGACGACGAGGCGCTTGAGGAAGTGCTGCTCGTCCGGCGTTGCGCGCGCGAGCAATCCCTCTAGGGCGCGTTGCTTCGCGCTCTTCGAGCCCGGTCCGGAAATCGTCGCGATCGCGTCGAAGGCGCGGTCGACCTCCAGCAGGTCGAGCGCGGCCGCGTCCGTCGCGCCGCCGGGCTCCGAGCCATAAACCGCCGCGTAGCCGAGTCCGACGCGCCCCTGGCGCAGCTCACCCATCAGGTACGCGACGCCGACGACGATCTCGTCCCCGACGAGACCGCGCAGGCAAGCGGCGAGGTGCTCGGTCTTCTCCTTGCGCGAGCTCGTGTCAGCGACGCGCGCGCTCGCTTGGACGACGGCTTCGAACCGCATCGCGCCAGCTTAGACGGTGCGCGAGCAAGGTCGAGTCCGACTCGATGGGTTCGAGATCCCCGCTTGTGGTCCCGCGTTCGTTTGGTCGTCGCCTCTCGCTCCTCGATCGCGTATCCGAACCACCTAGTCCACGTCAGGGAGACAGCTACATGTTGATTCTCACGTTGCTCGCCAGCGTGCAGTTGGCGCAGGTCCCCCATCAGAAACCGTTGAACATCGCGTCGGGAGCGGCGGATTCGAACGACGTCCCGCTCCACAATGGCATGGACGTCATGTTCGTCCACTCCTCTCCGAGCGTCGGGTTCCCGACGGGGACCTTCCCGCCCGACCTCACGGGCGATCTCTTCTGGAAGGTCCTCACCGGCGACCGCATCCTCGCGCATCACCGCGCTTTCCCGGGGACGGCCGAGATCGACGGCTACCTCGAGTCGATCTATGACACGGACTGGCAGGCGTCTCCGGACTTCTATGACCGGATGCAAGGACCCGCCATCCCGGATTTCTTCGGCACCTGCAACCTGCAGCCTTCCTTCTTCCAGGCGGGAGCGTTGACGGGTGCGGAGGTGTTCGTCTCGCTGGGCAACTCAGGCTTGCCGGACCCGTGCATCATCAACCCGAACCTGTGTACCCCGCCGGGCCCGGGCAATTGTCCTCCTGCCGGATTCGTGAACGGATATTCCGTTGACATCTCCTTCCCGGGGGGCGTGATCTTGCCGGCGGACGGCACCGCGGCGTCGGACACGGCGACGACCTACTTCGTGACCGGCGGCATGACGTTCACCGGCGGCACGTGCGGTCTGGGCGACTACGGACTGCAAGCCGCCTACTCGACGGATGAGACGCCGTTCGATGACTGCTTGGGTGTCAGCGAGTTCAGCGGGTACCAGATTGCCGCTTCCGGTCCAATCCCCGACCCCTTCGACCATACGCCAACCAACAACCTCACGTTCCGGGAGCCGATGCTCAACGTCCGCGCCGAATCCGTCGTCCCGGGGATCCAGACGAGCAACAACGGCGGCGGCGCGCTGAACGCCCTCAAGGTCGATCGCCTTCCGCTCGCCGGCGCGACGCTCGTCTTCGAGGTACGCGACCAGGGCACGGGAACGGGACCGAACACGGCCTTCGTCCTGTACAGCTTGACCCCCGTCGGGCCGCCGGGGGTCCCGTTTGCCGGCGCCTTCTTGCTGATGCCGTTCCCTCTCGGATCTTTCGCGATCCCGTGCCTGCCGGGGCCCGTCGTGACGCCGGCGGTGGGGCCGGAGTTCGCCGCGGGGACGACCGAGGGCGCTTACGTGAGCTGCCCGATTCCCGTGGCACTGGGAATTCCTCCCTTCGGCACGGACGTCTACTTTCAGGGGATAACGGTCACGAGCTTCGCCCCGCTGACGCTGACGAACACGAACCGCGTGCGCATGACGCTGTACTGACCCCGGTACAAGAGCGGCCGCTCCGGCGCCGCGACGCCGGGGCGGCCGTTTTCGCTTTGTCCGGTACTACGCCGCTAGCACTGCGAGTAGCCGCACCCGTAGCACTTGACGCAGCCCTCCTCGAAGGAGAGTACGCTCTGGCAACCCGGGCACTTCAGCTTGTACTGGGTCTGGCTGCGGCTCGCCGACGCCGCGTTCTCGGCGGCGACGCCGTTGTCGGCGTCGGTCAGCTCGCCCGGCGACACGCGGCCGAGGAGCAGCGCCTCGAGGCCGAACTCCTTCTTCGCGCCCAGGTAGCGGTGCAGCGCCCGCGCGAGGCCGTCGGCGAGCGACATGATGCGCCCGTCCTTGGTCGGCACGGTCAGCGAGGAGCCGATGCCCTGGAGCTGGCGCAGCGCCATGTCGAGGCTGCCGTTCGCCCGGAGCCACAGGGAGAGGATCCGGCAGATCGCCTCGAGGTCGGAGTTCGCCACGTCGCCGCCCTTGCCGAGCTGGGCGAAGACCTCGCGCTCGCGGCCGCTCGCGGGATCGACCGACACCTTCACGTGCATGTTGCCGAAGGGCGTCATCTGGCGGATGCGCAGCGACGGCATGATCTCGGGCAGACGGATCGGCTGGAGCTCGGCCACGGCGGCCGCCGCGATCTGCGTGGCGGTCTGCTCGGGCGGAACCTCGACCTGCGGGACCGATTCCTCGCCGCCGCGCTGCGAGCCCTTGAGCGCCATCGGCTGCACGTCGCGGCAGCCGTCGCGGTAGACCGTGACGCCCTTGACGTCCAGGTCGATCGCGAGCTCGTAGATCCTGCGCACGTCCTCGACGGTCGCGTCGTTCGGGAAGTTGATCGTCTTCGAGATCGACGAGTCGCAGTGGCGCTGGAAGGCCGCCTGCATGCGCATGTGCCATTCCGGGATAACGTCGCGGGCGGTCACGAAGACGCGCTTTACGTCGTCCGGGACCTCGTCGATCTTCTCGAGCGTGCCGTCGGCCAGGATGTTCTCGATCAGCTCGTCCGAATAGAACCCCTGGCTCTTCGCCACGTCCTCGAAGACGTAGTTGCACTCCTTCAGGATCGTCGGCTGGCCCTTGGTGTCCTTCATCACCTGGCGCAGGAACGCGAGGCTGAACATCGGCTCGATGCCGCCGGAGCAGTTGGCGATGATCGAGATCGTGCCGGTCGGCGCGACCGTGGTCGTGTAGGAGTTGCGCACGCGCCGCCCCTCGGTCTGCCAGTCGGAGCCGTCCCAGGCGGGGAACACGCCGCGCTCCTCGGCGAGCTGCTCGCTCGCGAGGTGCGACTCGTCGTTCATGATCTTCATGATCTGCTCGCCGAAGCCGCACCCCTCGTCCGAGTTGTACGGGATGCCGAGCTTGTAGAGCGCGTCCGCGAACCCCATCACGCCGAGCCCGATGCGCCGCGTGGTCTTCGACATCTGGTCGATCTGCGGCAGGGGGTACTTGTTGACCTCGATCACGTTGTCGAGGAAGCGCGTCGTCGTATGGACGATCGACCTGTACTCCTCCCAGTCAAAGCGCGCGTTCGCGCCCTCGCCCTTGACCAACGCGCCGACGTTGACCGAGCCGAGGTTACACGAGTCGTAGGGGTGCAGCGGCTGCTCGCCGCACGGGTTCGTCGCCTCGATCGGGCCGACGTTCTTGATCGGGTTGCGGTCGTTGATGCGGTCGATGAAGACGACGCCCGGCTCGCCGGTGCGCCACGCGTGCTCGACGATGAGGTCCCAGAGCTCGCCGACGGTCCAGTACTCGCCCGTCGGCTCGTCGTTCTCGTCGCGCTTCTGGAGCTTGGCCCACTCCTGCGTGCGCGGGTTCATCACCTCGTGCACCGTCGTCGGATCGGAGCGCAGCTCCTCGAGGAAGCGGTCGGTGACCGTGACCGAGATGTTGTAGTTCTGGAGGCGCCCGAGGTCGTCCTTGAAGGTGATGAACCGGACGACGTCGGGGTGATCGACGCGCAGGATGCCCATGTTCGCGCCGCGGCGGAACGCGCCCTGCTGGATCGCGTCGGTCGCCTTCGAGAACACCTGGATGAACGAGAGCGGCCCCTCCGTCGTGCCGCCGGACGAGCGCACGAGGTCGCCCTGCGGCCGCAGGCGCGAGAAGCTGAAGCCGGTGCCCCCGCCCGCCTTCTGGATCAGCGCGGTGGCCTTGATCGAGTCGAAGATGCCTTCGATCGAGTCCTCGACCGGGAGGACGAAGCAGGCGGAGAGCATCCCCATCTCGCGGCCCGCGTTCATCAGGGTCGGGCTGTTCGGCATGAAGCGACAGGACGCCATCAGCCCGTAGAACTCCTTCGCCACGGAGAGCGCCTTCTCGGGCGTGCCGCCGGGGAAGAGCATCTCGGCCTTGGCGATGTGCGTCGCCACGCGCCAGAAGATCTGCCGGGGCGTCTCGACGACCTCCCCGTTGTCGGGGTCCTTCTTCAGGTACCGGCGTCGGAGGACCGCGAGGGCGTTCTCCGTCATCGTCGGATCGGGGAGATCCGCGGGCGGATCCACCGCGTTGAGCGCGTCCTGGGGGTTCAAGCCGGAGAGACCCTGGGTCGTCGACGGTCCGGTCAGCTCGATCGTACTCACGTGTGGTTTCTCTTCCTCTCTGCTGGCTTCGCGGGGGATGGGTTGGCGGAGCGGTCAGCCCGTGGCAGGCAAGCGCGCACCGGACGCTGCCGAAGGCCCTTGCAAGCCCTAACCCGTTGCATTGGCGGCGGTTAGGCGGGTCTCAGGCCGTGGACGGCTCCGGTGCAGGGGGAAGAGCGTACCCCCCAGGTCTTGGCGCTAGCAACGGTTTTCCCCAAACGACGGCACTACATCTTGTGGAGAATCGACTTGGGGCAATCCGAAGCCCTGGAGCCCCCTCTCACGCGTCCGGGGAGCCCCTGCGGCCGGCGAGCCGCGCTCGGAAATCGATCCACTCCGGGATCCCGAGGACCTGCGCCAGGGCGAGGTAGCCAAGGACCCCCACGGCGCCCCCCAGGGCGAGGGCGGAGACCGAGCGAGACGCCTCGTCGGCCGCCAGCCCGAGGGCCCTCGCAACGAGCCGGTGGCCGCCGAGCGCCGCGGCGCCGCTGGCCGCCGCGGCCAGGGCCATGGGCACGGCGCGGCGCAGCGCGCGGGGCTCGGCGGCGGGGAGCGCGAGCTTCGTCCGGAAACCGGGGACGAGCCAGGCGAGGTGCAGCCAGGCCGTCGCCGCGGTCGCGAGCGCGAGCCCCTCGACGTCCATGCCGAGCCCGACGACGAACGCCGCGTTCAGCGCCACGTTGCAGACCAGCATCGCGACGGACGCGCGCACCGGCGTCTTGAAGTCGCCGAGCGCGTAGTAGGTCCGGCTGACCAGCCCGACCGCGCCTGCGGGCAGTAGCGCGAGCGCGAGCATGCGGAGCGCGGCGGCGATGCGCGCGACGCCGTCGGCCTCGTAGGCGCCGTGCTCGAAGAGCACCGCCGCTATCGGGTGCGCGAGCACGAAGAGCCCGACGCTCGCCGGCAGCGCGAGAAAGCACACCGCGAGCTGCGTCTTGTCGTGCAATGCGCGCAACTCGTCGAGACGCCCCCGGTGGCCGAGCGCCTTGAGCGAGGGGAACACGGCGCTCGTCGCCGCGAGCGCGATCAGCGCCAGCGGAAACTGCTGCACGCGGTTCGCGAGGTAGTGCGCGGACGGCCCGCCGTCGCGCAGCAACCCTTCGGCCATGAAGCCGTCGACCATCACGTTGATCTGGTAGACCGCGGCGCCGAGGGCGAGCGGGAGGCTCGTGGCCAGAACGCCCCAGGCGCCGCCGCGGCTTTCGCCGGCGGGCTCGCCCGTGCCGAAAAGGAGCCCGTTCTTGACGAGCGCGGGGACCTGCACGAGAAGCTGCACCGCGCCGGCCAGGAGCACTCCCCACGCGAGCGTGCGCGCCATGTCGAGCTGGTAGCCCTTGCGCGCCTCGCCGGCGGGCACCTCGGCGTCGCCCCACACGAAGACGTAACCGACGTAGACCAGCGCTCCGATCCAGACGACGTTCATCAGCGCCGGGGCGACGTTCGGCGTGGAGAAGTGCCCGCGGACCTGGAGCGCTCCCGCGCACAGCGCCGCCACGCAGATCAGGAGCACGAACGGCATCAGCCGCACCACGAGCTCGCGCACGGGCTCCGGATCCGCACCCAGCCAGCGCCACCCGGTGACCGGCATGGCGTCGGGGAGGAACCAGAAGGCGAGCATCGAGAGCGCGCTGACCGCGACGAGGATCGCGGACATGAGCTTCATCGTCGAGAGGAAGAGACGCCGGCCCGCCTCGTTCCCCGCGTCGCCGTCCGCCTCGGTGATCGCGGTCTGGAGCGATGTCGAGATCGCGCCCTCCCCGAAGAAGCGCCGGAAGAGGTTCGGCATGCGCCAGGCGGTGACGAAGGCGTCGTAAATCGCCGACTGGTCGCCGAAGAGCGCCGCGGAGAGCACCTCGCGGACGAAGCCGAGCAGGCGGCTCGCGAGCGTCAAGAGCGAGACCAGGAACGTGCGCACGACGAGCCTGCCCTCGTGCCGGTCGACGATCTCGTCGCCGCGTACCCCGCTTTCCTCCGCCATGCGCGCCTTCCCGGGACGATAGCGGGTCCTCTGCTATCCTCGAAGTGTCATGCCCCGCGGGGGACTCGAAAACCTGAAGGCGGAGAACAGCCGCCTGCTCAGGGACGAGATCCGGAGGGGCGCCACGGTCCACCGCGCGCTCCCCGAGATCGTCACGCTCAACAGCACGGACATCTGCAACCTGAAGTGCGTGATGTGCCCGCGCAACCTCGCCCAGGGGACCTTCCGGCTGGAGGATCGCGTCGTCGAGTACGTGGCGGACGAGCTCTTTCCGACGGCGCTGAAGACCAACCTGACGACCGCCGGCGGCGAGCCGCTCGGGCCCGGCTTCGACGTCATCCTCGAGCGCGCGCTGCGCTACGGCGTCAGGATCGACGTGGTCACGAACGGGATGCTGCTCGACGGGGAGATCTTCGCGCGCATGCTGCCGGCGCTCGACCACCTGAACGTCTCGGTGGACTGCTCCGTGCCCGCGGTCTACGAGCGCCTGCGCGTCGGCGGGTCGTTCGACCGCCTGCTCGCGAACCTGGAGGAGATCCACGCGGTCCGCGCCCGCGAAAGGGACGACGTCCTCTTCTCGATGAGCGCCGTGGTGATGAAGTCGAACCTCCCTTACCTGCCGGAGCTCATCCGCTTCGCGGCGGAGCACCGGGCCGGCGGCGTCGTGCTCCAGCGGCTGCGCCACGAGGTCAAGCCGACCTGGGAGGAGGACGTGCCGTCGCACTACGCACCGGAGGAGATCGAGGGCCACCTCGCGCGCACCGAGGCCGCCGCGCGCGAGGCGGGCATCAATCTCTATCAGGCGGAGCTCGGCCGCCCGAACCTCTTCCACCGCGAACAGCGCCCCAAGGTCCCGGAGACCCTCGACGGTGCCGGCGTTTGCTACTTCCTCTCGCAGAGCTTCTCGGTGATGTACACCGGCGAGGTCTACCCGTGCTGCAAGCCGACCGACTACAAGCTCGGCGACGTGCGGTTCGAGAGCCCGATCGACATCTGGAACGGCGAGCCGCTCCAGAAGCTCCGCGCCGCGCACTTCTCGCGCCGCGGGACGCTCTTCTGCTCGGGGTGCGAATACGCGCCGCACCTTCCCGCCCGCGGGGAGCCGCGCGTGAACGAGGTCCTGCGCCGCGGTCGCCGCGCCTACGCCCACGTCGCGAACAACGTCGTCCGGCGCGCAAGCGAGCGGCTGCGGCCGAAGGTGTTCGAGACGGCTCCGCCCGCCCACGTACGGCTCGACCCCGTCCCGCCGGCGAACGGGCTTCCGCCCTTGGAGGCGAGGGCGCTCGGCGTGCGGCACGAGGCGGGTGCGGTTCACCCGCGCGACGGGAGCTTCTGGTTTGTGAAGGAGTCCTCTTTGTGGCGCTGCGCGGATGCACTCGAGCCGCCCGAGTGGAAGCTCGCGCTCGAAAACCCAGGTGGGGGCGAAGCGGCGTGTCTCGCGGCGCTCGACTCGGGCGCGTTCCTGGTGTCCTTCGAGGGCTCGGGCGAGCTCTTGCGCGTCGAAGGGGATGAGGCGACGTCCGCGCTGGAGCTTTCCGACGCGCGCTCGCGCGTGCGGCGGAACGCGGTGACGCAGGCTCCCGACAGCGCGATCTGGGCGGGCGAGTACGGCGTCTTCCCGGGCGCGCGTTGCGCCTGGCTCTACCGCAGCGTCGACGACGGCCGGACCTTCGAGGCCGTCGAGCACTTCCCCGACGTCCGGCACGTGCACGCCGTCGCTTGCTCGCCGAGCTCGGGCAGCCTGTTCGTCACGACCGGCGACCTGCCGACGAAGCAGCGGACGTACGTGCGCTCCACGGGAGCTCGAAGCTCGCGGCTCGCGCTCGAGTCCTGGGCGGGCTTCACGGCGATCGCGTTCTCCGGCGGGTTCGTCCACTTCGGCACCGACCTCTCCGACGAGAACGGCTTCTGCCGGGCGCGCGAGGGGCTCGACGGCAGGCTCGAGTTCCGGCCGCTCCACGGCGAGCTCGACCTGCAGGTTCGCCAGATCGAGCGGCTCGCCGACGGCCGCCTGTTCGCGCTCGGCTCGCTCGACGAAAACCTCACCGAGCTGCGCGCCGTGCGGCGCGCGGCGCTCTTCCTGTCGGACGACGACGGCGCCGCCTGGACCGTCGCGCACCGTTTCGCTGCCGACTGGAGCGACGCGCCGGAGCGTTTCGTCGTCCTTCCCGGCACGCCGACGCGCCTCGCGACCGAAGGGACGCGGCGGCCCAGCGCGATCCGCCTCCCGTGACCTCCATGACGAGGGAAGAGCTCGAACGCCGCGTGGCTGAGGTGCCGATCTGGTACCACGTCATGGAGCTCGCGCCGGGAGTCGTGACGCCGGGCGAGTTCGATCTGCGGCCGTTCGTGTCCGAGTTCGGCTTCCCGGAATCGCTCGCCGGGCTCGCGGTCCTCGACGTCGGCGCGTCGAACGGCTTCTTCTCGTTCCACTTCGAGCGGCTGGGGGCCGACAGAGTCGTCGCGCTCGACCTGCGCACGGTCAAGGACCACGACGTCCCGCGCTGGTACCTCGAGGAGCGCGCGGCGGGAATGTCCGCCGACGACCTTGGGCGCCTCGACCACGACCAATTGGAGGCGGGCTTCCAGCTCGCGCACGAGGTCTACGGCTCGAAGGTGGAGAAGCGGCGCCACACCGTCTACGAGCTCGCGGACGCGATGCCGGGCGAGTTCGACCTGGCGTTCTGCAACGGCCTCCTGCACCACCTGCGCGACCCCGTCGGCGCGCTCGAGAACATCCGCTCCACGCTGAAGCCGGGCGGGCGGATGATCCTCGGCTGTGCCTGCGATCTCTCCAACGACGCAAGCTACGCCGTGTTCTGGGGACAGCTCGAGCCGCACGTGATGTGGTGGATCATGAGCCGCGAGGCGATCCTGCGCATGTGCCGGATGGCGGGCTTTCGGGAGGTCGAGTGGACCGGATCGTTCGACCACGGGCCGACGACGAACCCCGAACACGGCGGGCCGATCGGCGTCATCCACGCGGTCGCGCCATGAGCACCGACGCTCTCACGGCGCGCAAGGAGGAGAACAGTCGGCTCCTGCGCGAGGACGTGGCGGAGCGCCGCACGGTCTTCCGCGGCCGGCCGGAGGTGATCGCGCTCTACACGACGGAGAAGTGCAACCTCCGCTGCACGATGTGCGCCCGCGCGTTGGGACAGGGAGAGCTCCAGATGCCGCGCGCGCTCCTCGGGGAGATCTGCGACCAGCTCTTCCCGCCAGCGAAGAAGGTCGCGTGCTCCGCCGCCGCCGGTGAGCCGCTGCTCGCGGACTTCGACCTGATCCTCGACAAGGCGCTCGAGCACGGCGTGCGCGTCGACGTCGTCACTAACGGGACCGAGCTGACCGCCGAGCTCTACCGCAGGGCCGCGCCGGTGTTCGACCACGTCAACGTCTCGGTCGACACCTCGGTTCCCGAGGTCTACGAGCGCATCCGCGCGGGAGGAAGCTTCGCGCGACTCGAGGCGAACCTGCGCGCGGTCGCCGACGAACGCCGGCGCCACCCCGACGGCGTTCTGCTTTCGCTCAGCGCCGTGGTACTGCGCTCGAACCTGCCCCACCTGCCAGAGCTCGTCCGCTTCGCCGGCGACGTCGGCGTCGACGGAGTGATCCTGCAGGACCTCCACCACACGCCCGCGAAGTCGACGCCGGAGGAGGATCCGTTCACCGAACCCGGGCTCGATGCCATTCACGCGGTCTTCGACGAGATGCGCGCCGTGGCGCGCGAGGTCGGCATCAGCGTCGCCTTCAGCGAGTTCGGTCAGGAGAACCTGTTCCTCTCGCCGGTGCGTGAGAAGTACCCGAACGAGCTCCTCGGCCCGGACCTGTGCTCGTTCGTCGCGCAGCACATCGGCGTGCAACCGACCGGCGAGGTGTATCCTTGCTGCTACCCGACGGACCACCGGCTCGGGAGTCTCGTCGATCAAACTGTGGACGAGGTCTGGAACGGCGAGTCCGCGCAGCGGTTGCGCGAGGCGCACTACTCGCGCCGCGGGACACTCTTCTGCTCAGGCTGTGGACACGCGCCGCATCTCCCCGAGCGCCGTCCCGCCCGGCTGCTGGAGCTCCTGCGCGACGCGCGGCTGCGCTACCTACACGACCGCAACCCAAACCGCTCCAGGCAAGCCCGCGCGTAGACTGTCGCGCCATGCGCCGCGCCACGCCGCTCCTTCTTGTCCTCTTCACGGGTTGCCAGGGAATGGCCAAAGGCTCCAACCTCCCCGACTTCGACCGGGACTGGGACTACCGCGACCCCGCCGCGACGGAGACTCGCTTCCGCCAGGTGCTCCCCGTGGCCGAGGCCTCGGACGACGCGGACTACCACGCGCAGCTCCTCACCCAGATCGCACGAACGCACAGCCTGCGCGGGAACTTCGAAGAGGCGCACGCGCTCCTCGACGAGGTACACGGCATGCTTGGCCGTGACACGGACGTCGCACAGCTTCGCTACCTGCTCGAGCGCGGCCGCACACACAACTCCGCGGGCGAGAGGGAAAGGGCCACCGAGCTCTTTCTCGAGGCGTGGGAGCTCGCGCGAGAGGCCGGAGAGGAGTTTCACGCCGCGGACGCCCTCCACGTGCTCGGCATCTCGACGCCGCCCGACGAAGCGCTCGCGTGGAACGAACGTGCGATCGAATACAGCGAGGGCTGCGCGGACGAGCGCGCGAAGAAGTGGCTCGGCCCGCTCTACCAGAACACCTGGCACACCTACCTCGAGAAGGGCGAGCTCGAGACCGCCCTCGGCTGGGCGGAGAAGGCCCGCGCCTACCGCGCGTCGATCCGCGACGAGGACGGCGAGCGCGTCGCCCGCTGGTGCGTCTACCACACCTGGCGCAAGCTCGGGCGCGTCGACGAGGCGCTCGAGGCACAGCTCGACCTGCTCGTGGACCACGGCGAAGAGGGCGACCCGACCGGCTATACCCAGGAGGAAATCGGCGAGTGTTTGCTCCTGCTCGGCCGCGGCGACGAAGCGGTCCCGTACTTCGCGGCGGCCTACGACCGCTTGTCGAAGGACGAGTGGTTCTCCAAGAACGAGGCGGAGCGGCTGGCGCGACTGAGTGAGCTCGGCGCCCGCTAGAACGCTACCACTCGTCGAGCGGAGGGACGCGGCCGCCGTCGATCAGTCGCTCCGAGAACCGCACGGCGATGCTCAGCTTCCCGGGACCGGCGCGGCCGCGGACCATCAGGCGGTTGACGCCCTTGTTCTCCCGTTCCGGTGGCTCGCGCTCGGCGGACTCGACGGAGAAGCTCAGCCCCGGCGACATGAGCTGCGCGACGAGGGCGTCAACGCTGTACTGCTCGCCCTCCGCGGGAACCCGACGGAGGAACTTGGCCGTCGCCCCATCGACCACCAGGTCGGCGTCCGTCGTCACTCCCCAGGCGAAGTCGCAGGCGCGCTCGAGCTCGAGCTCGTCAACCAACAAGACGACTCCATCCAGGTTCTGGAATTGGATGCCGCGCCGTTGCCGGTTGACACGCCCCGGGAACGCGCCGTCGATCTCGACGATGGCCTGTGTCCAGCCGCCCTCCTCAAACCGCTCGAAGCTCGACTTGGCCGCGACCGCCTGGTGCAAGCCGTCGAGCGTCACCACGTTGTGGCTGTGCGAGCCGAGGCGGTAGTAACTCCAGCGCTTCCCGCCTTCGCGCTTGTCCCAGTAGCCGGGAAGGTTGTAGTCGTCCTTGCCGAGGTCGCGGATCCAGCGGACCCCGCCGTGCTCCAGCTCGAACGAGCCAAGGTCGAGATGGCCGTGGTTCACCTCGTTGTAGCCCGCCTTGAAGGCGACCCAGGTGGAGCCCGACTCCAGAAACGCGATCTCGACGGGACCGCGGAACAGGCGCGTCCGGTCGATCTCGGGAGCGTTCACCGCTTCCGGCTGGAACCAGATCACGTGCTGCGGACGAGCGCGTTGTTCGCGCACGTAGTCGCGTTCCGCGGCGGCGAGCTCGACGAGCCCGTAGCGGTCCGCCAGCCAGAAGAGCACGGGTAGCGCGCCGCGCCGCGCGTTCTCGCCGGCGTCGGCGATGCAGGCGTACATGCCGGTGGGGCCGGTGCCGACGAGGGGGAAGTAGCCCGCTTGCTCCAAGCCGCGCCGATCGGACAGCCCGAAGTCGTGCCCTAGCGTCGTCGTCATCGCCGCGAGCCCGTACACCGTGTAGCGCGTCGCGTAGCCCCAGTAAGCCGGCCCCTCGCCCCACGCTCCGTCGGGCTCGTACGTCGCGAGCGCTCTGGGCAGCGACTTCACCGCCGCCGCGACGATGCGGCGCGCGCGATCGGGCTCCTCATCGGCGATCGCGAGCGCACCGCACAAGAGCCCGCCGTTGCACACCTGGTTCCAGTTGAAGGCGCTCGTCGTCCACCACGCGGGACGCTGGGCCTCGTAGCGCTCGAGGCCGGGGTCGAGCCCCTTCTCGATCAGCCCCGCGCGGATCGTCGCGCGCGTCTCCTCGTCGAAGGCGCCGAAGCACCAGTCGTAGCCGATTCCGACCGCGTGCGACATCTCGGCGGTGTCGAGGAAGTGCGACGGGTTCCAGTCGGGAAAGGCGCACACCGTCAGCAGATTCGCGCGCACGCCGTCGGCGTAGCGCGCCTCGCCGGTCAGCCGGTACGCGAGGCCGAGGGCATAGACGCGGTCGAGGCAGGAACGGCTGACGTGCAGGAGCCGCGGCCCGACCAGCTTGTGCTCCAACTTCGGCTCGCCAAGGGCCTTGTCGGCGCGGGTGAGGACGTCCTCGATCGCCTTCTCGAGCAGCGCGTCGCCGGGGCGCATGGCTTGCAGCTCCGCCAGACGCTCCTCGGTGAGGATCAGCCGCGGATGCTCCGCGCGCAGCCCGGCGAGTACGTCCGCCTCCTGCGCGCCGGCGATCCCCGCGAGCACGAAGGCGGCGAGCGCGCGCACGGCTAGCCCAAGAGCTCGCCCGCGATCCGCTGGACGACCTTGCCGTCGACCTGGCCCTTGTGGGCGGCCATCACGGCCTTCATCACCTGGCCCAGGTCCTTCTTCGATTCCGCGCCGACGGCGGCGATGGTCGCCTCGACGACGCCGCGGAGCTCGTCCTCGGACATGGCTTCGGGCAGGTAGCGCTCGATCACCCCGATCTCGGCGTTCTCCTTCTCGGCCAGCTCGGGGCGACCGGCGGAGGCGTACTGCTCGGCGGAGTCCTTGCGCGTCTTCACCGACTTCTGGAGCACCTGAAGCTCGTCGGCCTCCTCGAGGTCGCGGCCGAGCTCGATGCGGCGGTTCTTGAGCGCCGCGAGGACCATCCGCAGCGTGTCGCGCGTGGCGGTGTCGCCGGCGCGCATCGCCGTCTTGACGTCCTCCTGGATCCGGCCCTGAAGCGACACGTCAGGACCCGTCCTCGTCCGGTTCGCCGGGCGCCGTCCCATCGTCGGGCGGCGTGCTCGCGACGTCGCCCTCCTCGCCGTTTCCGTTGTCCGTCAGGCCGTAGGCCTCGAGGTCGCGGGCGCTCACGATCTCCGTCGCGACGAGTAGGTCGCCATCCTTGAGGTTGACCACGCGCACGCCTTGCGTGCCGCGGCCCATCGGGCGCATGTCGTTCACCGGCGAGCGGACGATCATCCCGCTCTGCGTGATGAACATGACGTCGTCGGCGTCGGTGCAGAGCCCGACGCCGATCGCGCGGCCGTTGCGGCCGCCGGTCTTGATGTTGACGACGCCCTGTCCACCGCGGCCCTTGACGGGGTACTCGGCGACGATCGTGCGCTTGCCGTAGCCCTTCTCGCAGGCGGTGAAGACGGTCGTGCGCTCGTCTTCGCCCTCCTTGCCGCTGGCGACGATCATCCCGATCACGTGGTCGTCGCCGATCAGCTTGATCCCGCGGACGCCCCGCGAGGTCCGTCCCATCGCGCGCGCCGCCGCCTCGTCGAAGCGGATCATCTTCCCGTTGGCGGTGCCGATCAGGATCGTGTCGCCGGGGCGGGAGAGGCCGACGCCGACGAGCTCGTCGCCTTCCTCGAGCACGATCGCCCGGATGCCGTTCTTCTTCGGGCGCGAGTAGGCCTCGAGCGAGGTCTTCTTCACGATCCCCTTGAGCGTGGAGAAGACGATGCAGCTCTCGTTGTCGAAGGCGGGAACGCGCAGCATGTTGTGCACCTCCTCGTCGCCCTCGAGCGGCAGGAGGTTCGCGATCGCGCGGCCCAGCGAGGTCCGCGAGCCTTCGGGAAGCTGATAGACCTTGAGCCAGTAGACCTTCCCGCGGTTCGAGAAGAAGAGCAGGTAGTCGTGCGTGCCCGCGGCGAAGAGCGACGTCAGCACGTCGCCTTCCTTCGCCTCCGAGCCCTTGATGCCGCGTCCGCCGCGACCCTGGGCGCGGTAGGCCTCGAGCGGCACGCGCTTGACGTAGCCCTCGCGCGAGAACGTGACCACCATCATCTCCTCGGTGATCAGCTCCTCGATGTCGAAGGAGCCCTCGACCTCTTCCTCGGAGAGCTCGGTGCGGCGCTCGTCGCCGTACTTCTGCTCGATGTCGTCGATGTCCTCGCGGATGATCGCCACGACGCGCTCGTCGCGGTTCAGGATGTCGTTCAGGTCCTCGATCTCGGCGACGAGCTTGTTGAACTCCTCCTCGAGCTTCTCGCGCTCAAGGCCGGTGAGCCGGCCGAGCCGCATGTCGACGATCGCCTGCGCCTGGGCGGGCGACAGGGCGAAGGTGTCGATCAGCTTCTGCTTGGCCTCGTCGGTGTCCGCGCTTCCGCGGACGATTTTGATGACCTCGTCGATGTTGTCGACCGCGATCCGCAGCCCCTCGACGATGTGCTTGCGCTCCTCGGCCTTGCGCAGGAGGAAACGACTCCGCCGGCGGATGACGTCCTTCCTGTGCCCGATGTAAGAATCGAGCAGCCCGCGGAGGTTCAGCGTGCGCGGCCGTCCCTCGGAGATCGCGAGGTTGATGATGCTGTAGGTCGTCTGGAGCGGCGTGTACTGGTAGATCTGGTTGAGGACCACCTGCGCGTCCTCGCCCTTCTTCAGCTCGACGACGAGCCGGATGCCGTCGCGGTCGGACTCGTCGCGCACGTCCGCGATGCCGGTGATCCGGCCGTCCTTCACGACCTCGACCAGCTTCTCGATGATGTTGGTCTTGCGAACCTGGTAGGGAATCTCGGTGAAGACGAGCTGCTCCTTGGAGCGGACGTCCTCGACGTGCTGCCGCGCGCGCACGAGAACGCGCCCGCGGCCGGTTCCGTAGGCCTGCAGGATCCCGCGGCGCCCCATGATGATGCCGCCGGTCGGGAAGTCGGGACCGCGAACGAGCTCGCACAGCTCGCCGATCGAGACCTTCGGGTTGTCGAGCACCGCGCGCAGCGCCGCGGCGATCTCGCGCAGGTTGTGCGGCGGAAGGCTCGTCGCCATGCCGACGGCGATCCCCTCCGAGCCGTTGCAGAGGAGGTTCGGGAAGCGCGACGTGAGGACGACGGGTTCGGTCAGCCGCTCGTCGTAGTTCGGCTGGTAGTCGACCGTCTCCTTCTCGAGGTCGGCCATCATGTCGACGGCCGTCCCGTCCATCCGCGCCTCGGTGTATCGCATGGCGGCGGGCGGATCGCCGTCGATCGAGCCGAAGTTCCCCTGCCCGTCGATCAGCGGGTAGCGCAGCGAGAACCGCTGCGCCATGCGCACGAGCGTCGGGTAGATGACCGACTCGCCGTGCGGGTGGTACTCGCCCGAGGTGTGGCCGGCGATGTTCGCGCACTTTCGGTACTTCGCGCTCGGCCGGAGCTTCAGGTCGTTCATCGCGACGAGGATGCGCCGCTGGGAGGGCTTCAAGCCGTCGCGCACGTCCGGCAGCGCGCGCGCGTGGATGACGCTGAGCGCGTACGTGAGGTACGACTCGCTCATCTCGCGCTCGATCAAGCGCGGTTGGATGTGGCCCTCGGGGGCCTCCTGGGTCAGCTCTTCGGAGTCGCTCATGCGGGGCTTGGGGCGGGACGTGGACAGGGCTCCAGAACGCCATTATCCCGGCTCCGAAGGGCCGATGCCAGTCGGCGACTTAACAATAGGGAAGGGTTTTGGAGCACCCCGAAGCCGACCTATCCTGGGCGCCCCTCGACCCCCATTTGCACCCCGAAGTATGAGCGATTCCGACCTCTCCCCCGTCGCCCAGGCGCTGGGCCGCGTTCCCACCGGCCTCTACATCGTGAGCACGTTGGCGGACGGCCGGCCGCTCGGTTTCGTCGGCTCGTTCCTGGTCCAGGTGGGCTTCGAACCGCCGTCGATCTGCGTGGCGATCGGCAAGGGCCGCGCGCACCTCGACGCGATCCGAGCGGCGGGACGCTTCGCCGTCTCGATCCTCGACGAAGAGAGCTCGAAGCTGATGGGCGCCTTCTTCAAGAAGTACGAGGGCGACGAGACGGCCTTCGACCACGTCGAGAACGAGGCCGCGCCGGGAGGCCCGCCGGTTCTCACGGGCGCGCTCGCCTGGCTGGATTGCCGCGTGTCGGGAGAGCACGACTGCGGCGACCACGTCGTCGTCTTCGGGGAGGTCACCGACGGGGCGCGCGCGCGCGAGGGCGACCCGTCGGTGCACCTGCGGAAGAACGGGCTCGCGTACTAGAGCTCGAAGAAGAGCGTCACGAAGTTGCTCGCGAAGTCGACCAGACCCAACGGGTCGAGGAGCGCGTAGGCGTGATACGCCTGGGTGCCGATCAAGCTCGTCGGGATCAGTCCCGGGCCGGCTGAGAAGCTGCACGAGCCCTCGCCCGAAGCGTTCAGAAAGCCCGTGTTGTTGACCAAGGGCGGCGCGCCCGCGTGGACGATCGCGAAGTTCGTGTACAGGTCGAAGGTGAGCGGGATGGTCACGAGCCCGATCGGGAAGCCCGACGTGCCCGTGGTCGAGCCTGCGAGCAGGAAGAGCCTGCCGCCGAACGCCGAGCCCGCGTGGAGGGAGAAGTTCACCTCTCCGCCGGCGGTGGCGGAGACCGCGATTCCGTCCGCGCTGAGCGACTGGCACGCGTCGAGCTGGCCGTCCATGTCGAGATCGAGGGTGACGTCGAAGGAGATCTCGCACGGGTCGTGGAGACCGTCGCCGTCGCAGTCGACGAGGATCCCCGGCGGCGAGGCGGGCACCACGCGATAGACCTTGCCGTCGAACTCGGGGGTGACGTGGTAGACGAAAAGCAGCTCGCCGTCGCCGTCCTCCCCGAAGGAGGTGACGAACTGCGACTGCGGGAAGAACGGCGCCAGGTCCTGCGTGTGCTCCTGGAACGCCGAGACCAGCGAGAGCGCCGCGTTGTAGCGAAAGCTGTAGATGTTCCCGTTGCAGTAGTCCGAGAAGAAGTACTTGCCCTGCAGATCCGGGATCGCGCAGCCCTGATAGACGTAGCCGCCGACCATCGCGCACGGAAACGGGCTCTGGAGATGGGTCGTCTCGTAGATCGGGATCTTGTAGGACGGATCGCCGCACGGCGTGAACGGCGGCTGGCAGTTGTGGAACTCGAAGCAGTGGTTGCCCTCCTCGAGCGGCCATCCGTAGTTCAACCCCTTGGCGTTCTGCTTCGCGTAGTCGATCTCCTCCCAGTCCGACGCACCGACGTCGCCGATGTACATCGCGCCGTTGACGCGGTCGATGCCGAACCGCCACGGGTTGCGCAGCCCGTAGTGCCAGATCTCCTCCGCCTTCGTCGGGTCTCCGGCGAACGGGTTGTCGGGCGGGATCGCATAGGGGAAGCCGCCGTCGACGTCGATGCGGATGATCTTGCCGAGCAGGCTCGCCGTGTCCTGTGCGTTGCACTCCGGTCCGAGCGTGCCGCCGTCCCCGATCCCGACGTAGAGCATGTCGTCGAACGGCCCGAACTGGATCGCTCCGCCGTTGTGGAACAGCGTCGGACGGGGCACGGTCAGGAGAACCGTCGCGGAGCCCGCGTCGGCGACGTTAGGATCGCCCGCCGAGACGGTGTAGCGCTCGACGATCGAGTCGGTGCTGACGCCGGTGTAGTGGACGTAGAAGTAGCCGTTCTCCTCGTACTTCGGGTGGAACGCCATGCCCAGCAACCCGGACTCGCCGAGCAACGGGGAGATCTTCGACTGAATGTCCAGGAACGGCGTGGGCAGCAGCGCGCCGCCGACGGCGACCTGGATCACGCCGGCCTGCTCGCAGATGAACACGCGGTCGTCGCCCTTCGGCGCGGTGGCGTGAACGGGAGCGAGAAGGCCTTCGGCGACGAGCTCGGACGTCAGCGGGGTTTGGGCGACCGGGACGAGGGGGAGCACGGCCAGCGCGCCCGCGACGAAGGGGGGGGTGGAGCAGCGCATCGAATCAAGATAACTCCTCCCCCGAAAACCGTGCAGGGGGCGTGCGCTAGCGGCGCGCCAGGAAGCGCGCCAGCGACCGCTGCCACTCCGGGCTCTCGTCCGCCGCCCGGCGCAGAGCCCCGGCGCGGTCGCCCGCCTCGACGAGATCGAGGGCCTCGCGAACCGGAACAAATTGCGCATCGTCGCGGAGATACGCCAGATCGAGGAACGCCTCCGCGGCCTCGCGGTCCCCCGCTTCCAGGGCGGCGCGCGCCCGCTCCGCGATCGACTCCAGCGGCTCCCCCGTTGAGAGCCCGGCGCCGTGCTCCACGGCGGCGCGGAGCTCGTCTTCGACGTCCGCGCCCGCCCGGACGCGGGCCGCCGCCTCCGCGTAGCGGCCGAGGCGCAGGTCGACCAGCACGCGGTCCTGATCGAGGGAGGAGCCGAGGAACCATAATTCACCCGCCAGGGCCGTCAGAAGGAGCACCACGCCTCCGACGCTCCAGAGCCGCAGGCGCCGCTTCAGGGTTCTCCCCAGGCCCGGGTCCCGCTCGACCGACGCCAGGAACCCGACCCGGTCCGCGACGCTGAAGTGGCGCCAGGTGGTCTTGCGCCGCGCGTGGGCGCCGCCCACTCGCTCGAGCGCGCGGACCAGGGGCTCGGCCGAGCCCAAGACCTCGACACTCGTGAGGTCCGCCTCGAGCTCGAAGCGGCGCGAGAGGTAGCCGAAGGAGAAGTACCACAGGAGCACGAGCCCCCCGAGGAGGGCGAGCTGCGCTTCGATCGACTCCACGTCGAACGCCACAATCGCGACGTCGGCGATGAGAAAGCACCCGACCGCCCAGGCGCCGAAGACGAGCGCGTGGTGGCGCCGGGCGTGCCCGATCTCGTGGGCGAAGACGGCGGCGAGCTCGTCCGGCGCGAGCTGCGCCAGGAGCGCGTCGGAGAAGAGCACGATCCGCTGCCGGGCCGCGAAACCGACGATCGCCGCGTTGGCCATCAGGTTCCCGGTGCGCCAGACCAGGAGCTCGCGACAGCGAAACCCGGCCCGGCGCGCGGTGCCCTCGAGCAGCTCCCGCGTCCAGCTTGCCGCAAGCGGAGCCGTGTCCCACGTGTGCCGCAGGAGCGTCGGCAACGCGAGCCCGAAGAAGACGAGCAGCAGCGCCGCGAACGCGCCGTTCAGAAGCGCGATCCCCTCGACGTGAACGCGGACGCTCTCGCGGTAGCCCACCGCGCTCGAGACGAGGACGTAGAGGACGAGCGGCACGAAGGCGGAGAGCGCCATCCGCGTCTGAAGGCGCCGCGCCGCTCGCACGGTCGCCGGCCGCCGGTCCAGGATGCGCGCGCGCGCGTCGATCGCGAAGAGCTCGAGCGCCGCGTACGGCAGGAGTCCGAGCAGGAGCACCGGGTGCGGCCAGGCGAAGAGGCTCACCGGCCGGCCGAAGAGCTCCTCGACCGTCGCCGGCCAGCCCAGCGCGCACACCGCGACGAGCTGGCCGACGGGCGCGAAGTGGGAGAGCGCGGTGAAGATCGTCTCCGCCGGTTTGGGACGGGCGCGCCGCGCGAGCCAGCCGGCGGCGTAGGGCACCAGGGCGAGCGGCAACACCAGCCACGGCTGGCGCCATCCCGTTTCGAAACCGGCCTCGAACGCCCCCAGGGTGGCGAACGCGAAGAGGACGTTGAGGAGGTACCCCACGGCGGGATCCTACTCCGACAGGGCGCCTCCCAGGTTCTCCTCCAAGAGCCGGCGGACGGTGCCTTCCGGCAGGAAGGCGGGCTTGCGCTCGACCCTTACCAGCACCTCGGTCACCTCGATGACGAAACGGCCGCTGACCTCACCGAGGGGCGTCGTCTTCGCCAGGCGGCCGGCGCGACCGCCGGCGCCGTCGTCCAGCTCCAGCGCGATGTCGTTCGCGCGGGCGACGTCCGCCAGGCGCTCGGCCGCGGCGTCCGGATCGAGGCGATGTGCGACGCGGATCTCCATCATCTCGGACGCAGGCGTACCTTGCCGATGCGCTGGACCGGGCCGGTCAGGCGCAGAGCGCCGCCCGGGTCCCATTCGACGATCAGGCGGCCGCCGCGCGTCTCGACGTTGACCGGCGAGCTGACGCGCCCGCAGCGAATCGCCCAGACCGCCGCGGCGCAGGCGCCGCTCCCGCAGGACTCCGTCTCGCCGACGCCGCGCTCCCAGAACCGGGCTCGCAACGCGCCGCCGCGGACCTCGACGAAGGCCACGTTCGTCCCGTCGGGAAAGGCGTCGTGGCCCTCCAGGGCGGGGCCGACCTGGTGGACCGGGGCCGAGTCCACGTCGTCGACGGACAGAACGCAGTGCGTGTTGCCCACGTTGACCACGGTGAGGGGGAGGTCCTCGCCGAGAACCGGGAGGCGGTTCAGCTCCTCGTCGACCCGCGGCTCCCCCATCTCGGCGGTGGCGACGCGGGCGCGCTTCCCCGCGCCGTGCAGGCGGACCCGTTGGGTGGCGGTGTCGGTCTCGACGCGGAGCTCGTGCCCGTCGACGCGCCCGTTTTCGGTCGCGAGCAGCGCGATACACCGGAGGCCGTTCCCGCAGGCCGCCGCGCGCGAGCCGTCGGCGTTGAACACCGCCATGCGCGCGGAACCGCTGCATTTCGGCGGCTCGAGCACGAGCACGCCGTCCAGCCCGGCCTGCCTGCACACCGATCGCGCGACCCGCTCGGGTCGCCCGACGGGAAGACCGTCGAACGCATCGACGACGGCGAAGCGGTTGCCCGCGGCGGACATCACGGGGAACTCAAGCGTGTCGGTCATCACGGGCGGAGCTTGGCGGTCGTCTTGAAATGGGTCTTCGCGACCTCCTCGAGTCGCGCTTTCGGGTGAATCTGCAGGAACCTCCGCCCCGCGGCGAGGACCGGGGGGCCGGCGCCCTTGGGGAGGTCCACCGCGAACTCCTCCGAGAGCGCGTGCAGGCCGGCGAGGAAGGCCTCGCGCGCCACGATACTCGCGGCGGCGACCGCCATCGAGCTTTCGGCGTGATGCCGCTGCTGAAGGCGGACGTCCAGACCGCGGAAGGCCTTCTCCAGACGGCCCTTGTCCTTCGAGAACTGGTCGATCAGGACGTCGTCCCCCGGCTCCGCCAGCTCCTCGACGACCTCCCGGTAGAGATCCGCGAGGATGAGCGCCACGTTCTTCACCTCGGCGTGACGGCGGTTGTACTCCGGCGGGTCGAGCACGCGGAGGGCGTGCCGGAAGCCCTCGCGCAGCGCCGGGCCGAGGCGCATCACCGTGGAGTCCGCGACGCGCTTGCTGTCGGCCACGCCGCCGCGGCGCAGGCGCGCGGCGTCGCCGGGCTCGAGGCGCAGGGCGCAGACCACGAGCGGGCCGAAGTAGTCGCCCTTGCCGGACTCGTCGCCGCCGATCCGCGTTTCGCCGGCGGCGGCGGGTTCCGCCGAGCCGCCCTCGCTCTCGCTCTCGCGGCCGAGGTAGCGCGCCACGAAGAGCTCGGCCCCCGCACCCTGCACGACGAGCTTGCCCGAGCGATACAGCGTGGCGGTCACGCCGTCCGCCCGCGCGCTGAAATGCGCGTGGTCGACCGGCTTGAGCTCGAAATCGCCGGCGTCGATCTCGCGGCGCAGCCGCGCCTGCTCCTTCGCGTCGAGCTCCACGACCACGGTGGTCTGGGCCATCGCGGGATTCTCGCATCGCCCGGTTAGCATGGCGAGCTATGAGCGGCGATCTGGAGCGACGTCTCGCGTTCGCGGTGGAGCTCGCGCACCGCGCGGGGGCCCTCGTGCTCGAGCATTTCCGCACGCCCGACCTCGCGATCGAGGAGAAGGGCGACGGCACGCCCGTCACGGTCGCGGACCGGGCCGCGGAGCGGTTCCTGCGCGAGCGCATCGAGGCGGCCTACCCGGACGACGGCATCCTCGGCGAGGAGGAGGGCGAATCCGAGGGCGCGAGCGGCTGCACGTGGATCCTCGATCCGATCGACGGCACCGAGTCTTTCCGCCGCGGGTTGCCGCTCTTCGGAACGCTGATCGGGCTGGAGCAGGACGGCGAGGCGACGCTCGGCGTCATCCACATGGCCGCGGCGGGCGAGCTCGTCGAAGGGGCCCGCGGGCTCGGCGCGCGCTGGCACGTCGGCGGAGCCGTGCGGGAGGCGCGCGTGTCGCGGATCGCGACGCTCGCGGAGAGTACCTTCGGAACGACGGGCGCTTCGATCTTCGATCTCGCCGGGCGCGCGGACTTCTTCCGGCGCGTGCTCGACGCCACGCGGCGCGACCGGGGCGGACTCGACTGCTACGCGCACCTCTTGGTCGCCACCGGCCGGATGGAGTTCGCGCTCGACCCCTTGATGCACGTCTGGGACAACGCGGCGCTGAAGCCGATCGTGGAGGAGGCCGGCGGGCGTTTCACGTGCTTTGCCGGCGAGCCGACGATTCGCGGCGGAAGCGCGCTTTCGAGCAATGGGCTCGTCCACGACGCGCTGCTCGAGCTCGCTCGCGAGTAACGCCGCGCTAGCCCGAGCGCAACGCGGGGCTAGAATGCGCGGACCCGCAATCACCGAACCCAGGAGCTTGCCGTGTCCGCGATTCTCGACTCGATCCTCGACGCCATCGGAAACACGCCGATGGTCCGCCTGCGCACGGTCGGAAAGCGCACCGGCTGCGAGATCCTCGCCAAGTGCGAGTACCTGAACGCCGGCGGCTCGGTCAAGGACCGCATCGGCAAGCGCATGATCGAGGAAGCGCAGCGGGCGGGGTGCATCAAGCCGGGCGACACCCTGATCGAGCCGACCAGCGGCAACACCGGCATCGGGATGGCGCTCGCGGCGGCGGTCTACGGCTACCGCATGGTGATCACCATGCCCGAGAAGATGAGCCGCGAGAAGCAGGTCGTGCTCGAGGCCCTCGGCGCAGAGATCATCCGCACGCCCACCGAGGCGGCCTGGGATTCGCCGGAGAGCCACATCGGCGTCGCGAACCAGCTCAAGGAGATCCTGCCGAACGCCTACATCCTGGACCAATACTCCAATCCGGAGAACCCGAACGCGCACTACCACGGCACCGGCGCCGAGATCATCGAGCAAACCGACGGGGAGTTCGACTACATCGTCCTGAGCGCGGGCACCGGCGGGACGATCACCGGGATCGCGCGCAAGGTGCGAGAGGAAGTGCCCGATGCCAGGGTGATCGGCGTCGATCCCGTCGGATCGATCCTCGCCGGGCCCGCGCCGATCACGCCGTACAAGGTCGAGGGCATCGGCTACGACTTCATCCCGGACGTGCTCGACCGCGACCTCGTCGACGAGTGGATCAAGACGGAGGACCGCGAGTCGTTCGTCATGGCGCGCCGCCTGATCCGCCAGGAAGGCCTCCTCGTCGGCGGCAGCTCCGGCAGCGCGGTCTGGGCCGCCGTCGAAGTCGCGAAGAAGTACGGGCCCGACAAGCGCATCGTCACGCTCCTGCCCGACTCGGTGCGCAACTACATGACCAAGTTCCTCGACGACCAGTGGATGCGCGAGAACGGCTGGATCGAGAGCGGCTGGCAAACGGGCACGATGGGAGAGCTCCTGCGACGCATGCCGCGGCGCGAGCTCGTCACCGCCACGAGCGCCGACACCCTCGCCGACGCGGTGATGACGATGAAGGAGACCGGCGTGAGCCAGCTCCCCGTCGTCGACGAAGGCAAGCTCGTCGGCATCGTCACCGAGTCCGACCTGCTCTCGAAGCTCGTCGAAGGCCACGCCAGCCTCGCGAGCGCCGTCGCGGAGGTCATGTTCCGCAACGTCGAGACGATGCTCGCCAACGACGAGGTGGCCGGCCTGACCGAGCTCTTCGCGAAGGGCTACGTCGCCATCGTCGTCGACGACGAGCACCATCCGCTCGGGATCGTCACCAAGATGGACCTCGTCGACCACCTCGCCCGGCGCTCCGAGCAAGAGATGGCGGAGGCGGCGCTGGACGCGTAAGCGCGCCCACCCTCGAGGAACACGTTCCGGATCGGGGGGAATGCCGCCGGCCGCGCTAGCGTAGGAACCGGCTCCGGAGGGTCTCCCCTTGCTTTACCTGGAAGCGCTCGCCGTCCTCGATCTTCTCGACGTCCAAGCCGGCGGCGGCGGCAGCTTCGGCTCCGGCCCGAGTGGGGGCGGCGGCGGGGACGGCGACGGGATCGGCTTTCTCGTCTACCTCCTGATCCGGCTCGCGATCGAGTACCCGCCGATCGGCGTCCCCCTGCTGATCGCGGTCGTCGTCGTCGGAGCGATCGGAAGCCGCCGCGGCTGGTGGAAGCACCAGGAGCGCACGATCCGCCGCGGCGCGAAGAAGCGCGCGCGGAGCGCGTCGGTCTCCGCGGCGAAGACGCTCCAGGCCGGCGACCCCGCCTTCGACGAAGGGCGGTTCCTCGAGCGCGTGAAGCACGCTTTCCTCAAGGCGCAGAGGAGCTGGTGCGACCAGGATCTCGAGCCGCTGCGGCCCTTCGTCTCCGACGGTGTGTTCGAGCGCTTCTCGCTCCAGATCGAGGAACAGAAGGAGGACGGCTGGCGCCAGGGCATGGCCGGCACGACGGTGGGACCGCTCGCGATCGTGCACGTCGAGGCGGGTGCGCACTTCGACTCGGTCACCGTGCGCATCCCCTTCCGCTCGGACGTCCACCGCATCGATCTGGAGAGCGGCAAGCGCATCTCCGGCTCGCGGCTGCCGCGCAATCACTTCACCGAGTGCTGGACGTTCCTCCGCCGGCGCGGGGCCAAGACCCTCGCCAGCGACGGCCTGCTCGAAGGCCAGTGCCCGAACTGCGGGGCGCTGCTCGCGGTGAACCAGTCCGCCAAGTGCGGCACCTGCGACTGCCTCGCGCGGAGCGGCGAGTTCGACTGGGTCCTCGTCGAGATCACGCAGGCGAGCGAATGGTCGCCCGAGCCCGAGCCGGCGATCCCCGGGCTGGCCGCGTACGCCGAGCGCGACCCCGGCATCAACGTGCAAGCGCTCGAGGACCGCGCGTCGGTCGCCTTCTGGCGGCTCACCGCGGCGGTGCGCGCGGGGAGCGTCGACCCGCTCACGCGCGTGGCCGACGCCGCTCTCTGCGAGCGTTACGCCGCGGAGCTCGCCGGCTCCGGAGAGCGAAGCTACCTCGCCGATCGCGCGGTCGGCTCGGTGCGCACCCTCGGGATCCTGCCGGGCGAGAAGCGCGATCGAGCGGTGATCGAGGTCGTCTGGGACGGCCGCGGGGCCGAGGTCGACGCCGACGGCGAGCGGCGTCTCTCCGGTGACAAGCGACGCCGACTGCGCCGCACGCTCTTCGTCTTCGCGCGCGACGCCGGCCGCCAGACGTCGCTCGAGACCAGCTTCACGACGACGCACTGCGCCAACTGCGGCGCGCACGACACCGGCGGCACGGCGCCCGCCTGCCCCTACTGCGAAGCCCCGCGGACCGGCGACCGCTCGACGTGGTTGCTCACCGACGTGGTGCGGAAGGGCGCGCCCAGCTCGGCGGAGCTCTTCGCCGAGCTCCGGGCCCTGCCCGCCCGCCCGCGCGGTTCCGTGCGTCACCCTCCCGCGCGCCTCCTCGCCTGGGCGGGTGCCGTGGTGCGCGCGGACGGCGAGGTCGACGCCAAGGAGAAGCGCGCGCTTCTCTCGCTCGCCGCCCGCCACGACATCGACGCCGACCGGGTCGAGCTCCTCGTCGCCGGCGCGGAGAACGGCGCCGAGCTTCCGCACCCGCGGAACGCCGAGGAGGCACACGCCTGGATGGAAGAGCTCGTCGAGGTCGCGCTCGCCGACGGCGCCCTCGGACGGGCCGAGCGGCGCTTCCTCCGCCACGCCGCGGAGTCGACCGGCGTCGCGCCGAGCGCTCTGGGGCAATCGATCCGCCGGAAGCGCAGCGAGCTCTACCGCGCTACGCGAAGAGCCAAGGTCAGTGGATCGTCGTCGTCATGATCGACGGCATGATCACCGAGACGAAGATCGCCGCCTGGATCTCGTCGACGACCTTCTTGGCGGCCTCGCCGACGGCGTGACCTTCCACGACGTCCTGGATCCGGTCCTTGCGGTCTTTGAGGTCGCGCTTGTCGAAGACCACGTTGAGCAGGCTCGCGGCGTGGGCGAGCGCCACGAGCACGACGGTGCGAGTATCGAGGTCCGTCCGGTCGGTGAAGATCGCCTCGCGCAGGCGCTCGACGAGGGCCTCTTCGGGCTTCGGGTCGACCTCGGGGTAGACCTTGCGTTTGAAGAGGAGGAGCACCTTGTCCTCGTCCAAGCGCAGGATGCCGCGCTCGCAAAGCCGCGCGGCTACGCGGTGCTTGAGCTCCGTTCGGTTGGCGAAGCGGGACACCCAGGTCTGGACCCTCTCGCGCCGCTTGGCGCCGGCGATGCGCTCCAGGCATTCGTCGAGCAGCAGATCGCCCGTGGAGTCGGTCGTGCGCACTTCCACGAAGCGCTTCTTCCCCTCCTGCGCGATCGCGATGCGCTCGCGGAGGAGGAGCTCGGCGAGCACGGCCGCGCCGATCGCGACCTGGGGCATGGTGCCGGAGGCGATGGTTCCCTCCTCGTCGCGCAGGGCGAGCAGCAGAACCTCTTCGTGAAGCGGCAGGGGGCTGGGGTCGGACATCGTGGATCCTCCAATGGCGCCGGCTACGCGCGGGCGGACGCCCCATTCAACCCGCGTTAGGCTGGTGCCGCCATGATCACGCTCCTCGCCGCCTTCGCTCTCGCGTTCTGCCCGACCGACGACGACAAGGCGAGCAAGCAGGCCGAGATCTACGCGGAAGCGGTCGACAAGCTCAACGCCGCGCACGCGCGCAACCCGAAGGGCACCGAGGCGGAGCTCGCGGCGAAGCTCCCGGCGAAGGCCGCGAAGGCGCTGGACAAGCTGATCGCGCTGGAGGACTCGCCCGGTCTTCTCGAGGGGCTCGTCTACGTAGCCGAGAAAGCCCTCGAGCTCGACCGGATCGAGGACTTCAACCGCGCGAAGGAGCGCCTCGCCAGGTCCGAGTTCAGGGAGTACGACCTCGGGGCGGCGATCACCCGCCCACGCTTCCAGCTCCGGGGCAGGGGTGTGGACGAGGACTACCTCGAGCACTTCTCGGAGGTCTTCCAGGCGGTGCTCGAGGGCTACGACGAGGTGTTCGGCTTCGAGGAGTTCAGCAAGGTCCCGGGCAAGAAGCTCCGCGTGCGTATCCACCTCGAGGAGAAGATCGAGCGGCCGCCGCACTTCGCGCCGCAGTTCGAGTACCACTCGGAGATCGACTTTCCCATCGTCAACGCCGACGAGCTCGTTTCGCCGACGTCGGACGGGAAGTTCCTCTTCTACGGCCTTTGCCACGAGCTCGGCCACGTCATCGCGATGTGGGGCGACCGGGCGAACGAGGAGGACAAGCACGTCTGGGCGCACTACACCGGCGTGGTCGTGTGCGAGTACGTCGCGGAGAAGCACAAGAAGTCCCGCTTCATGAAGGGCATTCGGGACGAGCGCTGGCGTTCGTACGAAGCGTTTGAGAAGGAGTTCGAGGACGTCCCGCCGAACACTACCTCGCGCGAGGGCATCTCGGCGCTCTTCCGCGCGCTTCACGAGGAGGTCGGGCCGAAGGCGATCGGTGACGCGATCAACTACCTCGACGAGAAGGACGTCCGGCGGCGGATCAACAAGGTGCGCTACTACACCTTCCGCGAGCTGGAGGACGGGCTCCTCGAGACCCTCAAGAAGAAGAAGCGGAAGAAGCTCGTGAAGAACCTCTTCGCTGGCGGCACCTAGCCGGTCGCCTTCTCCAGCGCCTGCACGCCGCCGATCACCGTCAGCACGGCGACGATCAGCCCGAACCCGGACGCGCTCGCGAGCAGGGCGAAGACGATCAACGCCCAGATCCAGACGCGGCCCATGCCCCAGGCCTTGTACGCGAGGAAGAGGATCAGCAGCCCGAAGAAGAAGAGCCCCGCCATCACGGCGGCGCCAAGCCCGATGCCGAAAATCGCCCAGGCCGCCTCCTCGCCGTCGACGTTGATCGCGACGGCGATGAAGCCGATGCCGAGCCCGACGAGCCCCAGGACCGACGCGAGCAAAAGAAGGAAGCCCTCCAGGACGTGGAGGAAGATCGCGACGGTGAAGAAGCCGGGGCGCTCGACGGCGGCGGTGGAGGTCATGGAGATCGGGGGGTTTGGGGCGCCCCCCTTACTCCTCCCGCGCGGGGCTATTTTCGATCGAGGGCAGCCTCGAAGAGGCCTCCTCGGGTAGTCTCCGGCCGCGCTCCTCGTCCGGGATGAAAGGCCTGCTCTACGTCTCGCGCGGCATCGATCGCGTGTCCCGCTCTCTGGGTTGGGTGGTCGGCGGGATGGCCGTCCTGATGGTGTTCGTCACGGCGTTCAACGCCGTGGCGCGTTACCTGGGGCGGTTCATCGGACGCGACCTCTCGTCGAACACCTACAACGAGCTCCAGTGGTACCTGTTCAGCCTGGTGTTCCTCCTGGGAGCGGCCTACACGCTCCAGCGGGACGAGCACGTGCGCGTCGACGTCCTGTTCGGACGGCTCTCGAAGCGCGCGCGGGCGGCCATCGACCTGACCGGGACGTTGATCTTCCTGCTGCCGTTCTGCGCCCTCGTGATCTGGGTGGCGTTCCCGTTTTGGTGGAACTCCTTCAAGATACGTGAGGACTCACCCGACCCCGGCGGGCTCTTGCGCTGGCCGATCATCGGCGTGATCCCGCTCTCGTTCGCCCTGCTCTTTCTTCAGGGGATCTCGGAGGCGATCAAGCGAGCGGCCGTCCTCGCCGGAACCGATGGCGCGGAGACGAAAGGGGAATGAGCGGCGACTGGCTGGGACCGGTGATGTTCCTCATCGCCTTCGTCCTGATCTTCTCGGGGTATCCGGTGGCTTTCTCGCTCGGAGGAACCGCGCTGATCTTCGCCGTGATCGGCGTCAGCACCGGTTACTTCGAGTGGTCGCTCCTGAACGCGCTCCCACTGCGCATCTTCGACGTGATGTCGAACCAGGTCCTCCTCGCCGTGCCCTTCTTCATCTTCATGGGCACGATGCTGGAGAAGTCGAAGTTGGCCGAGGACTTGTTGACGACCATCGGGATGCTCTTCGGCCCGATGCGCGGCGGTCTCGCGCTCGCCGTGGTCTTCGTCGGAGCGTTGCTGGCGGCCGCGACCGGCGTCGTCGGCGCGTCGGTGGTGGCGATGGGGATGATCTCGCTGCCCGTGATGCTGCGCTACGGCTACTCGGACACCTTGTCGTCGGGCGTGATCACCGCTTCGGGAACGCTCGGACAGATCGTGCCGCCGAGCGTCGTCCTCGTCGTCCTGGCCGACCAGCTCGGCGTCAGCGTCGGCGACCTCTTCGTCGGCTCGCTCACCCCCGGCGTGATGCTCGCGGCGATGTACGGCATCTACGTGGCCTTCGTCGCCCTCGTCAAACCCCGCTCCGCGCCGGCACTACCCCGGGAGGAGCGCGAGATCGACGCCGCGAAGCTCCTCGGACGCGTCGTCCTCGTCCTGATCCCGCCGCTCGTTCTCATCCTGCTGGTCCTCGGGAGCATCTTCCGCGGCATCGCGACACCGACCGAGGCCGGAGCGCTCGGCGCCGTGGGCGCGATGGGGCTCGCGGCCGTCAATCGTCGGTTCACCTGGAAGGCCCTCGTCGGGACGATGAACGAGACCACGCGACTGACGGCGATGGTCGTCT